>CAZEVZ010000001.1:0-46422 GCA_964514935.1 uncultured Muribaculaceae bacterium
ATGCTGCATATAATACACGATTAGAAGATGTCGAAGATTTAATCAGAGCCAATGCAGGATTTCATAATTCAATATTTAGAGGTGAAGATGTCTCAAAATATATGCCCAGTAGTGTTGTCAATGGTGGGGATGGTTCCATATATGATAGAATTGCTGGTACCAATGGCTATAGTATGTTTGAGGATCTCTATGTTGGAGACTATATTGTAGCAGATAAAGTTAATGCGACAGTTAATGGAATTGTGTGGCGAATCGCTGGTTTTGATATTTATTATGGAAAAGGTTCTACTCCGCTTAATACTCATCATGCGGTCATCATACCAGATACGAATTTAACTTCTTCGGTTATGAATGATTCAGCTACGACAGAAGGGGGGTATGTTGGAAGTAAAATGTACACAACGACAATTCCGAGTGTTTTAACTACCTATATCAATCCGGTATTTAATGGTCATGTACTTTCGCATAGAACATTACGTACAACTTATGTGTGCAATGCAATAAGTATGGGATATGGTGGTTGGACTGGAACAGCATGTGGTTGGGATTGGTATACGCGTCAAGCTGACTTGATGAATGAGGTACAAGTAACTGGTAATATGTCCGTTTCTAGTAGCTATGTTGATACGGGAACTGATAATATCCAATTTCCGTTATTCAGGCTAAAACCTGGATTTGTCAATGCGCAGCGAAGCACATATTGGTTAAGGTCTATTGCATCGTATACATTATTTGCTATAATTGGTGGTTATGGTGTCAGTGATGTAATAGATGCTAATAATTCGTTAGGTGTGCGACCATACTTCTATATCGGTTAATTAGTGAAAGTGAGAAAAAACTTACAATTTGTGCAAATATTTTTGGATGAATTTTATGATAAATTGTAAGATGGGAGAAAATAGTGCTAGACATTAAAAAAATGTCTTTTTTTCTTGCAAAAACGTATATTTTATGTTACTATATTTATAGATAATATAAATGGGTGGTATGTTGAAAATAGTCAAAGAATAAAGTCTGATAAAAATTGATAATTTTTAAAGAGTAAGATGTCTTTTGGCTGGATTTTTTGATGAAAAGAAAATATTAAGAAAATGAGGTAGATATGAATGAATGATAGAAAGAGAATGATATTAACAATCGTAGCAATATTTTTAGTGGGATTAGTCATAACTGGCGGTAGTTATGCTTATTTTTCATGGGCAGGTGGTGTTAATAAGAACATCATCTTTAATACTGCTGGTGACTTAAAAGATTATATTGTCTATGATGAAGGAGAATCTAAATTTGTTGGTAATCTTCAGGTAGGCGATGATTATACCGATGGCATTCATTCAACTATTGCCTTAAAGAAAACAGACGATGCAGCTAACATATCACTAATAGCAACAATTCATTTAGATGTCAATCAAATTGGTACTAATATGAAGAAGAGCCCAGCTTTAAAATGGACGGTAACTGAAAGAACATCAGGTAATACCGAACTAGAACTTGCTAGTGGTAACTTCGTCGGATCTAATGCTGGCGATACATTGACATTAGTGCCTAATATCAATGTAACAACTAGTAAAGTCTATTATACGATTTGGATTTGGCTAGATGAAGATGAAAATCCAAGTGAGTTACTTTCTGGTGAAACGTTAGATACGAATGTATGGACAGAAATCAATCAACTTGAAGGTACTGAAGATAGATTTGAAGTTACAAGAATTAGTGCTAATTATCAGACAATCAGTGCAACTGTAGTGGATAGTAAGTATAAAGTAACTCATTATAAAGTAACTGAAAGTAATACGGTGCCTAATAGCTGGACAGAAATTACACCAGCAAGTGATAAGAACAACGTTTATAATTTGACAAGTACTGATAATACAAGAACGGTAAATACAACATATTATGTATGGTTTAAAGATGAAAATAATAGAACGACATATAAGAGTGTAACTATTACGGCTGTCGATACGACCGAACCAGATTGTAGCTGGGGCACTTGGAATGTGACATCAATTGCTAATAATGAGACCGCAAGTATCAATTTAACATGTACCGATGAATCAGAAATTACAAATAGCAATTTGACAGCAAGTAGTTTTGAATTATCAAATAACAAAGTAACAATAACCAATGTAACAAAAACAAGTGTAACTGGTGGATATAAATATACAGTAACAGTTAAAGGAACGACAAGTGATGGCGAAACGACATTGACGTTACCAGCTAATACGATAAAGAATGTGTTATATCCAACCGTACAAGGAAATGAGGTAAAAACATCAGCAGCGATAACAGTTGCTAATACATATGCCGTTGAATTTGAAACAGCAAATAATAATTGTGCTCTAAATGCTACGACATATGCCGATAGAACAGAAACATATGGAACAGCTTGGACAATAGCTAATCCAAGTTGTACGGGATATACATTTGCTGGATGGACCGCATCAAATACTCTAGATACGACAAATGCTAAATATGGTGATTCATCTAGTGCAGTAACTACGACATGGTCAAATGCAAGTACTGCAACTAAAGCAACATACTTCAAAGATTTGGCATTAAGAAGCAATAGAACAATAACTTTGACGGCTACATGGACAGCTAATGAACTAACATTTAGTAATCAAACGTTAGATAGTGGGGTATATGGAACAGCTTATACATCTAATGCCTTTACAGGTGCAAGTAATGGATCAAATGATTATACATATACGATTGTAAGTGGAGCTCCAACTGGAGCAACAATCAGTGGTACAAATAGAACAATCTCATTTACCAATAGTACGAATGCGGGAACATATAACGTAATTGTCAAAGCAAAGGATAATGTAACCAATGCGGAAAAACAAGCAACGATGACAATTACAATCGAGAGATTAGAAATAACTTTCCCAACATGTACAAGTCAAGCATATACCGCTGAAGAACAAACTCTATTTGCGGCTCATGATAGTGGACAATACACCAATAGTGTCATCAAAGGAACAAACGTAGATAGTTATACGGGTGATTTAACGCCTACGGCTAACTATAAATGGAGTAGTGGAAGTAATGTAACAAGTGCCAGAACATTAACTTGTTACATTACAAAAGCAAACACAACCACAACATTAGGTAATCAAAATAAAACATATAATGGTGAAAGTCAAGCGGCCAGTGGAGCAACAGCTAAATTAAATAGTAACAATGCCAATATCGCTGGAGCAGCATTTACGTATAAGTATTATACGAATAATGAATGTAGTACCGGTGAGACAAGTACCGCTCCGACCAATTATGGAACATATTATGTTAAAGCGACACTAACAGGAACTGATAACTATAATTCAAGCACTAGTGATTGTAAAACATATACGATGAATAAGAAGGAAATAACGATAACAGCTAAAGATCAAACAATAAATTATGGTTCTTCAATAGCAACAGGAACTAGCCAAGTAACGGTAGCAACGTTAGTTACTGGAGATACTTTGGATTCAGTAACGCTAACACCAAGTACTGCAAATTACACAACTAATGGTACGATAACCCCGAGTGCTGCCGTAATAAAAAGATCAGGGACAGCAGTAACTAGTAACTATGATATCGAATATGTTGCTGGAGTACTAAAAATAAATAAAGTAAATGCAACATGTCCATCATTAACGTCTTATAATGCTGCATATGATGGAAATAAACATTCAATAACCGTAGGGAATAATTCAAGCGGAGGAACAGTTCAATATAGAACAGCATCAAATGGTGAATGGTCAAATACTAATCCTGAACTAGGCCCAAATGCCGGAACAGATACGACAGTTTATGTTCAAGTATTGGGAGACTCTAACCATAATACGGTACAGTGTTATGTAACTGGCACAACAAATGCTAAAGTTACCATAACTCAAAAAGCATTGACAAGTACGCAAATAGATGCCTGGAGTACAACGTGGGTATCTGGGGCAAGTACATATGCGAGAAATAATGTAAGTACCGGAGTTGGAACCGAAAAGATAAACCTAACATATACACCAAAAGTGAATGCGGTAGGAACATATGCATATTCAGCGACGGCCGCAGATAATAAATATACCTTAAGTTTATCAAGTAATAATTATTCAGTAAGTAGTGCCGGAGATTTTACATTAACGGGAGCAACGATAACCGGAAGTGTAACGATAAGTGGAACAGCAACATGGGGAGAGACATTAACAGCAAATGCCAGCTGTACGACACCATCATCAGGATGTACATTTGATAACTATCAGTGGAAAGCAGATGGAGTAGACATCAGTGGAGCAACCAGTAGTACATATACGATACCGAAAGAAAAAGTAGGACAAGTAATAAGCGTCTCTGTAAGAGCAAAAGCTACGAACTATGCGAATAAGACACTAACAAGTAGTGGCACAGATGCGGTAGCAAAACAAAATTTATCAGTAACAACAACTAATTATAATGCCGCATACGATGGAAACACCCATTATGCGACCATTAACGTAACGAGTTCTGCTTGGAACGGCTCAACTATCGTATCAGGCACAAGTACATCTTATGGAACCAATGTAACGACGAGTGGAGTTGTAAATACCTCTTATAATTTAAAACCAGGATATAGTGACTTTACTGATGGCACAAAGACCGTTTATTATAAAGTAACCGGAGGAACATATTATAACGATAAAACCGGAAGTGCAACAGTAACTATAACGAAAGCATCTATGTCGGGTGGAAGTGTAAGTATTGGTGGTAATAAAATATATGGAAGTATATTAACAGCGACAATATCTGATACGACACCTGCTGCAGATAGTTATACATGTACGTGGTATTCAAATACAAGTCAATCAAATAGTGGTGGGACACAAATAACAAGCGGAGAGGCCACAAATAAACAATGTACCTATACGATAGGCACAGGCCTAATTGGTAAGTATATTTATGTTGAAATAACAGCATCTAAAAGCAACTATTCAAATAGAACATTCAAATCAGATGCGACGAGTGCGATTGCTCAAAGGGAAGTTGAAGTAACTGCACCAACAATGGCAAGTGGAACACTAACATATAGTGGAAGCGAACAGACTATAACGGGAAATGCTGGAAGTTGTAGTGCTGGTGGAACAATGTATTATTACACTACGAACTATACGACAAGTACTGCGCCATCATTCTCAACAAGTACTTGGACTACAACATTCCCAAGTAGTGCAAAGGGTACAAATGCTAGAACATATTACTTATGGTATTATTGCTATGTAAGTGATACGACAAATAATAAAGCTAAAAGTGGTTCAAGTATCAATACAGCATTAAGTGTCACGAAAGCAATTGGTAAATATACGCCAAGTATCGCCATAAGTCCAAATACAGGAACGGTAAACTATAATAATAGTACGACATTTACAGCAACTCCAACTACTATAAGCAGTTGTCAAGGAACATTGACAGCAGCAAGTGCTGATACGACTAAGGTAAGTATTACTGGTGGAGCAAGCAATAGTAATGTAGCCAATGATACTGGTAAAACAATAACTTGGAAAGGTGTCGGCTATACGACAGATACCAAGATAAATGTTAACTATGCTCCAAGTGATACCAATAACTGTAATAGTGCAACGCAAGTACAATATACGGCCGTAGTAAATAAAGTGGTAGCTACTTGTCCGACAACCTTTAATGGTTATAGTGGAACATATGATGGAAGCAGTCATACGGTAACAGTAAGTGGGCAAAGTGGTGGAACAATAAAATATAGTACTGATAATGCAACATGGGGAGATGATTTACCAACAAGAACTGCTGTTGGTACGACGACAGTCTATGTAAAAATGGTTGGTGATTCAAACCACACTAATAATAATTCTTGTGGAAGCAAACAGATAGTAATTAATCAAAGAACAGTGACGATAACAGCACCAACGGTAAATAGTACTACGTTAACATATAACGGAAGCGGGCAGAACTTGTTAGCAACTGCAGGAAGCTGTAGTACTGGTGGTACAATGTATTGGTATAGTTCTAATCCAACAACGTCAAATAGTGCTCCAACATTCTCAACTAGTACTTGGACAACGACATCACCAACAAATACAAGTTATAAGGGAACTAACGCTGGAACATATTATATTTGGTACTATTGTAAAGTAGATGATACGACCAATAATACTGGAACGAATATCAATACTAGATTGAATGTTACTAAAGAAATTCAAACAAAAGGAATAACCGGAAGTGTCTCAATAAGTGGAACATCTACTTGGGGGCAAACATTAACTGCTACGGGAACGTGCAGTGATCCAAGTAGTGGATGTTCATTCAGTAATTATAAATGGTATTATACGACGAGTGATTCACCAACTGGTGGAACACAGATCGATGGAGCGACAAGCAGTACTTATGAAATTGATAAGAGTTTGGTTGGTAAATATATCTATGTTACGGTAGATGCTAGTGCAACGAACTATACGACAAGAACATTAACAAGTACGACGACGACTCCAGCAATTGCAAAACAGAGTTTGTCTGTAACGAGAACCAATTATACAGGCGATTATGATACAAGTGCACATGGTGTAGTTGTCAAAGTTGATAGCAGTGCTTGGAATGGAAAAACGATCGTCTCTGGTACGACTACTTCGTATGGTACGACAGTAACAAGTAATGGTGCATATAATACCAACTATACGTTAAGTCCAACATATACGAATGTAACTGGAGAAACTAAGACAGTTTACTATAAAATAACTGGTGGTGACTATTATAGTGATTATACCGGTAGTGGTACTGTCAACATTGCCAATGCCGATATGAGTGGTGGTAGTGTAGCTATTAGTGGAACCAATACCTGGGGACAAAAACTAACAGCAACTATCAATAATACGACACCAACAGCGACTTATAAATGTTCTTGGTATTATACGACAACTAGCGGAGCGACTTCAAGTGGAACAGCTATTGATGGAGCTACCAATCAAACTCCAAGTAGCAATAAATGTGAATACACAATCGATAAGAGTTTAGTTGGTAAATATATCTATGTGGTAGTAACGGCATCAAAAACTAACTATAATCCAGTGACATTTGCCGATGCTACAGATGCGACAGCAAATACAACAGCAGCGGTAGCAAAGCAAAATTTGTCTGTAACTACAACAAATTATAATAATGCTTATGATAACTCGACACATTATGCGACTATAACAGTAACTTCGTCTGAATGGACTGGAAAAACCATCGTATCAGGAACAAGTACAAGTTATGGAACTAATGTAACGACGAGTGGAGCAGTAAATACCTCTTATAATTTACAACCTGGATATACGAACTTTACTGATGGCGCAAAGACCGTTTACTATAAAGTAACAGGTGGTACTTATTATAAAGATAAAACCGGAAGTGCTACCGTCAATATTACAAAAGCAACATGTAATGCACCAACTAATGTGGCGATAAGTAGCGCAGGTATCGTAACTTGGACAGCAAGTAGTAATGCCTCTAGTTATGAAATAAGTTTAAGTTCTGATAGTGGCTTTGCAAGTGCTACTAGTGGTGTCAACTATAGAAGCACGTTAGTTGCATCAGCGGGCGCAAAGACCGTTTATGTAAGAAGTGTTTGTGATTCAACTAATTATACGACACCTAGCGCTAATGCCACTGCATCAATAGATGTTTATACCGTAAGTTTAAGTAATGGTATTGGTGTAAGTGCAACTACTGGTGGTGGAAGGTATATTAGTGGTGAAACAGTAACTTTAGGGGCAACCGTAATGAGTGGTTATACTTGGAGTAATTGGACACAGACCACTGGTGGTGCCCAAGTAAGTACGACCCAAGCATATTCAGCAGCGATAACGGGCAACTGGTCGTATACGGCTAATGCTACCGGTAATACATATACGGCGACATTCTATTACAATAGTAATGCGACAAATGGTAGTAAAACAGTTGCATCAACGACAAAGAGTTGTACCGTATCGAATAATGCTGGTAACTGTAGTATCGATATACCGACAGCGGTAACTGGAAGTGTTGGTACATGGAATAATGCTTATGCGGGACTAAGTACAAGTGTTGGTAATATGACCCAAGCTGTAGCTTCAAATGCTTCTTCAATAACTTTGTCAGGTAATACAACTTATTATTCAATATATAGAACTGCCGTAACGGTATATAGACCAAGTGCGACAAATACATGTACAACACAACAATATTATCGTAATGAATGGTTTACAAGCACCAGTGCCATAGCAGATCCAGTTTTGTCTACCTCTACGACTGGTACCAGTAGTAGTAATCCAACAGTAGTATCTGGCTATAATTATGATAATTCTTACGCTAAAAAAGTTACGACTAGTGCAAGTTTAGGAGGAACAGCATATTCAAGTTTTGGAGAAGCAGCAAAGTCAAATACGACAACTTTTTATGCGTCATCAAAGAAAACGGTATCAGTAACGGGAACTTTCTATTACCAAAGTAATGCGACAAGTGGTAGTACTACGATATCTTCTAAAACAAAATCAGAGGATACGACACAGACATTATATTGTACAAGTACAAGTGCTGCAACAACATCAAACGCAAGTGTCAGCGTAGCAATACCTTCTGAAGTAACTAGCAGTGTTGGTACATATAATAATGCATATGCAGGACTTAGTGCTAGTACTGGTAATATGACTGAAGCTGCAGCCTCAAATGCAACATCAGTAAGTATCAATAGTGATAAGACGTATTATGCAATATATAGGAAATCATTAACAAATTATTACTATAATAACAATAGTTATACTTCAAGAACATTATATAGAAATCAATGGTTTACAAGTACAAGTGCGATGGCCGATCCGGTATTATCTACGAGTAGTACAGGAACAAGTAATTATAGCACAGCTACAGGACCAGGAAGTAGTGCTTGGGCAGGATTATCAACGGCAGCCGATACGACAGCCGAATACGCCAGTGTAACAAATGCAGCCAAGTCTAATAGTGGTAATCTTTATACAGTATATCAATTTAATGTAACATATTCGATAGGCAGCAATGTTTCATCAATTGGTGATACAAGTGGTAGCTGTAAGGTAAGTGCTACAGGAGCTAGTGCTGGCGGTACAAGTTGTACGGTAACATTACCAAGTATATCTCCAAATACAGGTTACACATCAGTAGGTTGGAATACGACGAGTGGAGCGACGACAGGTACGGCAGGAGGTAATACTTATACGTTAAGTTCAAGTGGTGGAACGTTATACGCGAATGCGGTGGATGTAACGGCACCAACTGGAAGTGTCAGTGCTAGTGCGAATATCAATGTAATTACGGCGACAGCATCAGTTAGTGATAATGGTAGTGGTTTAGGATCACCAGCTACATATTATTGGAAAGTATCAACTAGTGCAACATGTGATTCAACTGTAACTGGATTTGTTGATACAACAACGAATTCATATAGTTATACATCATCTGATATAGGTGTAAACTATGTATGTTTGAAAATATCTGATGTCGCAGGTAATACAGCATATTTCTCTACTTCAGCAATATACCTACATGCAAGCATTCTTTCATATGATAATACTGAAACGGAAGTTGATTGTGATACGGCACAGTGTATGATTGATACTATAGATTGTATACTTGATGGCGGTACTTGGACAGGATCATCATGCTATCGTTAACCTGCTTGGGAGTACAATCAAACTATGGCTAATTGCTCTTCGAGCCTTATGCTAGATGGTGTGTTAGGTACATATTGTTCTCATCAGTGTAATAGTGATTTTGGTACAACAACATATTCTTGTACTAATTCACAAAGCATAACTCCTTCGGCAAGTGGTCTTTCAACCGGTAATTATTGTTGGTGTTACCATTAGCTTGTTGGTAAGGGAACATTATATTTAAGCAATATTAAATTACAGACTATTCACAATTTGTGAATGGTCTGTTTATTTTTTTTATAAAAGCAAGTAATAGAAAAAGCACAATAATGTGCTAAAAGTGTATTATTATCTATGATTAGGACAATTGTTGTTTCCAGTTCCCCAGAATAAGAAGAAAATTATAAAAATGATAATCAATATCCAAATCCATTCTCCGCCACCGTAGCCGTAGCCACCATAATTACCACATCCATAACCGTACATATTTATTACTCCTTTCTAGTATTATTATATTTTTATAAAGTAATTATAGAAATGACAAATACCTAGTAATAATGTAAAATGATGGTTAAATGATTTTCAAAATAGTCAAATTGGTATATACTTATTGTTAGTAGAGGTGTATTATGAGAGTTGGAATATTTACAGATAGTTACTATCCTTTGGTCGCAGGAGTTGCTACCAGTATTGAAATGTTAAAGAATGCTTTGGAAGATATGGGACATACAGTTTATATTGTGGCTCAAAATTTGGAAAATCATCGTTTCATATATGATAAAGAACATAGAATTATCAGATTACCTGGTATTAAGACGAATATTCCCAATATTAGGATTACTCAAATATATTCAATTAAAGCAATGAAGATAATTAAAAATGAATGGAATTTGGATATTATTCATACGCAGACAGAAGGAACTGTAGGTTCGTTTTCACATATTGTGGCAAAGAAACTAAATTTACCAATCGTTCATACTTATCATACTTTATATGAAGATTATATATATTATGTTACACATGGACATTTTGATAAAATGGCAAAGAAAATACTAGCTAAATATACGAAATATTACTATGATCATAAGTGTGATGAAGTGATTGTGCCGACAGATAAAATTAAAGATATATTTAATAACAAATACCATATTGATAGAGATATTCATGTAATACCTAGTGGTATCGATATTAAAAAGTTCTATCCGACAAATATGTCCAAGAAGAAAGCTAAAGAAATAAGAAAAAAATATCATATAAATGATGATGATTTTGTAATTGGTTCGGTAGGAAGAATAGCTTCTGAAAAGAGTTTTGATAAAATAATTGCCAATTTGCCAGATCTAATTAAGATGAATAATCATGTTAAATTTATGCTGGTGGGTGATGGTGTAGAATTGGCTAATTTAAAAAAGTTGGCTAAAGAATTAAAAGTAGATAAAAATGTTATTTTTACAGGTTTAATCGATTATAAAGAGATTACCAATTATTATCAATCATTCGATGTTATGGTGTCATTTTCGACAACAGAAACACAAGGAATGACGATTGTTGAAGCACTTGCAGCAGCTAGACCTACGATATGTGTAAATGATACGAGTTTTCAAGATACAATTCAGGATAATTATAATGGTTATTTATTTAATAATGAAGATGAATTTAAGAAATATGTAATAGATTTATGTTGTGATAAAGAATTATATAAATTGTTAAGTAATAATGCTAAAAATAGTGTCTATAGTTATTCAAAAGAAGTGTTTGCGTCGAGAGTACTAAAGGTATATCATTTAGCCATCAGTAAAAAGAAAAATGAGAAATAATCTATACGACTAAAGTATAGTTTTTTCTTTACTTAATAGTGAGTTTATATTATAATTTAGTTATGATAAAGAGGGTGTTACGATGAAGAAAATATGGTTATTTATGCTTCAAATAATATTTTTACTTGGTATAGGAGTTAAAAATGTCTATGCGGATATTTATTTAAATTATAATGAATTAAGTATAGGAGTTAATAATAGTTTAAAATTGAGTGTTTCGGGTAGTACATCAGGGTCATATACTTGGTCAAGCAGTAATAAAAGTGTGGCTAGTGTAAGTAATGGAACAGTGACTGGTCTTGCAACTGGTACTAGTTATATTAGTGTTTCTGATGGTACTTATACGGCTACATGTAAAGTGATGGTTGTAACTAATTATATAGCAGTTACAGGAATAAATTTGGCTCAAAAAAGTGGAACAATCGGTGTCAATGGAACTAATAAGATAAGTGCTAGTGTTAAACCAAGTAATGCCACCAATAAGAAAATTGGTTATTCAAGTAGTGATAAAAGTATTGCCACTGTCGATTCGTCTGGAATTATTACTGGTAAAAAGGCTGGTACGGCATATATTACAGTTAGTGCTGAAGATAAGACGGCTTCCTATGTGATAACCGTTGTTAGCAATGTCGCTTTGAAAGGAATAAGCATTAGTCCTAAAAATTTAGAAATCAATGAAAATAGTAGTGGTAAAATAAATATTAGTTATAATCCAAGTAATGCCACCAATAAAAATGTTACTTGGAAGAGTAGTAATACAGATGTGGTAACGGTCGATAATATTGGTAATGTTAAGGCTGTTGCGCCCGGTAGTGCGACAATTACCGTTGTTTCAAATGATGGCGGTTTTGTCGATAAGGCTAATGTTGTAGTAAATGCTATCGATAAATCTTTAAAAGGCATATCATTAAATAAAAAAGAATTGACTTTAGATGTCGGTAAAACGGAGACTTTGGTAGTTACTTATAGTCCAAATAATGCGGAAAATAAAGAGGTAACTTGGAAAAGTTCCGATAGTAAAATTGTCAGTGTTGAAGAGGGTAAAATAACGGCTATTAAGCCCGGTAAAGCGACAATTACGGTAACTAGTAGTGAGGGTGATTATAAGGTAACTTGTCAAGTAAAAGTTCCTTCACCACCAATTGAGGAAATAAAATTTAAAAAGGAAGAACAAGCGGTATATATTGGAACAGAAACAACTTTGGAAACAATTGCTACACCGGAAGATGCAATTATTGAAGATGCTTTATGGACCAGTAGTAATGAAGAAGTTGCTACTGTTGAAGATGGTGTTTTAAAAGCATTAAGTTTAGGAACAACGATAATAACCGTAAGCGATAAAGAGGGTAAAATAACGGCTTCAACAACAGTTAATGTGGTACCAGAACCAGAAAAAGAATTAAGTATAACAATTTCTGGGTATGAATTAAATTTTAATCCTAATGTCAAAGAATATACATTAACTATTGGTAGTGAGAGTAGTCTTCAAATCAATGTCAATCGTGATAGTGATAAAGTAGTTATCGGTGGTAATCGCGATCTTCAAAATGGAAGTATTATTACTGTAACTATAAATGATGAAGATAGTGTTACATACGTTATCAATATAAAGAAAAAAGTAAGTTATCTGTTATATTTTATTGCAATAATAACGGTTCTGCTAATTATAAATATAATAAGGATAATTATTAAAAGTAAGAAAAAAGATCAATAAATAAAATAAGGAACTGAAAATCAGTTCCTTATTTTATTTATATGTTTGTCAACTATAGGTTGCAAAGTCCTTAAGTATTTTACTTGAGGACTATCATTTCTATTAAAATAATACCATAAAATAAGGGAATGTGCAATAAAAATGGTGGTAATTTTTAGAAAAAAATTTGTGTCAAATTTTCTCCATGTTTTTGATAAATTCTTTATTTATAGGCATCTACGGAGATTATAAAAGTTGTTAAGTAAAATACTTAAGGACAGAATGGTGATTATATGAAGAAAATATGGAAGGATAATGCGAAGTTAATACTGATTGTGACTATAGCAATTGTTTTGGCTAGTGGAGCAACGTATGCGGCAACGACAATGTATGATTCAAATATCGTTGGATATGATAATACGACTAGTGGTTTAAGATCTACGAATGTACAATCTGCTTTAGATGAATTGTATGGTACAGTTGCTGAAGTAATTATCAATATTCGAGATAAAGTAGAGGAACTATATGAAATAAAAGATATTGCCAGCGGTGAAAGTCCCGCAGGGTTACATAATGCGATATTTAGAGGTAAAAACGTTTCAAAATATATGCCAAGTAGTATTGTCTCTGGAGGTGATGGTTCGATATACGATCGAATAGCTGGCACGAATGGTTATTCAATGTTTCAAGATTTATATGTTGGTGATTATATTGTTGCTGATAATGTCAACGATACAGTCAATGGTATCGTGTGGAGGATAGCTGGTTTTGATATATATTATATGTCTGGATATCCGACGGCGCTATCAAGTCATCATGCAGTGATAGTGCCTGATGAAATATTGGGAAAAGCAAAAATGAATACATCAAATGTTACAACTGGTGGCTATGTAGGAAGTGCTATGTACACAACATTGACATCAACAACATTACCAACATATATTACTCCAATATTTGGTAGTCACGTACTTGAATATAATACATTATTATCAAATGATGTAGGAACAACTTTATATAATAGATATGGTAGTAATACAGGTGCTTCAAATAATTGGAGTTGGTATAATAGAAAATTAGATTTGATGAACGAAGTACAAGTGACTGGAGCAACTGAATGGTCAAGCAGTGGATTTGATATTGGTGCAGACACTGTTCAATTTCCATTATTTAGACTAAGACCAGAATTTAAAATAGCCTATACCAGTAATGTGCATTCTTCAGATACTAGAGCTCATTATTGGTTACGTTCAGTGATGTCCTCATCCTCTTTTGCGTTTATTGCAGGTGAAGGATGTAGTGGTATGGGTGTTTTCGCGGGTGAACAATATGGTGTTCGTCCATACTTCTATATTGGATAAAAAATAAGGGATAACCCCCTTATTTATTTACTTTAATACTACCATAGAATAATGGTAATAAGATATAGTTGTTATCTTCTAGATACTTTATGGCATTTGGTAACATTGAAATAGTCGTTTTATCGTAATCATGAAATAGAATTACTTCAATGTTTTCATTTATAGTACTGGTAAAATTGTTCCATGCAGTATCGTAGTTAGGTAAATAGCCACCATCACCATCTTGGGCTGTCCAATCGACCCAACCATAGCCATTATTTTTTAATTGTGATAAAATGCTATCGACACTACTACCAGCCAGTGCTCTAGCGGTGGCAGAACCGCCAGGGAATCTAATGATATTTGTTTTAATACCAGTTCTATTTTTGATTAAATCTTCTTGTAATTTTACTTGATACATAAAACTATCGGCATTGTTATATAATCCTCTAAAGATACCATGAGAATAAGTATGATTAGCAATCGTATGTCCATTATCGACAATTTTTTTATAAGTATCTTTACAAGAATAGTTTTTATTATCATAACATATATCTTTATCTTGTCCAATGGTAAAGAAGGTGGCTTTAACTTTATATTCTTTTAAGATATTTAATACTCGATCAGTAGAGTAATAGGGACCATCATCAAAAGTAATATAAGCTATTTTATAATTAGTTTCTTTTTTAGTAATCCTATTTTCTACTTGAGGGGCTAAATTAAAAACCTTTTCTTTGGTATTTTTGGTGGTTTCATCAATATTAGTAAGATCATTTAGTTCACTGATTAAACTATCTTTTTTTTGGTTATATTCATTAGTTTCATTTTTTATAAGTAGCAATTTTGCGGTCAATTCATTATTTGTTTTAAGATGAGATGCATAGTTTAAGTAATTATTTATTGTTATATATGATAAGATAATTATGACTAGTAAGATAATGATTATGAAGATAAAGCTTTTTCTAGTTTTTCTTTGGCTTTCTTCCATATTGCTAATTCCTCAATTTTATCTTTTTGGTCATCTTTTAACTTATTGATTTCGTTTTCATAATTTAAATTGCTTTCAATTATCTCATCATTTTCATCAGTTAACTTATTTATTTGTTCAGCTAATTTATTATTTTCAATATTTATTTCATTTGTTTTGATAGCTGTATAAATAAATATTCCCAAGAGTACACATAATATAAATAATAAAACTTTTACTACTTTTTTCACTGCAATCATCTCATCTATTATGATACCCCAAAAAGGTAAAAATATCAATAAAAAAAATAGCGCTATGCTATTTCATTAGTGATCATGATCTAAATCTTTAGTAAGTAACCCTAACTGAATTAAACCGGCTACCATTACTAATACATAGACAATTCTAGTAAGTAGGGAACCGTCACCAAATAAGTATTCAACTAAATTGAAATTGAATAAGCCCACTAAACCCCAATTTAAACATCCGATAGCACTTAATACTAAACATGTCTTATATAATGTATTCATATGTTCCTCCTTTGATAATTATATTTTTACCCAAAATTACATAATTATTCATCATATTGTGAAATTTATCCCATATAATTTACCATAAAGATAAAAAATGGGGTGAAGTGTGAAGAAAATATTTTTAATTTTAATTTTAATTTGTTTGGTTTTAACTGGATGTGGTAAACGCAATGAAAAGGAAGTGCTTAAAGGATTTCAAGATAAAGTACTGGGAGCTAATTCGTATTATTTAACTGGGGAAATGGAACTAGTTAATAATGAAGATGTCTACAATTATAATATTGCGGTATCTTATAAGAAAGATGATTTTTATAAGATAGAACTAGTAAATGCAGTCAATGATCATAAACAGATAATTTTAAGAAATAATGAAGGTGTATATATTGTGACACCATCACTCAATAAGAGTTTTAAATTTCAAAGTGATTGGCCATATAATAATAGTCAAGTATATTTGCTTTCTAGTCTGTTAGATGATATCAATAATGATGAAAATAGGACATTTGAGGATAGTAGTGAAGGTTATATCTTTACTTCAGCAGTAAATTATCCGAACAATGAAAAATTAGTAAAACAAAAGGTATATTTTGATAAGGATTATATGCCTACGAAGGTCGAAGTATTAGATGCCGATGGTAATAGTGAAATAACCATGAAATTTGATAAAATCGATTTAAGAACAGAATTTAATGATACTTATTTTGATTTAAATTCAATTCTAGATACGAATAAGAATATGGATAATCCAAGCAATACGACAAATAATAATAGTAATAATAATGATAATAGTGATAATAATAGTAATGGTAATACACCTAGTGAAACGCAGGAACCTAGCAATAGTAATGAAGAAAATAATGGTGATAATCAAACAAAAGAGACGGCGACAATCGATGATATTATCTATCCGATGTATTTACCGGTGAATACTTATCTAACAAATACCGAGAGAGTAAATGCTGAAGATGGTGAAAGACTTATTTTGACATTTAGTGGTGATAGTTCTTTTGTCCTAATGGAACAGGTAGCAAAATATAGTGAAGTACCAGAAATTATCCCTACTTATGGTGATGTTGAACTCATCGGTTCATCATTGGCGGTAATCAATGATAATTCAGCCAATTGGTTCGATAATGGTATCGAATATTATATTGTTAGCGATGTTATGGCGACAGATGAATTGCTTCAGGTAGTTAGATCGATTAGTGTTCTTCCAGTTAGTAAATAAATTAGGTGCTAAATTAAGCATCTTTTTTTTCACATTTTGTGGTATACTTATAGGTAGTGAAAGAGGGATATTATGGATAAAGATAGTTTAAAATTATTAGCTAGTAAACTTATGTTTACAATGGATGAGAAAGAATATGATACCTTATCAGATGAATTTGAGATTATTCTTAAGCAGATGGATTTGATTGGTAAAATAGATAATATTGAAAATGTTGAACCTTTAATATATCCATTTCCAATAGATGATGTTAAGATGAGAGAAGATGTGGTAATAGATGAATTGCCAATCGAAGATATTCTTCAAAATAGTGGAGATAATCTATATAATCAAGTTAAATTACCTAAGGTGGTGGAATAATGAATATTACAGAAATTAGAGATAAATTAGATAATAATTTGATTACGAGTGAAGAATTAGTTGCTAAAAGTATTAAGTTGGCTAAAGAAAGTATGAAAGAATATAATCCTTTTGTAACTATTTTAGATGATTATGAGAAGATGGATAGTGATAGTTTAATTGCGGGTATTCCTTATGCTTTAAAAGATAATGTATCAACTAAAGGAATTCTGACGACTGCTAGCAGTAATATCCTTAATAATTACATTCCTGTATACGATGCGACAATCTATAAGAAGTTAAAAGATGCTGGAGCTGTTTTGATTGGTAAGACAGTACTTGATGAGTTGGCAATGGGTGGAACAGGAACGACGGGACATACAGGATTGGTTAGAAATCCTTGGGATAAGACGAGACAAATAGGTGGTTCTTCAGCCGGAAGTGCGGCGGCGGTAGCGATGGGAATAGTACCATTTGCTATTGGTTCTGATACTGGTGATTCGGTTAGAAAGCCAGCTGCTTATGGTGGAATTGTCGGTTTTAAACCAACTTATGGAAGAATTAGTCGATATGGTTTGTTTGCTTTTGCTTCAAGTTTAGATCATTTGGGAGTATTTGCTCGAAATGTTAAAGATGTCGCTATGGTTATCGATATTGTCAAAGGACATGATGAAAAGGATATGACCAGTTTGCCAGATGATGGTAAGGATTATGTCAAAACCTTGGATAATTCTGTAAAAGGAAGAAAATTATTTTATATTAAGGAAGCTTTGGAAAATGCTTCAAAAGAAATTGCCGATAATTTTAATGAGGTTATTAAAAAATGTGAAAGTTTGGGAATTGAAGTACATAGTGAATCGATTGATAGGGATTTGTTACTTGCTTTGTATCCAACATATATGGCTATATCTTGTGCGGAAGCGACAAGTAATGATTCTAATTTGACAGGTATTCATTTTGGAGTTAGAGGAAATGGTAATAATCCCGATGAGATAATAAGCGATGCTAGAACTAAAGGATTTAGTGAACTAATTAAAAGAAGATTTATTATTGGTAGTTATATTCTGCAAAGGGAAAATCAAGAAAAATTATTTTTAAATGCCTATCGTGTACGTAGACTAATCGTCGATAAAATAAATGAATTATTTAAAGAATACGATGGACTTATCATGCCAGCAGCGGCAGGAATAGCACCTAAATTTGAAGATAAAAGTGATAAACTCAGCGATAAATATTTAATTTTGGATAATCATCTATGTATTGGTAATTTTGGAGGATATCCGAGTATTACTATCCCTTCAGGTTTTGTTTCAGGTTTGCCAATAGCAATCAATATTACTGGTAGGGTAAGAGAAGATTATCTAGTTTTAAATATGGCTAGTAAAATTGAGGGTACGATGGCATATAAGGATCAAATAGCGAAGGAGTGGGAAAATGTATAAGACGGTTATCGGTTTGGAAGTTCACTGTGAACTTAAATCCAATAGTAAAAATTTTTCCAGTGCTAAAAATGGTTTTTCCGATATTCCAAACAGCAATGTATCAGTTGTCGATTTGGGAATGCCAGGAATACTTCCGGTAGTAAATAAGGGAGCTGTTAGAAATTCACTCAAGATGGCTTTAGCAATGAATTGTAAAATCCCTAAATTTTTAACTTTTGAAAGAAAAAATTATTTCTATCCTGATTTACCAAAGGGATATCAAATTACCCAGTTTAAAAATCCCGTTGGTATAGATGGCTATGTAATGATAAATGTCGGAGGCAGTGAAAAGAAAGTTTTAATTCACGATACCCATTTGGAAGAAGATACTGCCAGTATGGATCACTATAACGACTATTCGCTACTAGATTATAATAGATGTGGAGTTCCTTTGCTTGAGACAGTAACCGAACCTTGTCTAAATTCAGCAGAAGAAGCGGTAACTTTCTTGGAGACATTAAGAAATATCTTTTTGTATACCGATACTTCGTATGCTAGAAGTGATAAAGGCCAGATTAGGGTAGATGTCAATGTCTCTTTGATGAAAGAAAATGATAAAGAATTAGGAACACGAGTAGAGATTAAGAATATCAATTCTTTTAGTGGGGTCAAAGAAGCTATTTTGATCGAAGTGGCTAGACAGACGGAAATTCTAAATAATGGTGGACATATTGAACAGGAAACGAGAAGATATGATGAAAATATGCATACGACATATATGATGAGAAGTAAAGAAGATGCGATTGACTATAGGTACTTTACCGATCCAAATTTACCACCAATGAGAATCGATGATAAATGGATAGCAGAAATAAGAAAAGAGATACCGATATTACCTAATGAAAGATTTAATTTATATACGAATGAATATCATATCAATGAAAAAGATGCATATACTATTGTCAGAGATAAGAAGATATCCGATTTTTATGAAGCATGTTTGAAACTACTTGCTGAACCTGTCCTTATTTCTAATTGGTTAACTGGCGATGTTATGAAAAATTTAAATAGAGATAGTTTGACTATCGATGAAGCCAAGATAGATCCGGCTAAATTGACTACTTTAATTAAGATGATTACTGATGGTCAAATAAATGGTAAACAGGGAAAAGAAGTATTGGAGCATATGATGAATACGGGTAAAGATGCCAATACTTTAGTAAGTGAACTTGGAATGACTCAGATAAGTAATGAAGATGAAATTAGAGAGATAGTTTTAGCAATTATGGATGAAAATAAAAATTTAATCGAAGATTATAAAGCAGGTAAAAATGTCTTTGGTTATATCGTTGGGTTAATTATGAAAAAGACTGGTGGTAAGGCTAATCCAGTAGTTACTTCGAAGATACTTAAGGATGAACTAATTAAAATATAGTTGACATAAATTTGACAAAATAAGAAAAATTTGCTATAATTAAGAGCGATTGATGGCACATTATTCTAGTCAATTGATTCGTTAGGAAGACGGGGATAAAAGACCGTTAAAGAGCATATCTGTGAAACCGCTTGTGTTTGCTTTAGATGCCCAATCTAGGGTGAATGCTGGCGATGAGAATAGTGGATAGAACATAATGGCATATGTTTAATTCCATTGTTCGTGGAGACCTAACTTTGTGATATTTTTATTACGAACTAGGATTAAACCTGCTAGGTGGCGAAAGTTACCTACAGTGTAGCTTGTCTTGAGTGAAGGCTTTGGGATTGACAATAGGTAATAAGTTATTTGGCCAAATAATTTTGTTACTTTGTCATGAAATTACCTTTGCAAAAGAGTACTATTAACGATGCGTTGGTGAGGAAATCTCCTAGAGTGCGTTATGATATAGGATTGCAGTGGGAACTAAGTGGCAATCAAGTCGTATGATGTGGAAACACCGTACTGTCTTCTTTAAAGGGGAACCGCAACACTGGTAACGGTATGTAGAAGATAGGGAAAACCTACTTGACCTAAGTCCCAAAGTTAATTATATCGATTAGCCATTAGTTTTTTTATTGGAGGAAGTATGAAGAAGAGTAATAATCGCTGGATAATTATCGTGACTTTGTTAGCATTTGGATTATCGATACTGATGTCTTTGTTTGCCAGTATAGTTCTCAAAAATGTTACGTTGATTATCTCGATAGTCGTTACTTTTCTTTTTATTTTATTAGGAATAGTTTTCGATATTATCGGGGTGGCAGCAACAAGCGGTGATGAAGTTGCTTTTCATTCGATGAGTGCTAGACGTGTTCGCGGAGGAAAAGTTGGGGTAAGATTAATACGAAACGCCTCAAAAGTATCGAGTATCTGTTGTGATGTCGTCGGTGATATATGTGGCATCATTTCCGGTAGTGCAGGAGTTACGATTGTTGCCTTACTAGTAAAGATGACAACCCTAAATGAAGTGGGGATATCATTACTAGTTATGGCCTTGATTTCTTCACTAACTATTGGAGGAAAAGCCATCGGTAAAAATATTGCTGTCGGTAAGAGCAATGAAGTAATAACTATCGTTGCTAAAATACTATCAATTTTTAGTAGAAAATAACCTAAAATACTGCCAAGTGGTGGTATTTTTTCTTTTTGACTAAAAATGTAAAAAAAACGTTTGACAAAACTATATGTTTGTGATATTATAGTGAACGATTTTCGTTGAGGGGGAATTATAATGTACGAAGAGGAAGAAAGACGCTTTAGTTGGACACACTTATTTATCAAGATAATAATTGTCGTAATATTCATCCTATTTACGGTATGGTTATTATCATTAGCAACTAAAAATGCAACGAGAGGTATGTCTAACTCACTTGATGTTCTTACCGATAATATTTTTTCACAAAATGTTGAAAGAATGAAGGACGTAGGAAAGAGTTATTTTACAACTGAGAGATTACCTAAAAAAGTAGGAGAAACTAAAAAGTTATCACTTGCTAGAATGTATGATGAAGATTTGATATTAGAGATTAAGGATAAGAACGGAAATGCATGTTCTGCTAAAAATTCTTATGTTTCTGTCGAAAAGATGGACACTGAATATCAAATGAAAGTATATCTAGAATGTGGTGAAGAAAAACAATTCATAAGAGTTATTATGGGATGTTACAATTACTGCAATACGGATATATGTGAAAAGAAGGATGATGTAAGCCTTGAATATGAATATTCAAGAACAACTGGTGGATCTTGGGCCGGTTGGGGAAATTGGAGTAATTGGTCTACAAATAGTGTATCAAAGACTGATTCTCGCGATGTTGAAACTAAAGTAGTTAGAGAAAACTATACTTATGACAAAACTAATACTAGTTCAGTAGTGGCTGGCAATGCAACTTGCCCTAGTGTTGATGGATATACACTTACAGGTAATAGCAATGGTGTATGTTCATATACCAAAGTAGTTACAAGTACGGCTAGTCCAGTAAGTTGTGCTAGTACATATAATGGTTATAGTTTAGTAAGTCAAAGTGGATTTACATGTAACTATAGTAAAGGTACAACATCAACTACTAGTCCAGTAAGTTGTGCAAGCACATCAGATGGCTATAGTTTAGTAAGTCAAAATGGTTTCACATGTAACTATAGTAAGAGAACAACTAGTACAATTGCGGCAACAGCAAGTAATACTGGCGGTGATCCAATTTATGGAGAAGATTGCTATAATTACAACGTAGCTGTTGGAACGAAGATTGTATCTTCATGTAGAGGTTGTGCAAAAGAAGTACAAACAGTATATGAAACTCGTAGACATTGTGATACAGTTGTAACTGGTTATACACCAGTGGTAACAAACTATAGTTGTCCAAGCAATTATACAAGAAATGGTTCTACTTGTAGTATATCAGGTACAGCAACTAAAACAACAACTGTCGGTTGTCCTAGTGGCTATACACAATCAGGAAATAGTTGTGTAATGAGTGGTACAGAAACAACAACGACAACAACAAGCTGTCCAAGCAATTATACGAAGAGAAATAATACTTGTGCTAAAGATACGACATACACTAAAACACAAAGTGCTGTATGTCCTGCTAATCAACAATTAAAGAATGGTAAATGTTATAAAGCAGAAACTAAAGTAGAAAAAGTTACAGGTGTTAAAGACGTAACATATTATAGATATAGAACAAGAGACTATACTGGTGGATCTGTTGATTATAAGTGGAGTACATCAAATAATGATACAAGCTTAACAAGTGCTGGTTATAAATTAACTGGTAAAACTAGAAATAATGGGGGTAAATAATAATGAGCGATATTGATAGAATAATGTTAGAAGTTGAAAAAAGATATCAAGAAGAAACAAGAAAACAAGAAGAAGCTTTGAATGAAAAAGCTTTAGCGGATGAAATGAAAGCAGAGGCTATTAAGAAAGAAAAGGCTGCTAAAGCTGCTTTAAAAGAATTAGAAGTAGCTAGAGCACATGCGATGAAAGCACAAGAATCTTACAATGCTTTTAGAGAAAGTAATGGCGAAGTAGTAAATTCAGGAGAAACTGGTGAAGTAAGTATGGAAACTGCAACAGAAAATAGAACAAATGGTGATTTTGGTTCAGGATTACTTATCGGTGGAATAACAGTTGCTTTGATTGCTACTGGTGCTTGGGCATTAAGTAGAGATTCCTTAACTGGTGAAGTTAGAGCGGCCTCTTGGTTTAAGGGAGAAAAGAGTGAAACAGAGGCTTCAATTGACGAAACTACTGTTGAAGAATCAACTGTTCAAGAAGAAGCTCCTGGCTTCGTATATGATTATGAGAATAATGTTGTAGTAATACCAAGTATGGTAGATCCTAATGCAGCATATGCATATGATTTCGAAGCAGATGCTAGTCAAGATACTAGATTTGTCGATGAATATGGCAATGAAATAGAAGTTGTAACTGAAGCTGGACAAGCAATTACTAATCCAGTTATCAACGAGGAACTTCCTGCTAATGCAGAATATGTAGAACTAACTACAGAGAGATTTGAAGAGTTAACAACAAGTTTAATTCAAAAATATGAAAGTCTTGGTTTGGATGTTTCAAGAGAAGATATCATCAAATATGTAATGATTAGAAATCTTGATAAATTAAGACAAGATAATAATGAATTAGTTAATTCAATTATCGGTTCACAAGAACCATTAGAAGTATTTGCCGATGCTGATCATGTAATCGATGCTATTATGACATACAATCTATTATATTTTGATAAGTATCAAAATACTGATGGTTTCTTAAGTGCTGCTGATGGTGTGTTCGATGAAGTTCAAAGAGCTAGAGTTCTTGAAATAGAAAGACGTGTTTATGAAATAGGTGCTTACTATCAAGATGAAGCTACATATAATGAATTAACATATACATTACTTAGGGATATGATCAATCCATTAAATCCAATTAGTGAACTAGAAGATGGTGTAAGCTATGGTGTAGAATGGATAGATATGTATATGGTACGTTCAACATTTGGAACAGATAGATACATTACTCTTAACGATGTAAATAGCGATTTAGTTAAATATTTTGTATCATTTGCTGGTGACGGTGAAGAATATGAAAATAATGCTTTAGTAAATGGTAATGTTAGAAACATCAATGCATTATTAACTGAATGTGATGTTAAAACACTTACAAAATAAATAAAAGGTCTAGAAATAGATCTTTTTTTTTGATATAATTTACTTGATATGAAGAAGTTTATTAAACTGTTTATTGGGGTATTATTACTATTATTGATACTTATTTTATATATGGATTATAATGATAGATATTATATGGATAAATTAGTGAATAAAATTACTAACAATACCGATATAAAAACCATCGATTATGTAAATTATTATGATAATTATTACATTGTTATCGATGATAATTATTTGTATTTATTAGATGATAAATATAGTGAAATTTTAAAAGAAGATAGAATACTTTTATATGAAAATAGTAATAATTATGATATTATATATAAAGATGGAAAGTTTATGTATTTTACCAGTATATTAAAAGATAATAAATTGATATATAGGTATTATAATTTATATGATTATGAGCTATTAGATGAGGTTTTAGTTGGAGGTACTGATGATTGATTTGATTAAAGAAAGGCCACTATATATTCCTAGAATATTACTTAATAATTATAAGACTTTAGGAATAACAGATGAAGAATTGATTATAATAATGGTTATTATGAATTATGGAGATAAAGTTGTTTATGATCCAGAATTGTTTGCTAAAGATATCGGTAGTAATCGAAAAAATATTATGATGCTAATAGATAGCTTATGTGATAAAAATATTCTCTCTTTAATTTTTGAAAAGAATAATAAAAAGACTTATGAATATATTTCTTTGGATATTTTATATGAAAAGTTACTCAATATTGTTCTTGGTAAAAGTGAAGAAGTAGAAGTTGATAATTCGATATTTACTATTTTTGAAAGTGAACTTGGAAGAACGTTATCACCAATGGAATATGAAAAAATAAAAGAATGGATTACGAGTGATAATAATAATGAATTGATTATTTTGGCTTTAAAAGAAGCAGTATTAAATGGAGTTAATAATCTTAATTATATCGATCGTATTTTAAGTACTTGGAAGAAAAAAGGCTATAAAAATGAAAGTGATATTTTAAAAGAGAAAGAGAATTATCGTACTAAAAAAGAAAAAGTACAGATATATGATACGGATTGGTTAAATGAATAAGGAAATATTCGATTATTTAGATGGTTTATATCCCGATGCGAAATGTGAATTAAATTATACGAAAGATTATGAATTGTTACTTGCTACATTGCTTAGTGCCCAGACTACGGATAAGAGAGTTAATAAAGTAACGGAAGTATTATTTAAGAAGTATCCCAGTATAAAAGAATTAAGTATGGCTCCGATTGATGAGATTGAAAATATTATTAGAGAGATAGGCACTTTTCGAAGAAAGGCTATCTATATTCATGAAATAACTAAAAAATTAGTTCAAGATGGTTACGATTATATTCCTAATGATCGAAAGTATATCGAATCATTACCAGGAGTAGGTCATAAAACAGCCAATGTTTTTTTATCAAATATCTATGATGATCCAGCTATAGCAGTCGATACGCATGTATCAAGAGTAAGTAAAAGATTAGGAATAGCTAAAGAAAATGATAGTGTTGAAAAGATAGAAGAAAAACTAATGAAAAAAGTACCTAAAAATAGATGGAGTAAAACGCATCATCAATTGGTACTGTTTGGAAGATATAATTGTAAGGCTATAAAACCAGAATGTAGCAGTTGTATGATTAAAGAAATGTGTAAATATTACAAAAAAAAGATTAGCGAGTAATCTTTTTTCTTTGTCAACTATAGGTTGCAAAGTCCTTAAGTATTTTACTTGAGGACTATCATTTCTATTAAAATAATACCATAAAATAAGGAAATGTGCAATAAAAATGGTCGTAATTTTTAAGAAAAAATTTTGTGTCAAATTTTCTTCATATTTTTGATAATCTCTTTATTTATAGGCATCTACGGAGATTATAAAAGTCCTCAAGTAAAATACTTAAGGACAAAATGGTGATAATATGAAGAAAATATGGAAGGATAATGCGAAGTTAATATTGATTGTATTTATAACAGTAGTAATAGCTAGTGGAGCAACGTATGCAGCCACGACAATGTATGATTCGAATATCGTTGGTTATGATAATACGACCAGTGGCTTAAGGTCAACAAATGTTCAATCTGCTTTAGATGAAGTATATAGTGCTGCAACAGATTATACATCTGTTAATACAAGATTAACTGATGTAGAAAATACTATTGGAAGTGGTTCATTGACTACTACTTCACAAAATTTAATTGGTGCTGTTAATGGACTTAATAATCAGATTACTGCGCAGGATATAACTTCCCAATTTACAATAAATGTTACACCAGTTAATGACGTTATAAAATCAAAAGTATTTAAAACTGGTAATACTATCGTTATTTCTATTGTTGGTACAATAACGTCATCGAGCTCATTTCTTGTTTCAAACATTCCAACTGCCTATCGTCCAAAGAGTTTTGTTTGTGTGGGTATTGTCTTGGAAAATGGCGCTGCTGTACCTGTGTACTTTTATGGGTCAAATGATGTTATATATGCAGATAGTCTTTTTATGGCAGGAAATACAGTTCGTGGAACTCTTGTTTATACAATATAATTTGAGATATAGAAGTATATTTAGCGATATACTACTTTTTCTATGTAAAAGAAAAAGTAGTAATTCCTACTTTAATTTTTTGTCAACTATAAGTTGCAAAGTCCTTAAGTATTTTACTTGAGGACTATCATTTCTATTAAACTAATACCATAAAATAAGGGAATGTGCAATAAAAATGGTGGTAATTTTTGAGAAAAAATTTTGTGTCAAATTTTCTTCATATTCTTTATAAAGCCTTTATTTATAGGCATCTGCAGATGTTATAAAAGTTCTTAAGTAAAATACTTAAGGACAGAATGGTGATAATATGAAGAAAATATGGAAGGAAAATACGAAGTTAATCCTGATTGTAATCATAGCAGTCGTAATAGCTAGTGGAGCAACGTATGCAGCAACAACGATGTACGATTCAAATATTGTTGGTTATGATAATACGACTAGTGGCTTAAGGTCAACGACAGTACAAACTGCATTAGATGAACTATATGGTAATGTGGCTGAAGTAATACTTAATATTAAGAATTTTATAGGTAATAGTACACTTACAACTACAGATCAAACATTAAGTGGTGCTATTAACGAACTTGATAGTGAGGTTGCAACAAAATATGGAACAATTAGTTCGTGGGTGTTCTTTGATGATGATTCAAGTCATTATGGAGATGTTTCTGCACACGGGTATAAGCAGTATGAAATAAATGTAGTCAATGCAGGTAGCCCAGTTCCTCCAGATGTATATACTGGTTATATAGTACTTAATGATAGGAATTCAAATCTAATTGTTACTATTACTTCTAAGAGTGGAAATACTTTAACTTTTAGATGGTATAATCCGACGAATTCTACACAGAGAATTCAAGGAATTGTCGCAATATTTAGGTATTTAACTTAAAAAGAAAATAATATAATAGAAAAAGGAACTAAATCAGTTCCTAAAATTTTCGATATAAACCAATAGCCTTTCCTAAGATGGTAACATCATCTAAAATTATTGGTTCCATATAATCATTTTCTGGTTGTAATCTAAAGTGACCATTTTCTTTATAAAATGTTTTTAACGTAACTTCATTTTCATTATTCATAGCAACAACCATGTCACCATTTTTGGCATTTTTTGTTCTCTCAACAATGACAACGTCATCTGAAAGTATTCCCTTATTGATCATGCTTTCACCGTCAACTTTAAGGGTAAATACTTCTTTTTTCTTTGGAATTAAATATGCAGGTAAGGCAAAAACTTCATTTGGTACCTCGATTGCTTCAATAGGTGAACCAGCTGTCACTTTACCAAGTAGTGGTACATTGACAACATCGTTTCCTTTGTCTTCATATTCATTTGGAACCAATAGTTCCATCGCTCTGTTTCCCTCTTTACTCCTTTTAATATATCCTTTGTTAATTAGATGATTTATATGTACATGTACGGTTGCTGGACTAGATAAATTTATCGCCCCACAAATCTGTCTAATTGAAGGTGGATATTTATTTTCTGCATGAAATTGTTTGATATAATCTAAAACTTCTCTTTGTTTTCTTGTTAATCCTTCTGTTTTTTGTCTCATATTAACTCCTTTCATAAAGTATATTATCACAAAAAAATATGTTTGTCAAACAATTGTTTAGAAAATTATTGAAAAATAACAATGATAGGTAGTTTACACAAGAACGTAAAACACATACGAATGTTTATAAAATTTTACTTTTTCTATTGACACGAACAATTATATGTAATAAAATGAAATTATGAAAGGGTGATTAGAATGAATTTTTTAAAAAATAATAAAGGAGCTATCTTATTCTATGTAGTTATTTTAATGTCTACATTACTAATTATTAACGATGTTAAAAGAGATGAATTTAGAGAAGAAAATCGTTATGTTATGACTAATTTACCAAACTAAAAATACATATCAATATTTTATTCCTTGATATGTATTTCTTTTTTTCATTTCTTTATCGATATCATTGAGTAGTTGACATTTGTTTAATAACCAACTAGGTGCCAGTAGATTATCTTTATCTGGATCGGAAGTAATTCGATTGATAACAATTTTAGGATCTAGGAGTTCAAGTTGTTTGATGACAATATCGATGTATTCTTCTTTAGTAATGATATGAAAATTTTCTTTTAGATACAAACTAGCCATTTCCGTATCTTTTATTATATGTAACATATGAATTTTTATTCCCTGGATATCTAGTTCATTTAAATGTTTAACGGTTGCTAACATCATTTCTTCAGTTTCATATGGTAATCCATCAATAATATGTACGACGACATTGATATACCTTTCTCTTAATTTTTTGACCATTGAATCAAATTCGGCCAGTGAATGGCATCTATTTATCAACTTGGATGTCTTATCATGAATTGTTTGAAGACCTAATTCAATAGTTAAAAAGGTCTTTTTATTTAATTCAGTTAAATATTCTAAACATTCATCGGTAATGGCATCGCATCTGGTAGCAATATTTAAACCAATGATATCAGGACAATTCAATACTTCTTCATATTTCTTTTTAAGAATATCAACGGGAGCATAGGTGTTGGTTCTGGCTTGAAAATAACCGATATATTTACATGGAATATTGGCTTTGTTGACAATTCTTTTCATATCTTCAACTTGTTCAGTTAAAGTTTTGCATCTATCACCACCAAATTCACCACTACCAGTTTTAGAACAATAGGTACATCCACCATATCCTTTAGTTCCATCTAAATTGGGACAAGTAAATCCGGCATTTAAACTAATTTTAAAGACTTTTATTCCAAATTTGTTTTTATAAAAATAATTAAGGGTATGATATCTTTTATTATCTAAAGTATATTTAAACATAATACCACCAACAAGTATTTTAACATATATTCTAACTTTTAGGAATAATATTTCTTTTTTTCATAGAACATGCTACAATATATACGAATTGGAAGTGATTTTATGACGTTTGCTATTCATACATTTGGTTGTAAAGTAAATATTTATGAATCAGAATATGTAACTAATCTATTACTAAATAGTGGTTATAAGATGATAAATTTTAATAGTAATGAAGAAGCCGATATTTATATAATCAATACCTGTACGGTAACGAATGAAGCTGATAAAAAAGATCGTAAACTTATTCATACGACTAGAAATAATCATAAAAATGCCATCTTAATAGTTATGGGGTGTTACTCACAATTAAATGCTGGTAGTATCATAGCTGATATTATTATTGGTAATAAGTATAAAAGTGAGATTATCGATTTAATTGATGAATATAACAAAAATCACCAAAAAATAGTAAAGGTAACCAATATTACTAAAACTAATTTTGAAGATATGTATATCGATAGATTTTTAACTCATACGAGAGCCTTTGTTAAAATTCAAGATGGTTGTAATGCTTTTTGTGCTTACTGTACTATTCCTTATGCTAGAGGTGGTATTCGTAGTAAAGATTTTGATAAAGTGATTGCTGAAGTAACGAATCTTGTAGATAGTGGTTATAAAGAAATAGTCTTGACGGGTATACATACGGGGAGATATGGAATAGATAAACATACCAATCTAGAAAAATTATTGCGAGAATTAGTTAAGATTAAGGGTATCTTTAGAATTCGTTTATCAAGTATTGAAATAAATGAAATAACCGATGGTATCATCGATTTAATAAAAAATAATGATATTATGGCTAAACATTTACATATACCACTTCAATCAGGTAGTAATATAATTTTAAAGGATATGAATAGGTTATATGATAAAGAAACCTTTATAGAAAAAATAGCTTATATTAGAAAAGAAATTCCCGATATTTCTATTACGACAGATTTAATTTTAGGGTTTCCTGGGGAAACGGATGAATTATTTAAAGAGACATTAGATACGTTAAATAAAATAAAATTTACGAAAATACATACTTTTCCGTATTCAAAAAGAAGTGGTACTAAAGCGGCCTCTATGCCTAATCAAATAGATGGTAATACGAAAAAATGTCGTGTTAGAGAAGTAATAAATTTATCTGATAAATATGAATTAGAGTATTATAAATCAAAGATAGGTAATATCTACGATGGTATTATTGAAACGAGAAAAGATGGTAAAAAGATAGTAATTACTTCAAATTATATTCCTATTCAAGTGGAAACTGAATTAGTTAATAATACATTAGTTAAAGTTAAATTACAGGTAGTTAATGATAATGAAATAAGAGGAATTATTATGTAGTATAAAAAAATAACATCACTAATTATAGTGGTGTTTTACAATGTCAACTATAGGTTGCAAAGTCCTTAAGTATTTTACTTGAGGACTATCATTTCTATTAAAATAATACCATAAAATAAGGGAATGTGCAATAAAAATGGTGGTAATTTTTGAGAAAAAATTTTGTGTCAAATTTTCTTCATATTTTTGATAATCTCTTTATTTATAAGCATCTATGGAGATAATAAAAGTTCTAAAGTAAAATACTTAAGGACAGAATGGTGATAAAGATGAAGAAAATATGGAAGGACAATGCAAAGTTAATATTGATTGTAACTATAGCAATTGTATTGGCTAGTGGAGCGACATATGCCGCCACGACAATGTATGAATCAAATACCGTTGGCTATGATAATACGACAAGTGGACTTAATTCAACCAATGTACAGGGAGCACTAGATGAACTATACGTATCAGCAAATAATTATGTAGCATATGATACTAGATTAGAAAATGTAGAAGATTTAATAAGAGCTAACGCAGGATTTCATAATTCAATATTTAGAGGAGAAGATGTTTCAAGTTATATGCCAAGTAGTGTTGTTTCTGGAGGAGATGGCTCTATATATAACCGAATTTCAGGAAATGGTTACTCATTATTTGAAGACTTATATGTCGGAGATTATATCGTAGCCAATAATATAACATGGCGAATAGCAGGATTTGATATCTATTATGGCAAAGGAGATACGGCATTTAATACTCATCACGCTGTAATTGTTCCTGACACGAACTTAACTAGTGCCGTTATGAATGATTCGAATACCACAAGTGGAGGATATGTTGGAAGTAAGATGTATACGACGACCTTACCAAGTGTTCTAACTACTTACATCAATCCCGTATTTAGTGGCCATGTACTATCACATAGAACATTATTAACGAATAGTGTAGGTACTAGTGTAGCAAGTTCTGGATATGCAGGTTGGACTGGTGCAGCAAATAGTTGGGCTTGGTATGATAGACAAGTAGATTTGATGAATGAAGTGCAAGTTACTGGCACTACAGCGGTATCAAGTAGTTTTTTCGATGTCGGGGCAGATAATATTCAATTCCCATTATTTAGACTAAGGCCAGAATTTGTTAATAAGCAGAGAAGTTGGTATTGGTTGCGTTCGGTTTCGTCCTCGTCTTATTTTGCTCTTATCAACGGCGGCGGGGATAGCAACCTCGGCAGCGCAAGCAACTCTTGCGGGGTGCGCCCAGCTTTTTACATCGGTTAAATTGTTAAAATAAAAGCAGACCATTTGCTATGTGTCTACTCTTATTTTTTTTAATATTATGCTACTTTATTATATAATTATCTTTATCAACATCGATAGTGATAGTACTATTATATTTTATTTGATCACTAATGATTGCTTCAGCAATTAGAGATTCGATATTTTTAGTAACATATCTTTTTATTGGCCTTGCACCAAATGATTCATTATAAGATGAATTGATGATATGGTCTTTTGCCTTATCAGTTAAAATTATCTTAATTCTCTTATCTGAAAGTCTCGCTTCAGTATTCTTAATAATGTTGTCTAAAATTTCATATATCGTATCTTTTGATAAGGAATTAAAAGTAATTATTTCATCGATACGATTTAAAAATTCTGGTTTGAAAGTGTTTCGTAGTTCTTGTGTCATTAGTTCGTTTAGATTTGGTTCTTTATTTAGAATATAATCACTACCGATGTTTGAAGTCATAATGATAATCGTATTTTTAAAATCGACAGTTCGTCCTTGAGAATCGGTGATTCTGCCATCATCCAATATTTGAAGAAGAATGTTAAAGACGTCTTTGTGGGCTTTTTCTATCTCATCGAATAGGACAATGGAATAGGGGTTACGTCTTACGGCTTCGGTTAATTGACCACCTTCATCGTAACCGATGTATCCGGGAGGAGCACCGACCAATCGCGATACGGAATGACTTTCCATATATTCGGACATATCGATACGGACGATGTGGCGTTCGTCGTCGAATAATTCGTATGCTAAAGTTTTAGCAACTTCGGTTTTACCAACACCGGTAGGCCCTAAAAACATAAATGAACCAATTGGTCGATTCGGATCTTTAATACCGGCTCTGGCTCGTTTGATTGCTTCGGCTATTAAATGGATGGCTTCATCTTGGCCTTTAACTCTTTTTTTCATATTTGTCTCTAAATTTAATAGTTTATCTCTTTCACTGCCCACTAATTTTGTTATGGGAATATTAGTCCATTTAGATACAATATTGGCAACACCTTCCTCATCAACTGTATTACTTAATAGTAAATTGTTTTCATTGTTGAATTTAAGGGTAGCTAGTTTATCTTGTAATTCAGGAATTGTTCCATGCTTTAAGACGGCAGCTCTTTCGTAATTGTAGTCTGCTTCGGCTAGTTCTAATTCGTGGTTTGCTTTATCCAACTCAATCTGGGTATTTTTAATTTCTTTGGATAGTTCTTTTTCTTTGTTCCATTTTTCTCTCAATGCCTTTTCTTCTTCGGATAAAGAAGCCAATTTTTTGTCGATTTCATCTTTTCTTTTTAAAGAAATTTCATCTTTTTCTTTTTTTAATGATTCTTTTTCTATTTCAAGGGTCATAATTTCTCTCGTTAGATAGTCTAGTTTAACGGGGACAGATTCCATTTGAACTTTAATGGTAGCACAAGCTTCATCGATTAAGTCGATGGCTTTATCGGGTAAAAATCTATCGGTGATGTATCTATTTGATAGATTAGCTGCACTGATTAGGGCGTTATCTTTAATGGTTACACCATGGAATGATTCGAAACGTGATTTTAATCCACGTAAAATGGCAATGGTATCTTCGACAGTTGGTTCGGTAACTAAAACTTTTTGAAACCTTCTTTCTAGAGCGCCATCTTTTTCAATGTATTTACGATATTCGTTTAGAGTAGTGGCTCCAATACATAAAATTTCTCCACGGGCTAACATCGGTTTAAGTAAATTACCGGCATCCATGGCTCCTTCCATAGCTCCAGCACCGACGAGTAGATGAATTTCATCGATAAATAAAATTATCTTGCCATCGGACTCTTTGATTTCTTTTAAAACAGCTTTCAATCTTTCTTCAAATTCACCACGATATTTAGCACCAGCAATCAAAGCACCCATATCGAGAGACCAAATACGCTTATCTTTTAAATTGTTGGGAACATCTCCTTTGACAATACGGATAGCAAGTCCTTCGATAATAGCAGTTTTACCAACACCAGGTGAACCTATTAGTACGGGATTGTTTTTCGTTTTTCTTGATAAAATTCGTGTGATATTACGTATTTCTTCATCTCTGCCAATAACGGGATCAATTTTTCCATTTTTGGCTTCTTCGGTAACATCACGTCCATATTTTGTTAAAACATCTTGTAAATTTTCTTCATATGGATTTTGATTCATATATATCATCTCCTTTACATATAGAGTATAACACAAAATTAGCAATTGTCAATAGAGATTGCTAATTTATTATTAAATCGTACACTTATTTGTATTTCTTTATTGACATTGTATTTTTAAATATATATAATTAAGTAAAGGATGTGGTATTATGTACGCAAAGGTTATTATTGAATATGGTGCTAAAGCTGTCGATAGAGAATTTACATATATAATACCATTAGAATTAAAAGATAAAATTAAGATTGGTCATCGTGTAAAAGTACCATTTAATAATAATTTAATCGAAGGTTTTGTTTTGTCCATGACCGATAAATATAATGACAGTTATGAATTAAAAGAAATTGCTAGTTTATGTGATGATGAACCAGTGCTCAATAAGGAAATGTTATTTTTAGGTAATGAAATAGCTAAAAATATTCTATGTAGTAAAATAAGTATTTTTCAAGCTATGTTACCTACTGCTTTAAAAGCTAAACATGATACATTTATTGGAATTAAGAAGCAACGTTATTTAGTTCTTGATATCAGTTATCGTGATGCGAACAAATATATTGAAAATTGTAAATATCAAGGTCAGATAGATATTATCGAGAAGTTGATTGTCAGCGATCGAATTTTAGTAAATAATCTTACCAGTAGTATCCAGACTTTGGTTAAAAATAAAATTGCTCATTTTGAATATGAGAATGTTGATCGTTATGTTACCCATACGACGGGAAAATACCATAAAGTAATTTTAAATGAGAGTCAAAAAGAAGTTGTCGATAGTGTCGATTTAAATAAGTATGATACTTATTTGTTGTATGGTATTACTGGAAGTGGAAAGACCGAAGTATATATGGAACTTATCGATAGAGTTTTGAAAAACGGCAAAACAGCCATCATGTTGGTTCCGGAAATCAGTTTGACTCCCCAAATTGTCGACAGGTTTGTTACTCGTTTTGGAAGTGCCATAGCCATTTTACATAGTGGTTTATCCGATAGTGAGAAGTATGATGAATATCGTAAGATAATGGAAGGTAGAGTAAAAATTGTCGTCGGTGCGAGAAGTGCCATCTTTGCGCCCCTTAATAATTTAGGAATTATTGTCATCGATGAAGAACATACAGGAACCTACAAGCAGGATAATAATCCCAGATATCATGCTAGAGATGTCGCTATTTTACGGGGAAAATATCATAATGCTCCGGTTTTACTAGGTAGTGCCACGCCTTCTTTGGAATCGTTTGCAAGGGCTAAAAAGGATGTTTATCAATTATTAACGCTAGATAAAAGAGCTGGTGGCGGTCAATTGCCGATGGTTAAAATAATCGATATGAAGAAGGAAGTAAAGCATGGTAATTTTATCTTATCAGAAGAACTTACTTCAAAAATAAAAGAAAAGATAACTAAACATGAACAGGTCATTTTATTACTCAATCGTCGAGGTTATTCTTCGATGCTTACTTGTCGTGATTGTGGTCATGTTTTGAAATGCCCTAATTGTGATATTAGTTTAACATATCATAAGACAAGTAATACCAATAGATGTCATTATTGTAATTATAGCATTAAAAATGTCCGTATCTGTCCTGTATGTGGCTCTGATAATATGAAAGATTACGGTTTAGGTACTGAAAAATTAGAGGAAGAATTACACAAATTATTTGAGGCAAAAGTGGTAAGAATGGATGTCGATACGACCAGTAGAAAAGGCATGCATGAAAAAATAATCGAAGACTTTGGTAACCATAAATACGATATTTTATTGGGGACGCAAATGATTGCTAAAGGTTTAGATTTTCCACTAGTTACTTTGGTTGGGGTTATCAATGCGGATACTTCATTAAATATTCCCGATTTTAGAAGTGCTGAAAATACCTTCCAACTACTTAGTCAAGTATCGGGAAGAGCCGGTCGAAGCGATCTTGTAGGTGAAGTTATCATTCAGACTTATAATCCGGAACACTATAGCATTTTGCTTGCTAGCAAACATGACTATCTAAAATTTTATGAAGCAGAAATGGAACTTAGACGGATTCTTAATTATCCCCCATATTACTATTTAACTTTGGTAAATATAACCAGTAGAGATTACGATTTGGGTTTTAAAGAAGCAAATAAAATAGGCGATTATTTACGAAAAAATTTGGGAAAAGATACGAAGGTATTGGGTCCATCAATGGCCAGTATGTTTAAGATTAACAACGTCTATCATTATCAATGTATCATTAAATATAAACATGATGATAAATTAAATAAGGTATTAACTGAATTAGATGAAATATATAAAGTAAACAATAAAGTCGATATTGCTATCGATGTCAATCCAATAGGGGTGTGATAATATGAAACTAACGATAACTGCTATGGATCATTTAGGTAATGGAATTGGAAAAATAGATAATAAAGTAGTTTTTGTCCCTAAAAGCATTACCGGGGATATTTGCGATATAGATATCTATAAAAGTTACAAAAAATATGATAAAGGAAAAATTAGCACAATAAGTACTGAAAGTGATTCTAGAATAGCGGCATTATGTCCTTATTATAGTGAATGTGGTGGATGTAATATCAGCAATTTAAGTTACGATGAACAATTGTCATTTAAGGTGAGTAAAGTTAAAAATATTTTTAAAAAATATCTAAATGTCGATATTGCTCCGCACGTAATAGGCAGTAAAAAAGAATATCAATATCGTAATAAAATTACCTATCATATAAGTAATGGCATAGGGCTTATTTCAGAATTTGATGGTATTGTCAGTGTAGATAATTGTTTACTTGTCAGTGAAAGAGTCAATGAACTATATCGATTGATAAAAAAAGAAGATTTAAGTAAGGTAAAATTAGTTACGATTCGTGATTATGATAATGGAATAAGTTTAATTATCAATGGTAAGATGAATATCGATATGTTAAAGGATAAATGTTTGAGTATCTATATGGATAATCGATGTGTATATCATAAGGAAGATGGCTATATAAGGGTAAATGATATTAAGTATAAGGTATCACCGGATTCTTTCTTCCAAATAAATACGAGCAATATTGGTCATTTATATGACGAAATAGTAAGATATGGTAAATTTGATAAGGCAGATAGAGTAATTGATTTATATAGTGGTGTTGGAAGTATCAGTCTTTATATTGCCGAATATGTTGGAAGTGTTTTAGGAATTGAAATTGTATCGGCGGCAGTTGAGGATGCTAAAGAAAACGCTAGGTTGAATAATATTAGCAATGTCAAATTTATCTGTGGTGATGTTTCAAAATTAACGGGTGGTAAGATTGATGGTGATGTGCTTATTGTCGATCCTCCACGCATTGGACTCGATAGGCATACGATAGATGTCATCAATGAAAAGAAGATTAAAAAAATTATATATGTATCATGTAATCCAATGACATTGGTTAGAGATATAAAATTGTTTACCAATTATGAATTTGAGGATGTTAGTTTTGTCGATATGTTTCCGCAGACACATCATTGTGAGATAGTCACGATTCTCGAAAGAAAGTAGGTTAGTGATTTAATGGATGAATTAGTTGAAATATTAGCTGAGGATGGTAAACAAGTTGGAAAAAGAGTTAATAAATTTGTTGCGCATAAAAAAGGTATATGTCATGGAATAAGTGCAATTGCTTTAGTTGATAAAAAAGGGAAATTATTAATTCAAAAAAGATCACCTAATAAAAAAGATGAACCAAATAAATGGGATTTATCCAGTGCTGGTCACATTGATATTGATGAAACTCCTGAACAGGCAGCAGTTAGAGAATTGTACGAGGAAACTGGTATAAAAATTAAAATAGAAGAATTAAAATTGATTGGTACATATCTGAACAAGATAAGACTAAATAATAAGGTTTTGATTAATCATTTTACATATTTGTTTTTAATTCAAAAAGATATTAATATTAATAATATTAAAATACAAGAATATGAAGTATCGGATATTATATTTGTAGATAAGAAAAAGTATAATGAATTAGTTAATAATAAAGAAATGGTAGAAGCTATAAAATATTGCAACAAAGTTTTAGATTATATGAAATAATATGTTTTTTTGACTATATACTAGGTGTATTTAGAGTATCATTTTGCTTAAAATAAAAGGAGTTTTTAGATGAATCAAGATAAAATGTATTTAATTAATAAAATTTTTAATAATGAAACAATTAGAACTATATGGGATAAGGAACAAGAAAAATATTTTATAAGTGTTATTGATATCGTTGGTGCTATTGCTGAAAGTGAGAATCCAAGAAAATATTGGTCCGTTTTGAAAACTAGATTAAAAAAAGAAGGAAGTGAGTTGGCTACAATTTGTAGCCAACTGAAATTAAAATCATCGGATGGTAAATACTATAATACTGATGTGGTAACAATAGAAGGAATGTTTAGAATAATTGAGTCAGTTCCTAGTAAAAATGCTGAACCAATTAAACAATGGTTAGTAAAATTAGGCAGTGAAAGAATAGATGAGATATTTGATCCATCAATTGCTACTCAAAGATCTATTGATTTATATCGCGCTAAAGGTTATGATGAAAAATGGATTACTGAAAGAATAAAAGGTATCAAAAATAGAAAAGAATTAACAGAAGTTTGGAAAAGATAATTGGTGGCGAACTGAAGCAGCACGTCTTCGCGTTTTTCAGGAGTTAGAAAGAATTGGTAAGTATTTAGCTAAAGGTGATTTGGATATAAAATAGTGAAATGTATTATTTAAAAAAATGAGAAGTAGATTTTTTCTACTTCTTTAAAAATGGTGCTTTAGACATTCTCGATATTCAATATGGTATTTATATAATCGATAAAATTATTATTGCATAAAAAGATATTTATCGTATATGTAGTGACCATTATAATTGTAAATATTGAGGCATCATTATGTTTGATATGACTAATTATCTTTTTAATAATTATTAGCGATAAGATCAATTCCATCGTCAAGAATAATACTACCTGTAACCTTAAAATAGTAAATCCAAATTCATGCATATATAGATACATTCGGTAGTATGAATTAAAGATTAAAATAATTGTAAATGTCACTAGTAGTAATAACAATCTTTTAATAAGTTTATTCTCTTTAACAATATTTGTTTTATATAAGAAGAATAGAATAAGACTAAAATTGATGATGGTAACTGCTAATAATTGAAAGAATCCTTCTCTAGCATATTCGGCATAGGTATATTCCATCGGTAGTTCCAAGAAATTTCCCATCAATTTAGATAATTCAGAAAAGATAAAGAGGGTAAAGATAAAATTGATGATTATAAGAAGAGTACTTCCAACAGAACTATCTACTTTCTTTAATTTTATTGCTTTATCGCTGGTATTGCTATTTTTAATAATATTGATAATAATTGAAAAGAACATAATAAAGTAGATAACGAGAACAACAAAATTATTCCAGATTGAATCAATATTGATATGTTTAATTATTTTGGATATGAATGTATTGAAATACATATCGGCACTAGTTAACAATAATAAGATAACTATTACAAAAGGGATACTGATAATAAATCCTTTAAAAATATTACCAATTTTCTTTTTGTTGGTATTCTTAATATTTGTATTTTCTTTAATTACTTTTAAATTTGTAAATAATCTACCAGGAAATATTTTAGCAGTCCATTTTAGAAAAGTTCTCGAAATATGATAGTCTTTATTAGTTAAAGTTAAGAACATGTTAGCAATTAAAAGTGGTAAGATAAAGATATTCAATATCATATTCGATATATTAGTTTTAAATATTACGGTACCAATAATAATCAAGACGATAGGTATTAAATAAAAATATCCTTTAACATTTACAATCATATTGGTTCTACTTACGATGTATAGATAAGTAATTATCAAGATGAATATGGGAATTATGAAATACTTATCATATGTATATAGATTAAAATTATGTAATATCATAATAATAATTGCTGATAAGATCGTCGGGGTTATAATTGTTTTAAAATTCTCTTTATTCATTGTTTTCCTCCTTATATTCAAATAGATCACTAGGTTGGCATTTTAATGCATGACAGATTATTGCTAATGTACTAAATCTAATTGCTCGGGCTTTATTATTTTTAAGTATCGAAAGATTAGCTAAAGTAATCCCAGTCTTTTCACTCAATTCATTTAGGGACATTTTTCTTTTAGCCATCATTACATCTAAATTGACAATTATCATTTTTATTCCTCCTTTTTAAATATCTAATTCATAGTAATAAAAGTATTTATTATCTATACCATATAATCGACTTCATTTTTATATTCGATAGCTGCTTTAAATATTTGACTTAAAGTGTAAAAACAAAGACTGGTAATAAACGTTACTACAATAATGCCTATCGATAATATAGATGGTAAATAAATAGTTTTGATTAAGACAATTAGAGAAAGAATCATAAATAGAATAGCCACCATCTTCAATGATTTTTCAATAGTTCTAGTAAATGGACTATTTTTATAAATACTTTTAAATATGTAGTTTAAAGTATATATGATAGCTAGACTTATAATATAGCACATATAAAACATAATCTTATAATATATCGTTTGATTATTAAAACTAGCAATATTGAAAAGCTTAAGGAGATCGTATAATTTAGGAATGAATGGTAAGGCTATAATTCCTCCTACAAGAATAATTTTAAATAATATTTCAATAACTTTAGCAATTTTACTTTTTTTCATTACTTCCACCTCGATTTAATAATAAAACATTTTTTATTAAATGTCAATATAAATTTATCGATTATCAATAAATGTGCAAATCGTATAGTAAATTGATTTGTTTTGATGTATAATTATATTAAGAAAGTGAGGAGTTTATGAAAAAAGAAATAACAAGTGAAATCTTGATGAGCATTTGTGTACTTATCTTGGGGGTATGTCTTACTATTTGGGCTGACAAAGTGACTACGGTCGTATCGATTGTACTTGGATGTGTGGCAGTTTTCTACGGTATTAGTATCTTGGTAAATTATTTTAGAAATAAAGAGAAAGTATTTAATGATAATCTTGAATTTGTTTTAGGAATAATCGTTTTAGTTATCGGGGGAATATTTATATTTAAGGTAGAATTTTTAAAAGAACTTATTTCTTTGGTAATCGGTATTTATATTCTTTTAGCAAGTGTTTTTAGATTGATTGAAACTATCAAATTAGAAAAGAGTATCAATACTAAAATTACTTCAAGTATTGTTTTATCGATATTGGGAATAATCATTGGTATAATGTGTATTACTTTTAAATTTTTATTCCCAGATATAATTGTTACCTATATTGGAGTATTACTAATAATATATAGTGTTATAAATATTAGTAATTTGGTTATTATAGGGAGGAGATAGAATTGAAAAAGAAAATATGGATTATTAGAATCTTGATCGTATTATTATTTGCTTTTGTCTTATATTATGTATCTTTACCAGCGTTGAATATTCACAATCCCGCTTTTTATATTTATCTATTTATGGTCTTTGGCTGCTATGTAGTCTCATCGGTATTATTGCTTATCGATGGGGGAAGAGTTATCAATAAATTGAGAGACTTACCGAGAAATCTTTTAATAATTGTCGGTAGTATTATGACGATATTGTCTCTTATTATATTGACTAATATTATCTGTAGTCCACTATTTAATTCTAAATCTTGGGCTCGTAGAATAACTATTTTGGAAGATACCAATTTTACTGATGATATCAGTGAGGTAGATTTCAATAAAGTACCACTTTTAGATAAAGATTCTAGTCAAAAACTTGGAGATAGAGTAATGGGGCAGATGAGTGAACTTGTCAGTCAATATTACGTATCCGATCTATATACGCAAATCAATTACAATAATGAAATAGTGAGAGTTACTCCAATCGAATATAATGGTTTTATTAAATGGTTAAACAATAAACGTCATGGTGTACTAGGCTATATTAAAGTTAATTCGGTTACGGGAGCAAGTGAATTAGTTAAACTTGATAAAGGAATGAAATATATGCCTAGTGCATATATATTTAAAGATTTAGATAGAGCTTTAAGATTTAGATATCCAACAGAAATATTTGGCAAGATCAGTTTTGAAATCGATAATGAGGGTAATCCTTATTGGGTTGTTCCAACGATCAAATATACGGGAGTCGGTTTGAAGAAGGAAATCAATGGTATAGTTTTGATGGATCCGGTTACTGGTAAAACCGAAAAGTATAAGATTAACGAAGTACCTAAATGGGTCGATCAAGTATATTCAGCCGATTTGGTTATCGAGCAGATAGATGATTGGGGAATGTATAAGAATGGATTTTTAAATTCTGTTTTCAGTCAAAATGGGGTAGTCCAGACGACTGAAGGATATAATTATTTAGTTAAAGATGATGATGTATATATGTATACCGGTATTACATCGGTATCGAGTGATGAATCTAATATCGGTTTTGTTCTTACCAACATGAGAACAAAAGAGACTAATTTTTATGGAGTACCAGGAGCCGAAGAATATTCAGCAATGGCATCAGCCGAGGGACAAGTTCAACAGATGAAATATAATAGTTCATTTCCACTTTTAATCAATTTAAATAATAGACCAACATATTTGATGAGTTTAAAAGATAATGCAGGACTAGTTAAAATGTATGCCTTCGTAGATGTGACCGACTATCAAAAAGTAGTGGTTACGGATAGTACTTTGGGTATTGAAGCGGCTGCCAATAATTACTTGAATAATGCTAATTTAGGTGGTAGTGGTAAGGCTAATAATAATAAAGAGATTACGATTAAAATTATCAATACGGCGATTATCGATGGTAACACATACTACTACTTAACCGATAGTGAAGATAAAAAATATAAAGTTGCCATCAAAATCAATAACAGTTTGTTGCCATTTTTACAAGTTGGGGATAAGGTAACGATCAGTTATAACAAAGAAAGCAATGTTACCGATATTGTAAGTATCAAATAGAAGTTAGGTAAAACTAGCTTCTTTTTTGTTCATAAGGAAAGTTTTGATAAGAAAAAACTAATAATAATATGGTATAATAGAATATGAAAGAAGAAATAACAAATAGATAATAGAAGGTGATATGATGAATTTAAATGTTCTTTATGTCAAAGTAAAGACACCAGAAGAGTTATTGGCTTTTATGGACAATATTAAATATGGTATTTATGGTAATGATGGTAAGGTATATGTAAATGATGGTACTGAAGAAGGAAATAGAGTATTCCAAGAAGCAAGTGTAAATGAATATGGTTTAGCTAATAAAGATAAAGTATTGAAGTATGGTCTTGGTCAATGCTTTGATCAAACGGAATTAGAAAGAGCTTGGTTTAAAGAAAATAATTATGAATTTAAGACAATATTTATTTGGTTTTTATTCGAATATGAAAATACGTATCCGACCCATAGTTATTTAATATATAAAGATAAGGAAACACATAAATATTGTTATTTTGAACATGCTGACTATGAGAATAGAGGAATATATCGTTTTGATAGTTATGAAGAGGCCATCAGATATCAAATGGAAAAGCATATTGAATATACAGAGAAATGTGGCAATATTGTCGATAATGATGTAATGAAGCATTTACATATATATGAATACGATGTTTCTAAATATGGTATTTCTTTTGAAGAATATATCGATAATATTTTAGATTCAAAAGAAATAACGATTAAAATTATCGAGAGGTAGTATATATGTATAATGGTGAATTGATCTATAAAGTATTATCTTTTATGTTAACTTTAAATAATTTAAGTGATAATCCTTATGATGATATAATGTTTATGTACGATGAAAAATTGATGGGGTATTCTGTATCGTTAATTGGTGAAATTGATGAATTACTGGATAAAGGATATAGTTATGATGAAATAAAAGAGATTATTAGGGAATGTGATTTTGTCAATAATGATCCAGAATTAACGAAAGAAGAAGGAGAATTTTTAAGAAAAGATGCTTTAAGAATTCTCAATATTAGATATAGATTATACGAGGAAGAAAAGAAAATTAAGAAAAAAATAAAATGATATAAAAAATACTTGTTTTAAAAATTAAATTGTGCTAATATATTATTAGTTTTTCAAAAAGGCGTATGTTAGAAGTAGTAATAAACAAGGTATGTATAGAGAGAATATGGTTGGTGAAAATATTTGATACATTGTCTATGAACTTGTCTAATTAGCTGATGATAATCCGCAGCAATGCGTTAAAATTAAGAGGGTATAACAGTAGTTATAAAGTAAGATGGTAACGCGGGATTTCTCGTTCTTACATTATGACTATTTTTTAATTTCAAGGAGGAATAAAAATGTATAATTTTACAAAAATTGAAAAGAAATGGCAAAAATATTGGGCTGATAATAAGACTTTTAAAGCTGAAACGGGAAGTAAAAAGCAACCATATTATATCTTGGTAGAGTTCCCTTATCCATCTGGAGCTGGTCTACATGTAGGACATGTTAGAAGTTATACGGCTCAAGATGCTTTGGCAAGGATTAAAAGAATGCAGGGATACAACGTATTGTTTCCAATGGGATGGGATGCTTTTGGAGCACCTGCTGAACAATATGCAATAGCTAATCATATTCATCCTAAAGAAGCGGTTAAAGAAAATATTAAAACTTTCAAAGGTCAAATGTTATCACTAGGCTTTTCATTCGATTGGGATAGAGAATTTTCAACAACTGATCCAGAATATTATAAATGGACACAATGGCAATTCTTACAGTTCTATAAACATGGAATGGCTTATAAGGCTAAAAAGGATGTTAACTGGTGTCCTAAATGTAAGAGCGTTCTATCTAATGAAGATGCTGCAGGTGGCGTTTGTGAAAGATGTGGCAGCCAAGTAGTTCAAAAGGAAAAGAGTCAATGGATGCTTCGTATGAGCGATTATGCGGAAGATTTAATAAATGGTCTTGAAGATACCAATTTTGCTGAGAGAGTAAAATTAGGTCAAATAAATTGGATAGGTAAATCTACGGGAGCAGAAGTTGATTTTACAGTTGCAGAAACTGGTGATAACTTAACGGTATATACGACTAGATGTGATACATTATTTGGTGTAACATTTATGGTACTTGCTCCAGAGCATCCAATGTTAGAGAAATTATCTAAACTAATAACTAATATGGATGAAGTTAGAAAATATCAAGAGTTTGCTAAAACTAAGAGTGCGTTTGAAAGAACAGAAGTTAATAAAGATAAAACTGGCGTTAGATTAGAGGGCATTACAGTTAAAAATCCACTTAATGGTAAGGATGTTGCGGTATTTATATCTGACTATGTTATGATGGGTTATGGAACGGGAGCTATTATGGCGGTTCCTGCTCACGATCAACGTGACTATGAATTTGCTGAGAAGTTTGATCTTGAAATTATTCCAGTAATAAAAGGTGGAGATATCTCTAAAGAAGCCTATACTGGTGATGGTGAAATGATCAATTCAGATTTCTTAAATGGACTTACTAATAAAGCAGATTCAATTAAGAAAATGCTTAAATATTTGGAAGAAAATAAAATAGGTAGAGCTAAAGTTAACTATAGACTTCAAGATTGGATATTCTCAAGACAAAGATTCTGGGGAGAACCAATTCCAATGATTTATT
>CAZEVZ010000002.1:0-14672 GCA_964514935.1 uncultured Muribaculaceae bacterium
TATTATTTTAATAGAAATAGATGTTATTAAGTAAAATACTTAAGGACTATGCAACTTGTAGTTGACATCGATATCGGTGTTTTTTTTATACTAAAAAAAAGATCTAAATTTCTTTAAATCTTTTCGGCAATATATTTTTCGATCATTTTAGAAGATGTTGCTAATTCATTATTAAATTCTTCCATTTTATTTAGATATTCAATATATACTTGTTTATTATTTAAAATATCTGATTTTCTTTTTATTTCTTCATCAAGTTCCTTATACTTATCATCACCAATATATTCTAAATAAGTGGCTTGTTTTTCTAATTCTTTGATTTCTTCAAGTATTTTTTTTATTTCACTATCTTTATTTAAGATATCTTCCATTTTTTTATATTCTTTATATTCTTTAGAATTCTCAATACTTCTAAACAATTCTTCTAGGCTACTATTTATCATTTATTTCACCATCTAAACTCCATGTTTTTACATCGGTAATTTTTACGGGAATTATTTTACCAACATGAGATTCATCACATTCGACATTGACTAATTTCATATTATCGGTATAACCCATATATTTATTATTCTTATCACTTTCGCCTAAAATCAAGACATCGTATACTTTATTTTTCATCTTTTTATTTGATTCTAGAGCATATTTATTGATTAGTTTATTAAGTTTTGCTAGTCTTTCTTTCTTTTCTGCGAGGGAAACATTATCTTCCATTTTAGCAGCTGGTGTCCCCTCTCTTGGGCTAAAAATGAACGTATAAGCTAAATCGTATTTTACTTGATTGACAATATCCAAGGTCTTTGCAAAATCTTCTTTGGTTTCGCCAGGAAAACCTACGATAATATCGGTAGTAATACTGACATTAGGAATCTTTTCTCTCAATTTCTTAACTATTTCTAAGTATTCTTTAATGGTATATTTTCTTCCCATTAGTTTAAGTATGCGATCAGATCCTGACTGGATTGGAAGATGAATATATGGCATAATATTGTCACATTTACTGATTACTTCGATCATTTTATCGGTGAAATCCCATGGATGACTGGTTACAAATCTAATTCTTGGAATTCCCGTTTCACTGACTTCACCTAGCAAATCGGCAAAATCATAATCATTACCAAAATCTTTGCCATAGGCATTGACATTTTGACCTAGTAAAGTTACTTCTTGATAACCATTATTATATAATTCACTAACTTCTAAAATAATATCTTCAGGTTTTCTACTACGTTGTTTACCTCTGGTATAAGGAACAATGCAATAGGTACAGAATTTGTCACAACCATATTGAATATTTACCCAAGCACTATATTTATTGTCTCTTTTGACAGGAATGTTTTCGATGACATTTCCTTCGATTGAATATACTTCACAGATATTTCCTTCATTTAAATATTTAGCGATATATTCAGGTATTTTATGATAGTTGTGAGTTCCACAGATAATATCGATCCAACTATAGTCTTTAATTTTATTAACTAGTCCTTCTTCTTGGGCCATACAGCCACAGAAGATGACGATAACATTTTCTTTATTTTCCTTCAGATGCTTGATTCTTCCAAGCATACCTTCAGCTTTGTTATGGGCATTTTCTCTGATGGCACAAGTATTGACAATAATTACATCGGCGTCGTTGATATCAGTTACTTTCGTATAGCCAATATCTTCCATAATACCACTGATATATTCACTATCATGGACATTCATCTGACAACCATATGTTAAAATTAGATAATTTTTACCTATTCCAATATTTTCAATACCGGCTAAATTATAGTCATCGTAGAGAATTTTTACTTCTTTCTTACTTCTCGTTTTGGCTTCTTTCATACTTGGTAAATTCATATATATCATCTCCACTGCTAGATAATTATACACTAAAACATATCATTTGTATAGCATATAATATTGAAAAATAAGAATTATTATTTTAAAATTCTTATTTTTTGGTTTACATCTAATAAATTAAATATTTCGTTTACTTCTATTTTTGATAAATGTTCGGTGATATATTTAATCATCGATAGTAATGTTTTATCTTTTTCTGATTGATGTATAGCATTTCTAGCTAAATATTCGCCGATAATATAGGGATAACAATTAAATAGTATATAGGGACTATTGATAAGTTTTTTAAGACATTTATCAATTCTATTACTATCATCGATAATAGATATATTTCCTTTTGTCAAATATAGACTTAAATAATAGATAATTTCTTTTATTTCATTTATGCAGGTATAAGTATCGATTTGTCTATTATAGTAGGCTTTCATAATTTCTTCATCTTGATATCCTAATTTATTCAGATATTTAAGAGTGTACATTTCATAAAAAATGCTAGGAAATTCGTGAATAATTGGCGTAACATTGCGACCATTATCCAATACTTCATTGATATAGTGTACTACTTCATGGATGGTATAGACAACATCCATGATATTGCCATAATAATTTAAAAATAGATAACGATTTTTATCACCAAAATAGATACATGTGTTATTAAAATCTTTAATATTAGCCATTCCTAAACCGTGCCTTAATTTAGAAAATTGTTCATCATCTAGTTCATTTAACCAGATAATATGACCACTATCGATGCCATCGAGATAAATATTCAGCCATTCGCCGTTTTGGTCTATTTCTTCTAAAATATCTCTGACAATTTCTTTCGCTTCATCGGGGGTAATTTCTGGTATATCACATAGATTACTACCCATCGTATGTAATAAGTAATCTTCTTCTTCAAGTATAATCTTTTCTACCAAGGAAATATTGTTCAAAAGGAAAGCATCGCGATTATCAAGGGGAGCTGGGCCGGTATTTTCAATACAGCTTAATCTTTTTACTACACCACAAAGAAGATCATTTAACAACTCTAGTGAAGAATTATTTTTCAGCCAATTATGAACTTTTAACCGGTCTATTTCATTAGCTAAAGTCACTTCTTCACCGGTAATATAAGTATATTTTTTCATGGCCATTTTCCACACATTCTCCATCATTATATTATCGGTTTTATCGCTATGCAATCTAGCGAATTCTAATAAATAGTATATTTCAAAATTTGCTAACATGATAATCCCCTCGTTCTTGGTTGCATATTATATAACAAATAAATGAAAAAATCCAGCCTTTGCTGAATCAATTCTCTTTTTTTATTTCGGTAGCTTTCAATACCGATAAAAAGGCTTCTTTAGGAATATCGACTTTTCCAATGGTCTTCATCTTCTTTTTACCTTCTTTTTGTTTTTCTAATAATTTTCTTTTTCTAGTAATATCACCGCCATAACATTTGGCTAAGACGTCTTTACGCATAGCTTTAATATCACTTCTGGCAATGACTTTACTGCCGATTACGGCTTGGACAGGAACTTCAAATAGTTGTCTAGGAATTATTTCTTTTAGATTGTCGACAATTACTCTGCCTCTTTTATAGGCAAAATCTTTATGGACAATTACCGATAGGGCATCGACCACGTCCCCATTTAACATGATGTCCATTTTGACTAAATCGGATTCTTTATAGCCGATTATTTCATAGTCAAAAGAAGCATATCCTTTGGTATAACTTTTTAATCGATCAAAGAAATCGTAGACTATTTCTGACAATGGTATTTCATAGTGAATATTAACTCTCGTCATATCGAGATAATCGGTACTGACGTAGTTACCTCTTTTATCTTGACATAGTTCCATAATTGTACCAATGTATTCATTTGGAACATAGATATTGGTTCTAATATATGGTTCTTTTATGGTGTTTATTTTAACTTTTGGCGGGAATTCACTCGGATTATCGATGTAGATTACACTTCCGTCAGTTAGAGATATTTCATAGATAACCGAAGGGGCAGTGGCAATAATATCGACATTAAATTCTCTTTCGATTCTTTCGGTAATAATGTCTAGGTGTAAAAGGCCTAAAAAGCCGGTTCTAAAACCGAAGCCTAGTGTCTGTGATGTTTCTGGTTCAAACGATAGTGAAGCATCGTTTAGTTTTAATTTTTCGAGGGCTTCCCTAAGTGCCGGATACTTCTTGCTATCGATTGGATAAAGGCCACAGAAGACCATAGGTTTTAAGGCTTTATATCCTGGTAAGGCTTCTTCACAAGAATTATCGTTTAAGGTTATCGTATCACCTACTCTGACGCTATCAATCGATTTGATACTGGCACATAGATAACCAACCTCGCCACTAGATAAGGTGGTTACTTTTTCTTTTTTAGGGGTATGATAACCAATTTCTGTTACTTGATAACTATCACCAGTGGTAAACATTTTGATATTATCCCCGATAGATACCTTGCCGCTGACTACTCTAATTAAGGATACGACACCTAAATAGGAATCAAAATAACTATCGAAAATCAAGCATCGAAGTCGATCATCGCATGCTACTTTCGGACTAGGAATTCTTTTGACGATGGCTTCGATAAGTTCAGGAACGCCGACCCCCGTTTTGGCTGAAGTAAGCAATATTTCTTCTTCTTTAAAACCAAACATCTTATTTAATTCAGAAATTCTTTTAGGAACGTCAGCACTCGGTAAATCGATTTTATTGATAACGGGGATAATCTCTAAATTATTTTCCATAGCTAAATAAATATTTGATAATGTTTGGGCTTCGATTCCTTGAGCGGCATCGACAATCAAAATGGCTCCTTCACAAGCGGCCATACTTCTACTTACTTCGTATGTAAAATCAACATGACCTGGCGTATCGATTAGATTTAAAATATAATCTTGGTATTTAAGTCTGACAGCATTTAATTTAATGGTAATACCTCTTTCTCTTTCCAAATCCATATTGTCTAATATCTGATCTTTCATTTCTCTTTTATCGATGGCACCGGTATATTCTAATATACGGTCAGCTAAAGTACTTTTACCATGATCAATATGGGCAATAATACAAAAATTTCTAATTTAATTTATATCCATAATATCGTCCTCTTAAGTAATTATACCATTTATTTCTTGTAATTTCATTATTTTTATTATATGATGTATGTAAATGAAGGAAACTTCATACAATAAAAAGAGGAATATCCAATTTTGCAATGTTGGATGATACCTCGTATTTGGGGGTCACTAACTAGCTTTAGTTAGGTGATAATTTTATATAAAAAGCACAAAAATGTGCTTTTTCTCATTCTAAATCATGCCTAGCTAAAATTTCGGCTGGAGTCTTACGCATCGTATTGAATACCGGTATCAATGAAATTACCATATTGAAAACATATAATAATCCAATACAGAATAGAACTACCCAAATATTCATAACATAATTTTTACCGATATAGTTAATATCTGATAAGACACTAATGCAATAAGACATAAACAATACTCCGGGAATAGACGTCAAGGTCGTTATGGCAAACGATTCACCCGTAAACATTTTATAGATATCGCTCTTCTTGACCCCAATAGCACGGTAGATTCCTACTTCTTTAATTCGAGATAAGAAAGATGAACGAGTCATAAGGATAATTTCAATCAATGAAATTCCTAACATTATGGCGGCCACAATCAGTGCCGAATGCATGCTTTCAGCATTTTCACTCAAATAATCTTTTTTATCCGATTCGTAGACATCGATTACTCTTTTATCCAACTCTTGAAAATCCGCGATGGTCTTTTCCTTATCTTCTGGATAGATAATGATGTTTTTACTACTAGTAATAAATTTATATTTGATGGTATTGGCACTTACAAAATAACTATTGATACTATCGGGTGATTTATAGTAACCTACTACTTTTAATTTATGGCCATTGATTTTTAAATCATCGATATATTTATCTAAAGCAAAGGTTTCTTTCAAATCATCGCTGACGATAACTTCATAATCATTGCTTGGTTCTCGGCCTTTGGTAATGCTTATTTTATTTTTATATAGTGAATAATCATAGACTGAAGTTCCGTTATCACCATCGTAACTATTAGAAACATAATCATATTCATCACCATTGCTGGTACTATTGGTAAGAATATGCATAAATTCACTTTCATCGGCATAGATTGATGGACTTTCTAAATTGGTAACGCCGACAATCGTATATTCAAGAATATGGTTATTTAAATACACTTTGGTACCTAACATTCGCGATAATTCGTATAAGCCAATCATTTTAATTCCTTCAGCCTTATCGTAGACCATTTTATCGATGACGATTTCTTTGTTGTTTTCAGGCATTTTACCGTATATCAAATCAGCCTCAGTCAACATTTTTGTACTGGCAAGTGAACCGGATAATGTCATTCCGGCATCTTCTGTTTGATAATAATTGCGATTATCGATTGAGACACTTATCATGCTACTACCGGGAAAAATATAGTTGATACCATCCATTTTTTCATAATTTAAGTAATCTTTAACATTTATTTTACTAGTTTCTAGCAATAAATAATTTTTATTTTTACTGATAAAATCTTTATCTTCAATCATCCATATCCCAAGTAGATTACTAACCGAGTAAGTAACAAATAAACTAGCTAGAAAGAAACCTACAAGTAATAATTTTTTGACAAAGGAATAACCAAAGACACTTTTAAAGCCATTACTGAAAATAGTAAATAGATTGAAAATCGATGAATATTTCAATTTTAAATTATTACCGACAATTTTATCAAAATCAAATGAATACTTCTCATAGATACTTTTATCTAATTGTTTATAGTGATCATCGATTAGTTCGATATTGGAACTATTATCGACCACTTCAATTTTATCATTATTCTTATTCTTAATATAGATATTACCATTTTTAATAACGATAACTAAATTTAATTTATCTTTAGTTTCACTATAAAAATCGATATTGATATCACGTTCTTTAAATTCATCTTGATATTTGAAATCTTTTAAATAAAATTTATTATCGATACGATAATCCAAGTTACCATCATTTTTATTTTTATAGTCTTTGACTACTTCACCATCGGTTACTTCGATTATTCTGGTCGCATAGAATTTTGCCAATTCTACTTCGTGAGTTACTAAAATAACCAGTTTGTCTTTCGATATTGATTTGATGATATTCATTATTTCAATAGTATTTTTGCTATCCAAATTACCTGTCGGTTCATCGGCTAAAATAATATCGGGATTTTTAACTAGAGCCCTAGCAATACCTACTCTTTGTCTTTCACCACCGGAAAGCATTCCGCAGGGACGATAACGATAGCGATATATTCCCAATCTTTCTAAAATATAGTCGACTCTTTTTTTAATTTCGTTTTTATCTTTGATGCCGATCATTCTCAAGACCATCGAAACATTATCGTAGACACTTTTATCATCGATCAGTTTATAATCTTGGAAGATATAACCGATTTGTAAATTTCGAAGTTTATCTTTTTTGTAAGTACACTTAGTGGTTATTTTTTTATTATTGATAAATATTTTACCATTATTTACTTTATCTAGTCCGCCGATGGCGTTGAGAAGGGTCGTTTTACCACAACCACTTGGTCCTAATAAAGCAATGAGGCCTGTATCGGGAAGTTCTAGGGAAGTATTGTTGATAACATGAATTTGATTCTTTTTATGACGATTGTAATATTTATTTAATTTTTCTATTCTTATCATCGTTACACTTCCTCCCTATACGACTTCATAGCACTTTTTTTAAATATTTTTGAAGCATATCTTGTCGATATTAAATATGACATTAAAACGAGGATCACATACATCAAGATATAGTCACGTAAAGTAAGATATTCCATAATATTACTGATAAATTTAATCTTTAAATAACCGTATTTAACAAGTAATGTCAATGCTAGGTAGCTGATATAAGCCAAAGAAGCATCACTAAATAGTTCAATGTCTAAAATTCTTTTGATATGTTTATAATTAGCGCCCAAAATACGTAGAGTCGAATAATAGACATTACGTGATTTCAAGATTAGTTTAATGACGAAATAAGAGATAAAGAATAAGGTAATTACTAGAATAATCGTCACTACGAGTTTGAGAATTTTAAGGATTTTTAAAACTTCACCAGCGACATTTTCCAAAGTCTTTCTAATCTGTAAAGTGGTATAACCTAAATCTTCCAATTCACTACTTAAACTATCGACATTGTTGACATGATTGGCCATGACACTTGCTTGATAACTATCTTTATTGAATAGTTTATCGTAATCTTCGGGATTGATAAAGATACTTCCGTAGGTTGGACTTTCTTTATTGATCCCAAGTAACCAACCGACATTCTTTTCATTATAGGTATTGCTTATATAGAGACTTTTTTCATCTTTATAATACAAATTATTTACTTTGATGGTCAATGTCTCCCAACGGCAATCATAATCGGGACATATGTAATTGATATTTTCGGCCGTATAGGCATTTCCTTTTGCTACTTTATCACTTACTCTGATATCGAAATCAGCGCCTGGAGCATCGTAACTTTCATAGTTCTTACCATTCATGGTAATAAGAATTTTACTATGGTTTCGATTGATATCTTTCATATATTTATCCAGTAGTTTTGGACTACCGTAGATCAAATAATCACTATTGGTCGTATAAAGTGCACTATCGATGTATTTGACCCCGACAACTTTGATATTATGACTAAGTCTATCGCCGTTGTAGTAGTATGTTTTCTTGATTGCTTCTTCGATTTTATCGCTAAAATAATAGTTATATTCATCGGTTACATAGATGACTTCATTATCATTTTCCGGCATTCTTCCGTAATCTAACTTGCCACTAAAAGTACCAATATCACGTAAATTACCATAGATACTGAAGTAACTATCGTCGATTGTTTGAAACCACAATTGGGTATCTAGCATAATATCGTTTTCGATGATACTACCGACATTGTTTAGCTGCTTTATTTTAGCAAAGTCTTCTTCGGTAATGGGACTATTATCTTTTTTCTTGATGACAATTCGGGTATCAGAGGTATCGGTAAAATAATAATTTGCCCCTAGTTTACCCTCTTCGTATTCATCTTTTTGAATCGAGCCATAGACACTCAATAAACTTATAGCAACGAAAAGAAAGACGATGAAGATCAAAATAAATTTAGGAATAATATTAAAGGTATTTCGAAGGCCCAACCTAATCATATTGAATAAGCCAATCTGTTTGTTTTTATTCAAAGTCAAATTGTCATTTACCGAAGCTTTTACTATTTCTTTATCCGATACGATTTTACCATCGTGCATCTTGACTACTCTGGTCGCTAAATCTTCAATTTCACTAAAATTATGGGTAACGACAATTACGAGTTTATCTTTGGATATTTCCTTAAGTAAATTGATTACGCCTTTGGCAGATTTGCTATCCAAATTACCCGTCGGTTCATCACAGACGATAATCGGCGTATCTTTGGCTAATGCTCGTGCAATTGCAACTCGCTGTTTTTGACCACCCGAAAGTTTAGATACTTTGGTTCGTTTATATTTTTTTAAGCCTACTTTATCGATAAGCTCCAATACTTTGGTTTTAACTTCTTTTCGTTTATATCCATTAAGTAACATTACCAATTCGATATTCTGATAGACGGTATAACTATTGACCAAATTAAAATTTTGGAAAATATTCGAAACGTATTTCTTGCGATATTCTTCAAAATCAATTTCACGATAATGACTAGTTTCTTCGCCACAAATATACATTTCTCCTTCTTCGTAACTATCTAAACCAGATATGACATTGAGTAATGTACTTTTACCACTGCCGGACTCTCCAATTATAGCGACAAATTCACCTAGTTTAAATTCGATATTGACTTTACTAAAGCCAGCAGCAATAACTCCTTTACGATAATAAAATTTAGAAACATTTTTCAGTTTTAGCATGTCATCAAATCCTTTCTATATCATTATATCACTAGATAAAGTTACCTAAAACTAATTACTGATTTTTTGATAATTTTCTTTGATCTTTGTCAAATTCTTTTTCGAGATATAAATCTTATCAATATCGGAATAATTATAATAATTACTATTATTTAAACGTCTATTTTTAAAATCTTCGATAATTGTCTGATACATTTTTAAATTGTCATAGCCGTAACTGATATCTACGATTTCATAATGTTCTTCGCTATCATGATGATAATTGCCAGCCAAATGGGTAGTGATGATAGGTTCGGTGCCATTATAAGTACTAATAACTAGTTTGATATCGTTTAAATTATCATCGATGAATATTTTATCTTCGCTGATGTCGAGTAGTTCATAGATGATAAGATTATCTTTCATCGGTACGATAACTTCTTTAGCTTCTTTAACTAAATCACTCTCATTATAGATCTTAAATGTATTGAGACTAGCAAGTGACATTCCCATACCAATACCTAGTAAGGATAAGCTTACAATAAAAATGATAAACATTTTGGAATAGCTGATATTTTGGTTAAAAATAACATTCGCCATAAATCTAATCATTAAAAAGATAAATAAGATAATCCCTGAAATAGCCAATGATACGCCATTAAAGAATAATCCATCAAATGAATATATCAAACTAGCGACGAATAGAACAATAAAGAAGATAAATGCTAGCACGATTGGAATGGACACTAAAAGGCAGAAACATTTAAAGATAATTACGAGTAATTTAGCAATCTTTTTAAATATCGAAGCACTACTGTCGTGTGGATCTCTAATGACAATTTTGGTTTCTTGTCTTGCTTGTAATTCTTCGATTGGTTCTTCGATTACCGGTGTTTCTATCGTATCATCTTTGATAATGACATAATAATCTAAATATCTAACTTTGAGAATTCTGACAAAGAACATAACTCCTATAATAATCCATACGACATATAATATCGTATATATTAAATAATCGATGATGTTATATATTCGATATGGTAAAAAGGAAAATATTCTTCTGATGATACCTAAAATTATTTCGATTACTAATAATGATGCCAAATAGATAGCCAAGATAACAAAGGCCATTTCAAAGATAAATTTTATTTTCTCCCAAAACTTCATGGCAAAAAACATATTCCATACTTTACTGATTGCTTCAAAAAGCATATCAAAAGTTTCCATAAAATTGAATTTCTTTTTGCTAGTTTTCTTCGCCGTATCGCTACTGTCATTGATAAGTTCATCTAAACTTACGTTGAATAACTTACTTATCTGAATCATCTTTTCGGTATCTGGATATGCTACACCACTTTCCCATTTGCTAACTGCTTGTCTCGAGACATTTAGTTTGTCAGCCAATTGTTCTTGAGTAACATTGTTCTCCCTTCTTACTTTTTGTAGTCTGTCACAAAATTTCATTCTTTCACCTCCGATGTAATCATACGCTAAATGTTGGTTGCACTCCACCAACTTATGGTTGTTTTTTGTCAACTACAGGTTGCATTTACTATTATATAACACTTTTTGGTGTCAAACAACTATAACTGGTGTATTATTATTAAAATATGTTATAATTAAGATAGTTGGGTGATAATATGTTTAATCCGAATGATAAAATTATTGGTAATTATTCGAAAAGAGATTTGAAAGATATCGATGTAGTTTCTTTAACATTGCCTATCGGTAGTAAAGCATTAGCTAATTTTGGGCATATTAAGAACAATACAACCATCGTTTTAAATCAATCAAGTAAAGATATTTTCGATGAAGAAAAATATTATCAAAATGTAATTACTGTAATGAATAGATTAAAGGAAATAAATAAGAATTATACCGTTAGAATAAAAGTAACCAATCGAGAATTGTTGAGAAGGAGTGGCATCATCAAATTGTTACCTAAAAATGTTGCTTTAACGATCGATAACGATGATTATATATATAATTTGAATGAATATCGCGCTGAAGAGAAGAAATTAGAGGGGATGGTCAGTAAGATTAGAAAGGCTAACTTATCGCCTTTAGAAGCATATTTAGCAATCTACGATGTTGTAAAAAAATATAAACCATATAAGAAAAATGATAATAATCCGAATGAATCGAGAAAATTAAAATATATTTTAGCAGACGATAATCCCTATATTGTCTGTGCTGGTTTTACAAAACTTCTAACTGAATTATTAAATAGAGTCGATATTCCCAGTAAGCACCTTTCAGTTATGGTCGATACCTCTTATGAAAAAGGGATGACATTGGAAGAAAAAGTAATCGACTATGCCAAGCATGCAAGAAATTTAATAAAATTAGATGATGATAAATACAATATTCATGGTTACTATTTGGCGGATAGTACTTGGGATAACAATCTTAAATACGATTTATTTATCAACAGTTTGCTTACTTTTGATCAGAAAAAGGAGGCTAAACGATTAGAAAAATTAGATGATATTGATCTCCTTATGGATTATCATAATCTAGATGAATTTCAAACAAAAATTAAATATTTCTTAAAAAAGGGAATAAGTTATCCAGGTATAAATGCCAAAACAGAAGAAGATTTAAGAAAAAGAGCATATAAGGATCTTTATTTAAAAATTATCGATATTTTATCCATATTAGATAGAGCTGAATACATCGAATTATATAATAAATACGAGGATTTATTGAATGTAAGTTTGGTAGATACCACTTCTAATCAGTTAGAGACTCCCCTATCTAATCTCCTTATCGATTATGCAAAATATATTATTCCCCTATCGAACAATAAAATTGATTTAAACACCATCTTTAGAGCTATGACGGTTGTAAAAAAAGAAGTTGACTGGATGAATAACGGAGAAATCAAAGAATGGTTGGCAAGCACTATCGAAGATAATTTACAAAAAAAAGAAATCGAATTTCCTTACGACTACGATTATCATAGTAAAGAGGCTTATGTTGAGAAAAGAAAATAGAGGCAAAATTTTAAGCCTCTTTTGTCAATCTATATGTATCTCTTACGATAACTACTTCTTCATCGGTAGGAAGGACATATACAGGAAATTTTGATTCTTCAGTCGTTATGATACCCATTTTTTTATTGTGACCATAGCCGATGCTATCATTGCTATCCATTTCGATATAGATAGCCATTGCCCCAGATAATTTATTTACGATGTCTTCTCTAATTTGGGTATTGTTTTCAAGAATTCCAGCGGTAAAGACAAGAGCGTCGATATTGCCTTCTAGTTCAAAATAATATTCAGCAATGTGTTTGATAATCGAATCCATAAATATTTCATAGGCAAGTTTGGCTTGTTCATCATCTGCTTTTATTAAAGCCATCATATCACGAAAATCATTTTTACCGCAGATTCCTTTTAAACCACTATTTTTATTAAGTTCATCCATGACTTCATCCAAATTCATATTACTTTCGCTCGTCATAAATTTGATAATCGAAGGATCGATAGCACCACTACGGGTTCCCATGACAAGTCCATCAAGTGGTGTAAGTCCCATTGAAGTATCGTATGATTGGCCATCTTTAATACAGGTAATACTGGCGCCACTACCAACATGACAGATAATTAGATTGACGTCTTCTTTACCTAAAATTGTTTGCATCTTGTTGGTAATATATTTGTGACTTGTGCCATGAAAACCATATCTTCTTACTTTATATTTCGTATACCATTCATAGGGAACAGCATAGATGTAGCTTTCTCTTGGCATCGTCTGATGAAAAGCCGTATCGAATACCGCTACTTGTGAAACTGCAGGTAGGACTGTTTGCATGGCTTTGATACCAGCTATTTCTCCCGGGTGATGCAAAGGCCCTAAATTAGTTAATTTGACTATATCATCTAATACTTTCTGATCGATGATAACCGAATCGTTATATAATTCACCACCATGGAGCACTCTATGTCCCACACCTTTTATTTCATTTAAATCGGTAATAATTTCATTGTTCTTTAATTCATCTAACATTACTGTAACCGCTTCACTATGATTATCTAACTTTTTGGCACCAGTAATTTTATTATCATTATAAGTTATCGTCCAAAAACTATCATCTTGACCAATCTTTTCGATATATCCTTTAGCAATAACCGTTTCTTCTGGCATTAAATATAATGAAAACTTAAGTGATGAACTACCACAATTTAAACTTAAATATTTTTCACTCATTATTTAGTCTCCTTATTCTCTATATTATTGACAATTTCTCTTATTTTTCTAAATCGATGATTAAGACCAGACTTGGTAATTACATTCCCCGTTTTTTGGCTGATTATTTCGCTAAGTTCACCGAGACTGGCTTCGGGGTATTTAACTCGATATTCCATGACAGTCTTAATTTTTCCATCTAATAGTTCTTCCATGTCGTATGATTTCAATTTATTTATATCTCTTATCTGACTACTGGCGGTTAAAAATATCTTATCCATATTAGCCTGTTCACAATTATTAAGACGATTAGTCATATTCTTGTGATCACGATAAATTCTGATATCTTCAAAGTACATTACACCATTATAAGCTTTTATTACTCTTAAAAAATCAATTATTTTTTCGGCTTCTTTTACATATATCATATATTTTTTTTCTCTATTGATAAAAGACTTGACTACCCATTGCAAAAACAATGGTCTTGATTCAAACTTAACAATAATAGGTAGAGGAACAACATCAATTATTTATAGTATTGGAGATAAAATTGTTAAAGTAGGAAAACCTAGAAGACAAAACTCTATTCCATATTGTGAATACTTATTACAACCTATTATAAATAGAGATTTTGAATTTGATGGATATCCAATTCATATAGAAGTAACTCAAAA
>CAZEVZ010000002.1:14682-35206 GCA_964514935.1 uncultured Muribaculaceae bacterium
ACTTATTTTTTCGGCTTCTTTGACATATATCATATATTTTTTTTCTCTTTTGATAATCTTACTATTTAGATTGTTATCATTTAATAAATTAGCAATAAATTCGGCATAGTCATAATCTTCTACCAAAAATTCTAGATGATATTTGCTTGTTTTTGGGTCGTTGACACTACCACACACCAAGAATAATCCTCGTAAGTATGCTCTTACTAAATCTTCATCACTATATATATAATTTGGAGGAATATTTAAATAAACACCGGCTTTTTTCACACCCAAATCAGCTAATATTTCATCTTTTTTATGTCTAATTGTCAAGATATAACTAAGTCCATTACTAAAATATTTCTTTCTAACCGTAATAATTGGAGTAATATCGTAGATATTTTTAAATAATTTAAAGATTCTTCTAGCAACGCTATTATTCTCGATATATATTACTATGTCGTTATCGATAATGGCACTATTTCTGACAATTGCCGATAATTCGGAAATCAATTCTTCTTTTGAAGAATCTAATCTTGTTACTTCATTTTTAATATCAGTGGAAAAACTCATGATTTACTCCTTTGTCAGATAAGTAAATACTTCTAGAGCCGTTTTAATGGCATTATGTCTTACTTGATTGTTGACAATATTGACTAAATCAGCGGTAATCAATTCGACACCCATTTTCTTAACTTCTTCTTTATCTAACATTATCTGGGCAGCCGTCTCTCCTTTGTAGAGTTCAAGTATTTCATCTGGTACTCTTTTCTTGTTGGCAATGACTACATCGATAAAGTTTTTGTCGACATAACTATTTACTTGTTTAATACAGTCGGATACCTTAAAGTCATCAGTTTCGCCATGTTCTGACATGATATTACAAATATACATCTTCTTGGCACTAGATTCTTTTAAGGCTTTCTTCATTTCTCTAGGTAGCAAGTTAGGAATGACACTCGTATATAAACTTCCGATACCGACGATAATCAAATCAGCTTCTTTTATTGCTTCAAGGACTTGTGGAGTGACTTTAACTTTATTCTTATAATAGATCTTTTTAATATGTTTACCTGCCTTGGTAATCTTACTCTCGCCTTCGATTACTTCGCCATCGGTCGTTTTAGCAACAAGAATGGCTTTGTCTTCAGTAATCGGCAATACTTTACCTTTGATATTGAAAATTTTCGAAAGTGATTCCAATGATTCAGTCAAACTACCAGTAATATTGTACATAGCCGTAAGCATCAAATTACCAAAGGCATGTTTATCTAAATCACTATAAGTACTAAACCTGTATTGCAGTAATTCTTCGACTAGTGGTTCCACGGAAGAAAGGGATACCAAAACATTACGTAGATCTCCAACAGCTGGAATATCGAACTCTTCTCTAAGCCTACCAGTTGAAGAACCATCATCAGCTACGGTTACAATAGCAGTAATATTCATGGGGAATAGTTTTAATCCTCTAAGTAATGTGGATAATCCTGTTCCGCCACCGATAACAACGACATTTTTCAAAATATTCATCTCCTTAATAATATTTAATTGATTTTATTTTATCATATTTTTAAAAAGAAATAAATACCTGTATATTTTGAACATTACTTTACAGAAAAAAAGTATTGGCTTGGTATTGATTATTTGCTATTATTGACCAAAGTAAATTGATGCGCATGTTTTACTTAATAATACATTTTATAGAAGGAGGTAACAAAAGAATTGCAGCTACCCTATTTATATATGCATTAAACTATTATGATTTATTATTCGTAGATAATAAACAAGTAATTGATAACAATACATTAGTAGCTATAACGCTATTGATTGCTGAATCCAATCCAAAAGAAAAAGAAGTTTTAATCGATTTAGTACTAAACTTCTTAAATAACAAATAAGTACACAATGTACTTTTTGTTTTGTGTTTATTTTTATTTTATTGTACCGCTTCAGCCGTAATGTAACCACTAAATGGTAAATTTACATATGATGCATTAGTTAAATAGCCATCTAACCATATAAATATATAGTAATAGGTATAATCTTGAGTTTTACTGATTGTGAAACCATCGTATATACTGATGTCATCTCCAATATCGGTAGATACGATTGTTCCTTTATCAAGTGGCGTTCCTGTACCTGCTGAATTATCATATATCGCATATTTAAGCGGACTAACATTACAGTTATTATTACTACAAGTTATCCAAGTGCCTCCATTGCTAGTACATGATGATGAATTGGTATAACCTATCATCCTTTCTAAGGTATTATTGTTTTCACAATAACTTTCTCCATAACTTTGCCATCTACCACCTGCCGTATCACAGTCTGCTTTAGTACTAGGAGCATCGTTACCAGTCATTGGTTCTAGAGTACTCCTATCCTCACAATAAGAATTAGCACTACTTGTCAACGTAGCACTTGTCGCATTATTACCGTTAATATGTAATTTAATGGTTCCAATACCATTTATATCACAATTATTATTTATTTTCATACCTACTCTACCAGTAAGTCCTCCAGTAACTGTACCAGAAGGAAACAACGTACCAGTAATATCTTGGCTACCATCTACATTGTTTATATTATAATCGATAGTAAAACAATGGGTACCTAGATTATATGCGGCATTAGTAACATTAGTGGCTAAAGTCAAATAAGCATACGTGGCTCCAGCTACCCCTAGACAAATGAGAGTAACAATTATCATGGCAATAATCAATTTTTTATTTTTAATATCTTTCATTTATATACACCTACTCTATATAAAGAATATCATAAATACTAATTATTTTCAACAAATTTAACTTTTTTTGACATTTTTTTAATTTATGTATTGACAAACAATATCAAATCGGTTAGTATATTAACTACCAATTCAAATTTCTTAGGCGAATTGGTGCTAGTATCACACTAGCCAACCCCTTTTTATTCTTTTTGGGAGGCTGTTCCTCAGGGGGCCAGCCTCTTTTTTGTGTATAAATGCTTTTTTAAAGAATAAACTTACAATGAGGAAAAATTATGTTTAATAAAAATATCCATACGCGTATTAAAGTCATTTTATTGATTGTCATTATCTGTTTTATTTTGATTATCGGTAAAGTTTTTTATATTCAAGTATTCGATTATCAGAAATTAAAAGAAAAAGCGAGTGATCTTTGGAGCAGAAATTTAGTTATCGGAGCCAATCGGGGAAGAATTTTGACTGATGACAATGTGACTATTGCTGATAATTTAACAACCGTATCTTTGGTGGTCGTTCCTAATCAAATAAAAAACAAAGATGAAGTAATCGATAATTTAGCTCAAATATTAAATGTAAGTAAAGATAAGATAAGTGAACATGTAAATAAGCATTCTTCTGTTGAAATAATTCATCCAGAAGGCAGGCAATTATCTTTCGATATTGCCGATAAAATAAACGAGCTAAACTACGAGGGGGTATATCTTTTAAAAGAGGGAAAAAGATTTTACCCCTATGATAATCTTCTGTCACATTCGATAGGTTTTGTCGGTATCGATAATCAAGGATTATCGGGATTAGAGCTTAAATACGATAAATATTTAACTGGAGCTAGTGGAGCAATCAAATATTTTTCTGATGCCAAAGGAAATAAACTTGATAAAAGTAGTGTCTATGTTGAACCGACCGATGGTATGGATCTATATTTGACAGTCAATTATAATATTCAAATGGCTGTCGAAAGAGAACTTAACAATGCCATGGATAAATATAATGCCGATGGTGCTTGGGCTATCGTCATGGATCCCAACAATGGTGAAATATTGGCTCTTGCTTCTAAACCGGATTTTAATCCCACCAATTATCAAGATTATAGTACGGAAGTCATCAATCGTAATCTAGCCATTTGGTCTACTTATGAACCAGGTTCGACATTCAAGATTATTACTTTAGCTGCATCGGTAGAAGAAAAAACAGTCGATTTACTAAACGATACTTTCTATGACTCTGGTTCAGTCAATATTGAAGGTGCTAGGATAAAGTGTTGGAAACACGGTGGTCATGGCGCCCAGACATATTTACAAGTTGTCCAAAATAGTTGTAATCCGGGATTCGTCTCTTTAGGCAACAAATTAGGAAAAGAACGATTATTTAAGTATATTAAAAATTTTGGTTTTGGAACAAAAACGGGCATCGATTTAAATGGTGAATCGACGGGTATTTTATTCAATTTAGATAAGGTTGGTCCCGTGGAATTGGCGACGACTTCTTTCGGCCAGGGAATAAGTGTCAGCGCCATTCAACAGATTACGGCGGTATCGGCCGCCATCAATGGTGGTACGTTGTATAAACCCTATATCGTTAAGCGAATTGTCGAACACAACACGAAAGAAATTATTTTAGAAAACAAACCCCAGGTTGTTAGAAAAGTTATCAGCAATGAAACGAGCGAAACTGTTCGTATGACTTTAGAAACCGTCGTTGCTTACGGAACTGGAAGAAACGCCTACATCGAAGGATATCGAGTTGGAGGTAAAACTGGTACGGCTCAAAAAGTCAAAAATGGTGTCTATTTAACAGGAAATTACATCTTATCATTTATTGGTTTCCTCCCAGCTGATAATCCTCAAGCTGTCGTCTATGTCGCTATCGATAATCCCAAAGGAGTGGTCCAGTACGGAGGAACAGTTTCTGCTCCTTTGGCTAAAAGTATTATGTTAGATATCATCGATGAATTGAAACTGCAACCATCCGATTATACCCTTGAAAAAACATATAACTGGTATGATACGAAATATGCCATAATCCCTAATATCGTCGGCATGGAAATCGACGAAGCAAAAAAAGAACTAAAAAAATTTACGGTCATATACTCTGGTTCAGGAAAAATAGTTAGGGCTATTTCGCCTACACCAAAGACATATTTACCAGAAAATTCGACGATTAAAGTCTTACTAGGTAACTGACAAGCGAATGTAAACATAAAGATAAATTGATAAATTATAATTATTTTTGTGATATAATCATTTATGAAAAGGAAGTGGCATTATGCTGACACTTACAAAATCGTTATTTGCTCTCATGATTGGTTTCATCTTGGCAACGGCTTTAGGTTTAGTTACCATTCCCTTATTAAAAAAGATAAAAGCAGGGCAAAGAATAAATATTTATGTCGAAGCGCATCAAAGAAAATCCGGAACTCCAACAATGGGGGGAATCATCTTTATTGTACCGACAATCTTAACAACAACCTTTTTGATTTTGACAAAGCGAATGGAATTTTCAGTCAATTTACTTATTGTGTTATTTGTTTTTGTTTCATATAGTTTGATTGGTTTTTTGGATGATTATTTAAGTATTAAACAAAATCAAAATAAAGGTTTGACCCAAATTCAAAAACTATTACTTCAATTTATTGTTGCATTAGTTTTTTACATTTTATATCGAAAGTATACGAGTGCTAATTCTGTTTTAGAAATAACATTATTACATATTAAATGGAATCTTGGATGGTTCTATGGTGTATTTATTTTGTTACTACTCGTTGGGGCATCTAATGCCGTCAATTTAACCGATGGTTTAGATGGTTTGGCTGGCGGACTATCGGCTATTGCCTTTGTTGCGTTTGGTCTAATTGCTTGGGGAAGTTACTGGATTGAGGGTTATAAAGATATCGGTATTTTCTGTTTTATTTTAGTGGGAGCCATTATGGGATTCTTGGTCTATAATTCCAATCCGGCAAAAGTCTTTATGGGTGATACCGGTAGTTTGACATTGGGGGCTACTTTAGCTACGGTCGCTATTCTTACCAATCACGAATTATCTTTAGCAGTTATCGGTGGTGTATTTGTCATCGAGACATTGACCGTTATGATTCAAATTACATCGGTTGTGCTATTTAAGAAAAAAGTATTTTTGATGACACCGATTCACCATCATTTTGAAAGATTAGGTTGGCGGGAAGGTAGCATTGTCAAAGTCTTTTGGATAACCGGATTTATATTATGCTTACTAGCCTTAATCTATGGCGTATGGTTATAAAACACATATTTAATGTGTTTTTTTCATATACTTAAGTAAGTGATATTTATGAAAAAATACGATAAAACATTACTATTAAGTGTGATTATCTTATCATTATTTGGACTACTTATGATCTATTCGGCTTCATCAGTGTGGGCAACGTATAAATTTAATGATCCCTATAAATACCTTAAAAGCCAAGGTATCTTCCTTTTACTTGGTTATTTTTTAATCTATATTTTATCGAATATCCCCTATCAAATATATAAAAAATATAGTAATCGCATACTCATTATATGTATCGTTCTTTTAATTCTTGTACTAATACCGGGAATTGGTACCATCAGAAATGGTTCAAGAAGTTGGTTTGGTATTGGTCCATTAGGAATTCAACCCAGTGAAGCTGCCAAATTGGGTTTGATTATATTTTCGGCTAAATATTTATCAAACAATAAAATTAAAGATATTAAAACTTCGGTTTTACCACTCTTATTTATCATCATAGTAGTTTTCGGTCTCATTATGCTTCAGCCAGATTTAGGAACTGGGGTAATTATTGTCATGTCGATTGTGGCCCTCCTATTCATTTCAGGGGTCAATATGAATTTCTTTATCAAAATTGGCATTTTAGGTTTAATAGGTATAGTTGTTTTAGTAATCATTGCTCCTTATCGTATGGCGAGAATTACTTCTTTTCTAAATCCTTGGTCGGATCCATTAGGTAGTGGCTTTCAGATAATTCAATCATTATATGCGATAGGTCCCGGGGGTCTTTTAGGTATGGGGCTTGGCAATTCAATTCAGAAACATTTCTACTTGCCAGAGCCACAGACAGATTTTATTTTCTCAATCATCAGTGAAGAACTAGGATTTGCTGGTGTCTTAATTGTAACTATCCTATTTATAGTAATAATATATAGAGGTATTAAAATAGCATTAAAATGTGAAGATAATTTTGGTAAATATCTATCATTTGGAATTACTTTTAGTATTGCTTTTCAAACGATTTTAAATTTAATGGTTGTTGTCGGACTAATCCCGGTTACTGGAGTTACGCTTCCCTTCTTAAGTTATGGTGGATCATCATTATTGATATCGATGAGTGCGATTGGTATTTTATTAAATATTTCTAAATATTGGCATTGATATACAAACAATTATTTGCTATTATATTTATAACATTACTTAAGGAGGTACTATATGAACGAAATAGCAACGGATAATGTTATCAATACTAGAAATATGATTTATGAAATTAGAGGAAAACAAGTAATGTTAGATTCTGACTTAGCTAAACTATATCACTGTAAAAACGGAACAAAAGCAATAAATTCGGCTGTTAAAAGGCATATAAATCGTTTCCCAGAAAGATTTGTGTTTCAGTTAACAAGCGAAGAGTACTATAACATTCTAAGGTTTCAATCTGAAACTTTAGAACTTAAGCAAGGAAAATATTCAAAATATTCAGCATATGCCTTTACAGAACAAGGCATAGCCATGCTTGCTACAGTTTTGCGAACCGATGTCGCTGAAGAGGTAAGCATAAAAATAATGGATGCTTTTGTAGCAATGAAAAAATATATTTCTACTGATCTATTAGAGCAAAGATATATCAATAAATTAGTGTTAGAGGATCATGAAAAAATTAAATTGCTAGAAGAGTCGTTTAATAAAATGGAGGAAAAGAATACTCACTTGTTTTTTAAAGGTCAAATATATGATGCTTATTCATTATTGACAGATATCTTAAATAAGAGCAAAAAGGAAATAATAATCATTGATAAAAATTTACTAGATATTCTTTCCAAGACTGATAAAAAAGTAACAATAATAACTAATAAATATAATAACGAAGATTATAATAAATACAAAATGCAATATAAGAATATTAAATTACAAACTAGTAATGAATTTCATGATCGATTCATCATTATTGATAACAAAGGACTATATCACTGTGGTGCTTCATTTAAAGATCTAGGTAAGCAATGTTTTGAAATATCTAAAATCGATGAGGAAAGTATACTTAGAGATTTATTAAAAAGATTATAGACAAATATAGAGAAGAGTCACTGAACTCTTCTCTATTCGCTTTCTAATTCAAAAATAATATCTCTAATTTCCATGGCTCTTTCAAAATTAAGATTTCTAGCGGCACTATTCATTTCTTTTCTCAATTTCTCGATCATATCAAGCTTTTCATGTTTACTCAATTTATCTTTATTTTCTTTTTTACTTATTTCATCTTCATTGCTAATTAAATCTCTAATTTCTTTGATGATTGTTTTAGGAATGATACCATGTTCCTTATTGTATGCTTCTTGAATACTTCTTCTTCTTTTTGTTTCTTCGATGGCTATATGCATACTATCGCTTATCGTATCGGCATACATAATAACCATACCATGTTCATTTCTTGCACATCTACCAATTGTCTGAATTAAACTTCTTTCACTTCTCAAAAAGCCCTGTTTATCCGCATCCATAATGGCAATTAACGATACTTCGGGAATATCTATTCCTTCTCTTAAAAGATTTATCCCTACGACAACATCGTAGACACCAAGTCTTAAATCACGAATAATCTTCATTCTTTGAAGCGTTTTAATTTCATTGTGAAGATATGCTACTTTAATATCGATATCCTTAAGGTAATTAGATAATTCTTCAGCCATTTTAATTGTCAAAGTAGTGACTAGTACTCGCTCGTTTCTTTCTCTTCGAAGTTCTATTTCACTAACGAGATTATCGATTTGATTTTTACTAATTCGTACTTCGATCAACGGATCTAATAAGCCGGTTGGTCTAATAATTTGTTCGACATACTTATTATCAACCAAGGTCAATTCATAATCACCTGGGGTAGCACTGACATAGATGGCCTGATTTATTTTACTTTGAAATTCGTCAAATTTAAGTGGTCTATTATCTAATGCACTAGGTAATCTGAAACCATAATCGACAAGATTTTGTTTTCTTGCTCTATCGCCATTATACATACCTTTTACTTGGGGTAAAGTTACGTGTGATTCATCTACGACTAGAAGGAAATCTTTAGGAAAGAAATCGATCAAAGTAGTTGGTGTTTCCCCCTCACCTCTCAAGGCTAAATGTCTCGAATAATTCTCTACTCCTCTACAGAAACCAGTTTCAAGTAACATTTCGGTATCGTAATTGACTCTTTCTCTAATGCGTTGTTCTTCGATTAGTTTATTGTTATCTAAAAAATATTTTCTTCTTACTTCGAGTTCTTCCTTGATTCTTTTAACGGCTTCTTGCAATTTATCATCACTAGTGACGAAATGACTGGCTGGAAATACTGAAACGCTCTTTTTTTCTTTAATTATCGCCCCGGTGACAACATCAAATTCACATATACGATCGACTTCATCACCAAAGAATTCGATCATTATTCCATTTTGTCTTTCATAAGCGGGAATTAGCTCAATCGTATCGCCTCTAACGCGAAAAGTTCCTCTGGATAAATCAAATTGGCTTCTCTCATATAGCATATCGACAAGTTTTGTTAATACTTGGTTTCGCTCGATAGTATCGCCTTTTGTCAAAGTAAGCATCTTACTTTTATATTCTTCGACTTCACCAATACCATAGATACATGAAACAGAAGCAACGACAATGACATCTCGACGTGATAATAATGCCGATGTTGCTTTATGGCGTAGTTCATCGATTTCATCGTTAATTTTAGCATCTTTTTCAATATAAGTATCGGTACTAGGCACATATGCTTCTGGTTGATAATAATCGTAATATGAAACGAAATATTCAACTCGATTATTTGGAAACAACTCTTTAAACTCACTATAAAGTTGTCCAGCCAGTGTCTTATTATGGGCTAAAACCAATGTTGGCTTATTGACTTCTTTAATGACATTGGCAATGGTAAAAGTTTTTCCTGTACCGGTAGCACCTAGTAATACTTGATGTTGTTTACCATCTTTAATGCCCCTAACTAACTCATCAATTGCTTTTGGTTGATCGCCACTTGGCTTATAACTAGTTACTAATTCAAACACGATATCGCCTCCCTATAAGAAAAATTCATGCATATTACATGAATTATGATACCACAAATTTAAATAAATATAAATATATTACGTTATATATCCATAATAGCCAAGATTACTATTCCAATAAGGACTAGAAAGATAGCAAAGTATTCTTTTTTAGTTAGTTTTTCTTTTAAAAAGATATTCGATAGAATTAACGATAAAATACAATAACTACCGACGATTGGTGCACTGATTGTCGCATTTTTCCCCATTGCATAGACATAGAAAAATTGTCCAGCAGTCTCAAAGATAGCAGCTAATAATTTAGGTTTTTCACTAATTACGGCAAATTTTATCTTCTTCATTTTTAAATATATAAAGGTAATTATTCCATATATTAAGAAAGTATATTCATAACAAACCAAGGCCATATCTTCAGAAATCAATTCCATTTTATCGAGATATATTCCATCGATGAATGTTCCTGCACCATCTAATAAACAATATATTAGCGGGAAAATAATTGTAAAGATAATTACTCTTTCTCTTTTATTATGTTTTCTATATTGTTCTCTGGCCTTTTTACTATCATTTATTTGCATTACTGATAACCAAAAAATACCGATAAATATCATGATGGTCGCAAGGTAAAATGGTTTATCGTAATGTTCTTTAAAAAATATAAGGAGCAATATTGCTGTAATGACTCCACTGGTATTTTGGATTGGACTAGAAATTGATAATTCTAAATATTTTAACCCCCGGTAACCGATAACCATACTGGCAATATATAATAGTGATACGGGTAAATACTTTAGCAGTGCCACAATATCGATAGCTATTCCTTTATAAAGTAGATAGATGGTCGCATGTATTCCCATGACTAATCCAACAAAGATACCAGTTTTTAAATGATTGTATTCACCTTCATTGGCATTTCCAAGTTTGTAAAACAAATCGGCAATTCCCCAACAAGCAAAAGTTAAAAGAGCATATAAAATCCACATAAGTATTCTTCTTTCTATTATAAGTCGTCTAATTCTTTATTGATTTTATTACTGCTGACATTATTTATGATGACTATTACCATAATAGTTACTAGTATTACGCCACCAGCAAGATAAAAATATAGTCTATATTTATTAAAAATATCTTTAAATTTATCGATTAAAATAAATTTACTAATCTTTTTGGTGTCATCTTTCTCATAAGTAATATTAAGAATATAAGTATTCTTTTTACCAGAAGCGGCAGTGACAATTATTTCTATTTTGTTATTATTTCCTTTAATATCTTTATCACCTTTTATTTCATAAGTTGCTTTATCATCTTCAGGAATAACTTCCAATTCTAATTCATTGACATTTTCTTCAATGGCTAAATCGTATTCATTAGTTCTTTTATAGAAATTGAGAATATAACCTTTGACATCCAATTTCTTTAAATAATTATTGTTAGATTTACCCTCACTATCGGTACTAATTGTCTCTTTATCTTCTACTTTTTCATTTGCAATATTACTAATTGCTTTCTTTTGTTCAGTATTGGTACTGGCTTGAACTTCAGCCGGTTCTTCAGTTTGAACTTCGACTTTTTTAATCGTAACTGTATGAACTTTACCGACAATGGCTTCGAAGCCATCCATATCATCTTCATCGTAGGTTGGATGTGTACCATTTTCAAGTTGCCAGCCGAGAATAGCCACTTCATTTATTTTAATTTGGGTACTACTTACATCGGTATCTCTGACGTAGAACTTAAGTGAGACGCCGTATTCACCACAATATAGAATGCCATCAACACAACTATTGGAAAGCAAATCTTCCCCAGATATGACACTATAGATAAATTCGCCATCATCGTTCTTAAGATAGCTTGAATCAAAGCCACTAGCGGTAGCACTAACATATTTTAAAGCATCGTGATCGTATTCCAAGTCGAAGGCAACTCCACCAATACCAAACGAATTAGCATTTTTAGGGCTTACTCCACTAACACTTAAGTAGAATGATACGGTAATCGTATCCCCGGTCATTGCTGTTTCATCGTTACTAATTCTTGAACTACTTATTCCTAAAGCATTGATCTTTATTGGAATCAATAACAACAATAAAAATAATATTCTATTTATTCTTTTCATAAATCACATACTCCTAACTGTATTTACTATCTATTCCGTAATATTCTTCCAAAGTAATCCAATCGCCACCATTATAGAGTTTAGTTGCTAATTCGACTCCTAAATATCTCATATGCCAAGACTCGTGCATATAGCCGGTAATACTTTCTTTTCCTAGTGGGTATCTCAAAGCAAGTCCGTATTTATAACAATTATCGTGAACCCATTTGCCTTCAGCCGTATAAGTAAAGCTATCATCGATGGTATTTAAATCGAAAGCAAGTCCTGTTTGGTGTTCCGAATGTCCCGGTCTTGCCGAATAGGTATCGGCATTGGCTTGCCCATCTCTCGCTACGTAATTGTTGTAGATTATTTTTTGATCCCAATACGACCTATAGCCCGAAGATAGCCATAAATTTAACCCCAAGGCTTGAGCATCATCTCGCATATGGTTGAAAGCATTTTGCGTTTCACTGGTAAGACCATTTCCATAATCGCTTGGCAAACTATAAGTTTTATTGGCAATAAGAACGCCATCAATATAAGTAACGCCATTTACGACTTTACCACTAAATCCTTTACTAGTAGTAAAAGTTTTATTATTGGGATCGCTAATGATATTTAGAATAAAATCATATTCGCCGATATTTCCTGAAGAATCTTTAGCCTCCCATTTAAGCTTATATTGCCCTACTTTATTGATATCGTAGTCTCCAACCACTTTTGCTTTGATTTCCTCTTTAGAATTATCGTTTACTTTGACATCTTTTAATAAATCGAGAGCGTTTCCTACGTAACTACTTAATTCTTTTTTAGCTTCAATTACTGGCTTTGTCGTATCGACAACTTCAATGGTAAATTTATATTTTTCGTTATTTTCCTCTTTATTTTTAACTGACACAACCAGTTCTTTCTTTCCTAATTTAGATGTATCTACGACTTCATCACCATTTAAGATTATGCCATTGGTTATTTCTTTGATAAACGTTTTTAAGACTACTTCATCATTTATTTCCGCCTTTAAATTATCATTATAAGTTATTTTAACTCTATTCATAGCAATAATCTGATTTGAATATTTATACATGAAGTATCCCCCTACCATAACCAAAATAATGACAAATATTGCTACGGTAATATTTTTTTGTTTTTTACCATGTTTTTTAATTCTACCCATAATTCTTCTCCTAAGAATATTTTATCAAATATTTATAAATAAAAAAATATTTTTGAAGCAAAAGAAAAAAAGAATGTTAAGTATGTCTAACATCCTTTAGAATATGCCTACGATATTACCAAATTTATCAATATCGATGGCTTCAGCTGCGGGTACTTTTGGGAGACCAGGCATCGTCATTATTTTACCGGCAAGAACGACAATAAAACCGGCTCCTGTTTTAAGTTCGACACTTCTTACGGTGATATTATAGTCATCACGACATTCCAAGTTTTTAGGGTCATCGCTGAGTGAATACTGCGTCTTGGCAATACATATTGGATAATTACGATAACCTAATTTTTCAATTTCCGCTATTTGTTTTAAAGCCTCTTCGGAATACTCGACATCTTTGGCATAATATATATTGTTGGCTATTTTCTTAATTTTGGTTTTAAGATTATCATCTAGGTCATAAATATATTTAAAATGTTCTTTTTTCGTCGTCAAAGCAACTAATTTATTGGCAATATCTTTGGCCCCTTTACCACCATCGGTATAGCCGGTTACCAAACTAAGTTCGACATCTCTTTCTTTTAATTTCTTTCGAAGAAAATCGATTTCTTTCTTTGTATCTTGTTTATATTTATTGATGGCTACGATGACATTCAAACCAAATTTATTTTTGATGTTATCGATGTGCTTATATAGATTGTCGATTCCTTTTTCCAAGCCTTCCATATTTTCTTCAAGAATATGTTCTTTATCGATTCCACCATGATATTTTAAGGCTTTAATCGTGGCCACAATAACTACTGCATCGGGTTTAATCCCCATATTTCGGCATTTGATATCCAAAAACTTTTCGGCCCCCAAATCGGCTCCAAAACCGGCTTCGGTAACCACGTAATCACCTAATTTTAGGGCTAATTTTGTAGCGACGATGCTATTGCAACCATGGGCAATATTAGCAAATGGTCCACCATGAACAATCGCTGGTGTATGTTCTAACGTCTGAACTAAATTAGGCTTTAAGGCATCTTTTAGAAGAACCGCCATACTTCCTTCAGCATGTAAATCTCTAGCATAGATGGCTTTGCCTTCTTTCGTATAACCAATGGTAATATTACCTAATCTTTTTTTCAAGTCTTCCATATCTTTTGAAAGGCATAAAATAGCCATTACTTCACTGGCAACCGTAATATCAAATTTATCCATTCTAGGAACGATATTTTTCTCTTCAGATAAACCTGTATTGACACGGCGAAGTTGGCGATCGTTAAGATCTAGGCAACGTTTCCAAACAACTCTATCTATGCCTAATTCATTGCCAAAATAAATATGATTATCGATCATTGCCGACAAGAGATTGTTAGCAGCCGTCATCGCATGAATATCCCCCGTAAAATGAAGATTGATGTCTTCCATTGGAGCCACTTGGACACGTCCACCACCAGCAGCTCCTCCTTTAATACCAAATACCGGTCCCAAAGAAGGCTCTCTTAAGGCAAGAATACTCTGCTTACCAATCTTTCTAAGGCCATCGGCAATGGCAATCGACATCGTCGTCTTACCTTCACCTAAAGGGGTTGGACTAATAGCTGTTACTAATATCAACTTCCCATCTTGCTTCTTTTTCAATCTATCATATACAGAATTACTAATCTTGGCTTTATAATTTCCATATAATTCTAATTCACTTTCTTTAATCCCTAAATTCTTTCCAATTGTACTAATTTTATTTAGTTTAGTACTTCTAGCTATTTCTATATCTGTCATATTTACCTCCAATACATTAAGTTAATTATATCAAATTTTTATCTAGATATAAATTATTTTTTATAATATAATCGATTATTTTTTTATTTATATATTTTTCACACTCATTATATCTTCGTTCAGTAAGTAAGGCTCTAATTTTAGATGAAGATATCAGTACTTTATCAAAGTCTTTGACAATGATAAATTTATCTTTCTTATATTTATCCAGATAATTATCAAGCTGAATATCATCTCTAGGTATTACCAATATTTTATTATTAGCGATTATTTCTTCATACTCTTTCCATTTATCAAAACTGATAATATTATCAGCCCCAATAATCAAATATAATTCATCACGCTGATATTTTTTATGTAGTTCTCTTAATATTAGATATGTATAGGGAATAGCGTTCATTTCTTCGTCGACCATGATTTGATTATTTTCAAATAGTTTTAACATCCCTATTCGATATTTAATATCGATAAGATTATCTTTATCCCAATAATTGCCGGTAGCAATAACCAATACTTTATCGATATAGTCATTATTTAGGAGATGGTTGATTACGGTAATATGTCCATTATGAACGGGATTAAAACTTCCAACATATATTCCAATTCGCATGATATCTTCCTAACGGTATCTCCTCATCCAGGTATTATTGACAAGTCTCTTTGTCTTGGAATGGCTATTTATAAATTCACGCTGATAGTCAACTTCGATAATAATGGGATATTCATCATCTTCGGCCATAATCATCATCGTATTATCGATCGAGACGATTTTATAAGATCTATCAAACTCACTTTCATAGGATACGTATAATTTTACATCATCAGCGACTGTTTCACTAACGGCCGGATTATATTTCTGTAAGATTGCCTTTCCATAATCTGCTTGATACCATTTTTGACACCTTTCACAATAACAATTATATCTTCTGACAATTTCTAATGTATTTACTGCTTTTTCTTTTAAATTATCAATAATTAGCATTTTAATCCCATCTGAATGACATAGAGGGCATGCCAAAGAGCTATTTGTTTTTTTCATCGTTCCTCCGATAGATTGGAAGATTAAACTTATGTCTACTTCCATTATATAATTTGGTTATTTTCTTACTTATTTCTTCTGGTAATGGTGCTTGATTGATATGTTTTTCAATGTCCTTATAGCTAACTCCAAGTTTGTCTTCGTCACTTTGATTACTAAGGCCATCACTAGGTACTTTATATAGTATTTCCCTAGGTACCTTCAACTCTTCACCTAGTTTAATTACTTCCGATACCGTATAATCTCCAATTGGAGCAATATCTGAAACATTGTCTCCTCCTTTAGTGAAATAGCCGACATATAATTCACATTTATTACTAGTCCCAACCACTAAATACGGCTTATTATTGACTGCTGATAGCATGGCTGCCATATAATATAGGCTAGCCATACGCAGTCTTGGTTTTAAATTGATATCACTATTTAAGTAAACATCTTCACGATATTTTCCTAATTTGAATATTTCTTGCTTAAATGTATCAAAAGTATCTGTTAAATCGATATTGAGTAATTTAAATCCGTAATAATCACTAATCTGCTTGGCATCGATCATATCTAGTTCGTTTGAGTGACATGGCAAAGTCAAACCAATGACATTATCGCTTCCTAAAGCCTTGACCATCAACGCACTCACAACTGCCGAATCCTTTCCCCCACTTATTCCCAAGACACAACCAGATAAATTATTCTTTTTATAATAATCGCTTATGAAATTGACAATATCGTCAACTTCCTTTTTAGCATCAAACATATCTATCACCCTACTTTTAGTATACCAAAAAAGAAAGAAAAAAGAAAGGTTAAACCCCTTTCTTCATAACATATTTTACTGGTTCTAAACTCTTCTTTTTAATATAATCTATCGGATATTTATACCCTTTTAATTCGTCATAAACTAAATTACGTGCTTTATTATTGATTAAATTTCTAATTACGATGGCTGCTTCTAGACTTCCTTTATGATTTTTCACTAAACTTTCTATATAAATATTTCTAAACAAACCATAAACTAAATCAATATTAAATTCTAATGGTGATTCGATTTGAGAATAATCAAAATTATCAACATCGATGATGGTCATTCCGTTATTATTAAAGATAATATTTTCGGAATGAAGATCTCTAAATAGAATATTTGCTTCACTTATTACTTTTGTATCTTGAATTATTCCAGATAGATTATCTAAAGTGTAAGCTATCGGCATCGTAAGGATATCTATGTCTTCACTCTGGTAGTATTTCATAATATATCCATTAAAATCGTGATTTCGATTGAATAACAAAGTATATATTTTATAGAATTGTTTCAAAGCTAGTTCTTTTATATCTTTGATAACTCCAAAATTGGTATAGGCTCCACTAGTAATATACTTTAGACATTTTCCCTCACCGTAAGGATATACGACACCGCATAGTCCATAACCAATAATTCCCCTACCGGTATTCATAAGGATTTTATTGCCATTTTCATCATAAAACACTTTATTGCTAGCAGAACAAACCTTTTTATTTCCATATTCATCATAATATACTTGATTCATTTTAGCATTTCCCCCTATAGCAATCATTTATATAATCGATGGGATATTTATATTTTACTAATTTCTTTTCGACAGATTTAAAATCATCATTTTGATTAAAAAGGTAATCTAAAATATATTCTCTATCAGTCGTTGGAAAATCTAATTTTCTTAACTCTTTATAGTATAAACTTCTAAATAAATATAGTAAATTATCATAATTCTTTATTCTGACATCGTCATCACACTGTTGGAAAAAGTCGGTATCGATAATGGTTAAACCAGTACTATTGATAATAACATTTTCATGATAACAATCGGAAGTTAAAATATAATTATCACTTAATCTTTCAAATGATTGATATAATTCATAAAGATTATCTAAAGTATAACTAGTGGGCATCTTGATTATTTCAATATCCTCACTTGGATAATATTTCATCGTATAGCCAACAAAATGTTTAGATGAATCATATAGTAAATCATATATTTCATAAAATCGCTTTAATTTTAATTGCCTAATAACTTTAATTGCTGCATCACTAAGATAAAAACAACTACTGATAATTTTTATACAGGTATCATCATCTATCTTGTAGACATCACCATAGGCTCCACCATTAACGTAATTATCCATTACATAATCCTTTTTAATTCCCTTATCATTATATAGAGACATAACATAGTTATACATATAAATATCACCCCTTTTCACAAAAAGATGTTCCATATTATAACACAAAATATCATAAAATGCAAAAAAGACCATCTTTGGTCTCTCAATTGACAATTATCTTGTCGATACGATTATTAAAACTATTCCCACAATAAAGAGCAGGGCATAGAAACATATAAGTAATATATCAGGTGAAAAACGAAAATTAAAATTCTTAAATATACTTTCCCTATTCTTTCTTTCTTTTTTAATTTTTTTACCTTTTTTCAATTCTCTATCAATATTCGTATCATTCGTATCATTAAAATACATAACATTACCCTCCTATAAATAATTATTAAAATATGGATTGTTATTTATTTCATACCCTAAAGTAGTACTTGGTCCATGTCCGGGATAGATGGTTATCTCTCGATCGTATCTTTTAATTTTAGCGATAGATGATAACATCTCTAATTCATTTCCTCCCGCTAAATCACATCTCCCAATACTATCTTTAAAGATAAAGTCTCCACAAAACATACATTTATCTTTTTTAAAATACAACGTAAGTAAATCTTCTTTATGACCGGGTGTATAGATAACATCGAAGACAAAATTGGCAATGGTATTTTTCCCTTCAGTTAGATTATATCGATCATATACCGGGGTGTGATATTTACTAGCTAGGGCATCAACACCACCATCGTGGTCTTTATGATGATGGGTAATGATAATTCCTACGACATTTCTTTGACCAATTAAAGAAATTATTTTTTCTACTTCGTCACCAGGATCAATTACTATTACGTTGTTAGCAATTTCTAAAATATAACAATTACATTTTAAGTAACCAACCGCTATATGTTCTATTTTCATCCCTATCACATCTCTATTGTATCATAAAATTATTTTGTCGTATAGATTTTATTATATTTTTTTAATTATTTTACTAATATATTACTAGGTGATAATATGTTAATTCCAACAGTAATTGAAAAAAGTAGTCAGGGAGAAAGAGTATACGATATCTACTCTAGACTACTTAAAAACAGAATTATTCTTTTAAGTGGTGAAATAAATGATGATGTAGCCAATGTCGTTATTGCCCAGTTACTATATTTAGATAGTTTAAACAATAGTGATATTCAGTTATATATCAATAGTCCTGGTGGTTCTATTACTGCTGGTATGGCTATCTACGACACGATGAATTTTATTAAATCAGATGTCTCAACTACTTGTGTGGGTATGGCTGCATCGATGGGGGCATTCTTACTTTCATGTGGAGAAAAAGGAAAAAGATACTGTCTACCAAATTCAGAAGTAATGATTCATCAGCCCCTAGGTGGTGTTCAGGGACAAGCAACCGAAATCGATATTGTGGCTAGAAGAATAATCAATTTAAGGAAGAAACTCAATAATATTTTAGCCAAGAATACTAAAAAGACATTAAAACAAATAGAAAAAGATACCGATAGAGATTACTATATGTCTTCTTACGAGGCATTAGACTACGGTATCATTGATAAAGTAATTGAATAATTATTTATTAACCGATGTAGAAGTATGGACGGACGCCGATATATCCACTTGCGTTGTAGCTACCAACTATATTTTTAATTCAATATAGTTTTATTTTTCAATATTACCAAACTAAACACTTTGTAAAACCGTTAATTCATACCTATAAATTATGATTTGACACACAGCAAATTAACAAAGACATTTCCGCTATCTGCAGCACTCGAAGCATTCCGTATAGTCACTGAAATATTTCCGTTTATAATGGCCGTAGTGACAAAAACAAACTGATCATCGCCACTATAATTTGGTGATACCAAAAGAACCCTATAACCCGAAGGAAGGATGTCAGATAATGGTTTTGTCATCACTTTATCACTCCAAGCTGCAACAGAACCAGTGTTACCCATATCAACATTGACGGTTGTCACATAGTTTGTAATTTGACTATCAAGTTCGTTAACAGCACCAGTTAAAGTTTGATCTGTAGTTGTCAACGTGCTATTGCCAATAATAGATTTGATATTTAGAATAACTTCAGCAACATTACCATATAATTCATCTAATGCTGATTGCACATTCGTCGATCTTAACCCACTCGTCGTATTATCATAACCAATGGTATTCGAATCATACATTGTCGTCGCGGCATAGGTTGCTCCACTGGCTATTACTACTGTTACAAATATAGCCAATATTAACTTTGCATTTTCCTTCCATATTTTCTTCATATAATCACCATTCTGTC
>CAZEVZ010000003.1:0-31800 GCA_964514935.1 uncultured Muribaculaceae bacterium
TGCCTTAGATGAGTTATATGGAAATATTGCTGAAGTAATTATCAATATTAAAAATCTTATTGGTAATAGTACTTTGACAACTTCTAATCAAACATTGAGCGGTGCCATTAACGAACTTGATGGTGAGATTTCAAGTATAAATACTTGCATTGGTGGACGTGCAACATTGACGTATGCACAACAGGACTATATGAATGCATTGGTAGCTCCTTCTGAAATTAGTGGAGTAGATGCTAATCATTATGCGGTAACAATAACACCGAAAATAGTTTATCCTGGTGCTACTTATTTTGTTGCAAAATATACTGGTTATTTTGTTCCTTACTGCTATATGCCTGGTATGCCTACAACCCAAACGTTAGATATAGATTGGATTGTTGTAAAAATAAATTAAAGTATAATGTTTTGAAGTTAGTTAATTAACACTGTAATTTTTAATTATATATTAGTTAAATACTTTGGTGATAAAGTGCTAAATGTTCAGGGAGGAGCATTAAGAACCTTCATTTAACAGATTAAAACAATATATCTTTAGAGTAATCTAAAGGTATTTTTCTTTTAGTAATGTAAAATTTATGTAAAGTAACTACTAATTGAGATGAAATATGCTATAATTAGTTTGAATGATAGTTGAGGGTAGAAAATAACTCCTATCATGGTAGGAGGTGTGTTATTCAGGGGAACACAATATTTTAATGCATAATAAAAAAAGGAAGGAAAATATGAAAAAAATAGGAAAGAAAATAAACTATTTGGTAAAAGTATTTATGGCTGTTGGGTTATTATTTACTAATATTATGCCACTATCGGTTATTTTAGCTGATGAGTTAGATAACCAAGAAATAGTTGGTGATAATAATTTAGATAATGAATTAGGTAATAATCAGGGTGGCGATAATAATGACCAAAATGATGAAGCTGAAGTTGTGTTTTCAGCAGAATTAAATGATGAAAATCAAATTATTATAAAATATACAGGTGAATATGCCGAAGATTGGACACTTAATGTAGTTGAAAATATTACTTATTTAGATGGAAATACTAGTGATGATGCAATTACTGATATTTTACTAACTGAAGAAATAAAAGCAATGCTTAATGAAGGTTATGTTTTAGATTCGACATTACTTGCTAATAACATCTATCCTGGTGTATATGTTGCTACGGTAACCCTAGGCGAAAATAATAAAGTCTTAAACAAGACTATCGAATATGAAGAAAGTGGTTTTGGATATGGCTTGGTAGCTGTTAAGAATGGTTCCGATGGAGAACTTATCGGACCTGATGATAGTGGCAAGTTTGTGGTGGATAAAGAAACAGAATCACTTGGTGTAGTTGCTTCGGTTGGCCAGGGAAGTGCTTGTCCAAGCATGTCATTCGTCTATGGAGAAGATGAATATACGGCTGAAGATTTACTTGAGGGTATTTCACTTGAAGATTTTGAGTTAAATGGACATCTATATAGTGAATTTGCTCTTCCATTAGCTGGTACATTTACCGATTGCGATGGTGTGGCGACAGATTATGGTAATAGCAGTCTAAATGTCGTATATGGTACATATCAAGATAACACAGATAAACTTAATGAAAGTGCGAAAAATGTCGAATTAGGTAATAAATACACTTTCTTTGGTAATAGTGCTGAGGGTTATGTTTATAATCTAGATGAAATAGATACGACCGAATTAGAGAAAGTTGTCGAAGCTTTTGCTGGTGAATCAGAATTTATTCAAAGTGAAATAAAAAATGATGACAATGGCTTAGCACTTACTTTGACAGATTCGTATGGTACAGAGGTTACTTATACGAATGCCAAAGCAAGTTCAGATACACAAATAGGTGCTAGATTAGAGGCAAATAGTGATGAAATATCAACTGGCGATGAATTTACGGTAAGTTATGTTGTGGCCGTAAAAGATTATAAGGTCAATGGGGTCGGTGGTCTAGTTACTTATGATGAAGAATTGCTTAAATTGACAGGATTTAAAGCTGGTAAATTTGTGGGCAATAATCTCGGTAGTAAATTTGTCTATGTTGGTGAAGCTTTAAGTGGAACGGAGACAACCGATGGTGAAGATAATAAGGTTATCAACGAAGAAGAATACATCGTATTGACACTTACATTTGAAGCTCTTAAAGCGGGTGAAGCCAATATTGCTATTAGCGATGCAAAATTCTATAACGAAGACATTTATTACGGTGCTAGTGAAGAAATTTCTACATCGGTTATCATCGATGAATCAAATGATAATAGTCTATCATCACTTAAGGTAGCGGGTCAAGATATTCAATTAGAAGAAGGAAAACTTGAATATGAAATTACCGTTAGTAATGGTGTAACGCAAGCTAAAATTGAAGTTTTGGCTGCCAATGTAGGTGCTCAAGTTACTTCAATTGTTATCCCTGAAGAATTAGCAGTTGGCGAGAACATTATTACAATTACGGTTATGGCTGAAAATGGTGATGAGCGCGTATATACGATTAAAGTTACTAGAGAAGCAGCTGAAGATAATCAAGGAGTCGTATCGACGATAAGCTATCAAGAAGATACATCTGATGATAGTACTAGTGGAGAACCTTCAAATTCACTGACGACAACTGGTAGTGATAATGGAGTAGTCGATAATAATGATATGAATACTGGTAAAAAAGTAACTAGAGTTATAATTATTATCTTGATATTGTTAGCAATTGCTGGACTTGTCTACTTAATATTTAAAGATGAAGATGATGAGGAAACGAAACGGGCTAACAAAGATATCGAGAAATTTAAAAAAGAAGATAATAAGAATTCTAAAAAAGTAGATAATAATAAAAAAGCGAAGAAAAAAGGAAGATAATTCTTTCTTTTTTTTGACCTTAATGTTATAATTATAATGATAAGGTATCGGGAGGCTATTATGAATAGGAAGGGTCAAGCACTTGTAGAATTTGTACTTATATTACCAGTAATAATCTTTCTTGTATTTACTATCTATGATTTTGGGATGATCTATAGTAAAAAAAGTTCTTTAGAAAATGATAGTGCCGATATTGTATTATTATATAAAAGTGGTAAGACAATCGATGAGATTAGCGTTTTATATCCAAAATTGACAATTGATGATCAATTGGATATAGATTATCGTAAGATAAGTATTGCGGAAGATGTCAAAGTAATAACTCCGGGACTTAATCGTATATTGGGTAATCCTTATAGAATAATGGTAGTGAGGTACATTCCCAATGAATAATAAAGGTCAGAGTTTGGTAACTTTTATATTTTTGATACCGATTATCTTGTTAATATTATTTATGATATACGATGTTTCAAATATGGTATTACTCAAAATAGAGCTTAATAATATCAACTATTTGGTTACCGATTACGGAGTAGATAAATTAGATAATGTGGGTATCGATAGTAAATTGAGAGAAATGGTTGCTAAAAATAAAAATGATATCGATAATGTAGATATTAAAATTATAGATAATAAACTCTATGTTGTGTTGGAAGATACTTTAGATAATAAAATATCATTGATTAGAAAATTTAAGTTTAAAGTTAAATCTTCATATATTGGTTATATGGAAAATGATAAAAAAAGAATTATGAAAGGGTAAGCTGGTGGTAATATGAATCAAAATGGAAAAATAATAACTATTTCTTCAGTTAAGGGTGGTGTTGGTAAAACTACTTTGACCGTTAATTTAGCTGGTTTGTATTTTTTGATGAAGAAAAAAGTACTTATTATCGATTTAGATTTATATGCTGGTGGGGTAGCGACGATTACTAATGTCAACAATAAAAAAGATATCTATATGTTGATAGATGCCCTTAGTAACAATAAACAAGTAGAACTTAAAGATTATGTTGCTAGTTACAATAAGGGAATCGATGTTTTGGCTTGTCCAAGAGATCCGAGAGATGTATCAAAAATTGAGGGAAGATATTTAAGTAAAGTCTTCGATTTGGCAAAACATGATTATGATATTGTTCTCGTAGATACGTCACATTCATTAGATGAGGTATGTTTGATGGCTATCGATGCATCTTATAATACTTTATTTGTCATTACGAATGATTTGGTAGATATTAAAAATATGAAGAGTATGGTTGGTATCTTCAATGAAATGGATAAAAAGAATTATAAAATAGTTTTGAATAATGCGAGAGATACAGGAAGAGACTATATTACTTTATTTGATATTAGGAATATGATCAAAGGAAATATCGACTATACGATATCGAGAAATTTTTATATTAAGAATATCGATAAATATGTTTTGAATGGTGAAATTCTTACTTTGAATAAAAATATAAATAGGTTTTATGCAAGCGATATTAAGAACATGAATAAATTAGCACTTTCTTTAATCGAGGAAGTAGGTGATATTCATGGCTAATAATACGTTGTTAAAGGAATTTAATGCCAAAAAGAGAGAAATTAAGACGACAGAAGAAGTAAAAGATTATTTGGTATTTCCTGATAAAGAAAAGTTAGAATTATTGCGAAGTACAATTGTCGAAAATTTAATCAATAATCAGATGCCGAGCAATCTTTCTTTGGAAGAATATATCAATGATCGAATCGATGAGACATTGGAAGATTATGATTTGGATGCAGAAGAAAGAAGTCATATTTTCAATTTGATTCAAAATGAAATCAATGGTTTTGGACCGTTGACGGACTTGCTTAATAACGATTCGGTTACAGAAATTATGGTCAATGGTATCAATGATATTTATGTTGAAGTGGATGGTCGTTTAGTAAAGGATGAGTCGGTATCATTTATCAACAATAATCATATTGTCAGAACTGTTCAGAGAATTGTTCAACCACTAGGAAGAACAATCGATGCAGTAAATCCAATGGTCGATGCGCGACTTCCAGATGGTTCGAGACTTAATGCAATCATTCCGCCATTATCTTTGACAGGTCCAGTAGTGACTATTAGAAAGTTTTCTAAACGTATGGAAAGCATCGAAGACCTACTGCGTATGGGAACGATGACAAACAATATGGCGAGATTTTTAGAAGCCTGTGTCGAAGCCAAATTAAATATTATTATTTCTGGTGGTACCGGTACTGGTAAAACGACATTGCTCAATATTCTTAGCGGTTTTATCAGTGATGAAGAACGTATCATTACCATCGAAGATGCGGCTGAGCTTAGATTGCATCAATCACATGTAATTTCCCTAGAGACTAGAATGGTGAATTACGAAGGTGAGGGCGAAATAACGATTAGAGATTTGGTTAGAAATTCCTTAAGAATGAGACCAGATAGAATTATTGTCGGAGAAGTTAGAGGAAAAGAAGCTTTCGATATGCTTCAAGCTATGAATACAGGTCACGAAGGTTCAATTACGACACTGCATTCCAATAGTCCGGAAGATGCGATTAACAGATTAGAGACGATGATGCTGATGAACGATATGGAATTACCGGTAAATGCAATTAGAAATTATATTGAAAAGGCGATAAATATTGTCATTCAGATAGATAGATTATCAGATGGTAAAAGAAAAGTTACATCGATATCTGAAGTGGTAGGTATTAAAGATGAGAAAGTTAGTTTAAAAGAAATATTTGCTTTTAAAGAGAATGGACTATCGGAACAGGGTGAAGTTAGAGGAGAATTTATTCGCTATAAACATATTCCAAAAGTTTATGATCGTATGAAACGAAAAGGTATTATATTAAAAGATATATTTGGTGAATAAAATGGAAAATGATAAAGTTAAATTGGCTATTAGTATGGCTATATTAGGGATTATCTGTGTTACTAGTTTTTTAGTTGCCAAGTATATAGTTAGAATGAATATCAATGATAATGAGATACCAATTGATACGAGTACAAAATTAGAATAAAAGAAAAAAAGAGGTGATAGTTATGGATAAAAGATTGATAATTGTATTGATGCAAATAGCAATTGTCTTTACTTTAGTCATAATTATCACTTTATTTTTACGTCTAAATAATGCTTTTAAATTGGAAAAACGCATTGCTAAATATAGTGTTAGATATGATAAGGAAAAAAATAATGTTTCATTATTAGATCGAATATGGCATAAGTATATTGTTTTTGTCAAGAAACAAAGAAAAAAAATTCGTAAATTATTACCGTGGTTTACGAGTAAATACGATAAATATTCTGTTGGTAGTGAATATAAAGCCGAGGATTTTATTACGCATAAAATAGTCATCAGTCTATTGTTCTTACTTTTGACGATTATTTCGGTCAATATTCAGGGAAAATTTATTACCATGCTCCAAGTGGCGTTCAGTTTACTTATTGGGTTTTATATCTTGGATATTTATCTATTGATTGCAAACAGAATAAACAAGAAGAAAATTGAAAATGATATGTTGAGAGCCATTATTATTATGAACAATGCTTTTAAATCAGGAAAATCGACCATTCAAGCCGTAGAAATTGCTAGTGAAAAGTTACCTAAACCAATTGGTTACGAATTTAAAAAAATTTCTGAAGAAATGCAATATGGTTTGTCGGTAGATACTGTTTTTGATAGATTTGCCAAGCGAGTAGCGATCGAAGAAGCAGAGTATCTTTCGTCTTCTTTGACTATTTTAAATAGGACTGGGGGTAATATTGTAGCGGTCTTTGATTCGATTGAAAAAACACTATTCGATAAGAAAAAATTAAAAGAGGAATTAAAAAATTCAACGACAGTATCGAAGTTAGTTACTAAAATATTGTTGTTTGTTCCTATCATCTTTGTCTTGATAATCTATCTTTTAAATCCCGATTATTTTGATCCTTTCTTTGCTAGTCCTCTTGGGTATTTGTTATTGATTGTTATTTTGGTAATGTTTATTATATATGCTTATTTGTTGGCCAGAATAGTGAGGGTTGATTACTGATGAACAAAGAAGAATTTATAAAGAGAATATATAGTAAGAAATATATCGATAAACAGGTAGCAAAGATTAAATTATTAGGTACAGGTAATAAAATGAACGTCTATGATTTAATGATTGGTAGATTATTTTCTTCAGTAATGTTATTCATTGTGGTATTGTTTTTATTCGATTATGGATATATCATGGCCCCACTGATTACTTTGATTTATTATTTCTTATTCAATCGAGTTATGTTGGATGATAAACTCAAGAAAAGGCAAATTAGATTAGAAAGTGAGGCAATGCATTTTTTCGAAGTACTTACTTTGTCTTTGGAAACTGGTAGAAATTTAGTCGAAGCCATCGAAGTAACGACAGCTAATGTATCGGGAATTTTATCGAATGAATTTAAAGAGACGGTACGTGAAGTTAATTTTGGTAAAAGTTTGAATGAGGCACTTGGTGATATGCAGGCCAAAATACCGAGTGATACGATTAGTAATATTATTTTATCTTTGACCGAGTCAAATTTATATGGCAATAGTATTATCAATAATCTATATAATCAAATCGACTTTTTGAGAGAAAAAAGGAAAATGGAAGTAAAGGGAAGAATTAGTAAAGTACCAATACTTATAAGTGTTATTTCGGTATTATTCTTTATCCCATTATTGCTTTTGTTAATATTAGGACCAATTATTTTAGAATATTTAGGTCGATAAAACACATTTTAATGATGTGTTTTTATGTTCGTTTTTTCTAATTCTTTTAGACTTTTATCTGGAGTCGAAATTTTTAATAATAAGATAACATGCATATCTAGATAATTTGTAATTTAATATTTTTCTAGTAGTGTTCAATGTTAATCATTTTGCGGAGCGATGCAAAACGGTCATCTATATTATATCTACTTTCTTGGCAAATAACTTTAGCTCTTTTTATCAAATTTAGCAGTTTAACAAATAGTTAATTTTTATTTTACATGTGGTTAATTTTCGGGGATGAAGTTTAAAAATGGTGGCTTGTTTTTTAATGTAAAACATGTTATAATATGAAATGTATTTTGGGGGAAATGATATGGAAAAAAGGTATTCAGATGGAGAAGTATTAAAATTAAAAAAAATTGCTAAAACAATTATTATTTGTAAAAAACATAATATGCCATTGAATCGCTATGATTATTATATGAAAGGTGGCGTTTCATTTAAAAACGGCGAAAAAATTTTGTATAACCTTTATAAGGAAGGTAGAATTACTCAAATAGAATATGCAATTCTTGTTAAGTATATTGAAAAAGAGAGATATTTTGGTGCATCTAGAAATAAAGATTTTGTTCTTGCAACACATTATCAGTTTGGAAATATAGTTATTACGGCTGAAGAAAAGAAACAAATTTGGAATAGTCTTAATGAATTTGGTTTAGAAGATGGTGACATCGATGATTTGGTTTTTGCTGGGGCTATTAGAGCATATGCTATAGAGAATGGACTAATTCCAAGTAAGAAGTTAGTTAGAAAAAAATAAAGGTAGGGTGAATAGAAATGTCAGGACATAGTAAATGGTCGACGATTAAAAGAAAAAAAGGTGCAATTGATGCAGCTAGGAGTAAAGTATTCCAAAAATTAGCCAAAGAACTTTATGTAGCAGCCAAATCTGGTGATTTAGATCCTGCTAACAATGCAGCCCTTAGGATGGTTGTCGAAAAGGCAAAAGCAGAAAATATGCCCAAGGCTAATATCGAGTCAGCTATTCAAAAAGCAGCTAGTAAAGGTGCTGGCGAAAGTTATGAGTCTGTTCGATACGAAGGATACGGGCCACATGGTATTGCGATAATGATCGATTGCTTGACAGATAATAAAAATAGAACGGCGGGCTTTGTCAGAAGTACTTTATCGAAGAAGAATGGTAATTTAGGAACCGATGGTTCGGTATCGTATATGTTTAAAAGAAAAGGTTTAATTGTCATCGAGAATGTCTATTCAGAAGACAAAGTGATGGAAGATATATTAAATTTAGATATTATCGATATGGAAATTGGTGAGGAAGAAATTACCATCTATACAGAACCGGATAAATTTTTAGCCATTAAAGATGAGTTGGATACGTTGGGATACGATAAATATATTGTTTCTGAAGTGACATTTGTTCCCGACAATTATATCAGTTTAGATGAAGAAGGTACAGAAAAAGTAATGGCTTTGATCGAGGCACTTGAGGATTTAGATGATGTTCAAAATGTATACCATAATTTAGATATTTAGGAGTTGTTATGAGTAAGAGTTTAGAAGAATTTAGAAAAGAAAGAGATTTAATCATTGGGGAAATTGGTGAGTTCGATGAAGAAGATTTTGTTAAATCGGGTATTTCATTAGCTGAATATACCAATCCGGATGAAGAGACAATTAAAAAATTGGTCGAATATGTAAGAACTGAATACGATCAGACAAGTATATATAGTGAATAAACTTCGAAATTATTTCGAGGTTTTTATTATATTTTTATACTGTTGATATAATTCTAATAATTTATTATATACAGGGGTACTTACGTGATCTTTGATTTCTTCGATTACTTGTAAGGGATCAGTAAATATTTTTTCTGTTTTATGTTTGATATAGTCATAGATAGTGGCTATTTCTTCATCGCTTAAAGCAATATTTTGCTTTAGTCCAAATTCTTTGATATCATTTGATGTAAGTTTATTTATATATTGATAAATCAATAGTTTATTCATGGGAATATCACCATTTAATTATATGATAAATAAGTGAAAACATGCTATAATAAATAATAGAGAATCATCTGAAAGGAAAGATATTATGAGTATTATTAGGCATAAGTATATAAATAAAACGACGAAGCATAAATTACCTAAAAATAAAATGAAAAATACTAAACCAATAAATAAAATGGTGAAATACTCAAATAGAAATATTTCTGATATTATCGGTAGAAGATATGTTTTAATATCGATATGTTTAGTTCTTTGCTTTCTAATTATTATAGCAAGACTATTTACACTACAAGTTACTGATTATGAAAAATATAGTGATAAATTAGCTATATCAACTGAAAAAACAGTCGAGGGGAGTAGTTCTCCTAGAGGAAGGATATATGATAGAAATTATAAATTATTGGTAGATAATCAGGCAATTAAAACGATTTATTATAAAAAAGAAGCAGGGGTTACTAGAAAAGAAGAAATCGATTTAGCATATCTTATTGCTGATATGATCGAAGTAGATTATGCTAAACTTAGTGAGTATCGTTTAAAGACTTTTTATTATCATAATAATATCGATGAGTGTAAGAAAAAGATTACCGATAAAGAATGGGAGCAGTATAAAAAAAGAAAATTAAATGATATTGAGATTGAAAAATTGATTTTTGAGAGGATTACGGAAGAGGAATTGGCAGATTATAAAGAGAAAGATTTAGAAGCGGCATATATCTATTATTTGATGAATAGGGGATATTCTTATGCAGAAAAGACAATTAAAAATAAGAATGTAACGGAAAAAGAATATGCTATTATCAGTGAAAACATTGCTAATTTGCATGGCTTTAATACAAAATTAGATTGGGAAAGAATATACTTATATGGTGATACTTTTAAATCGATATTGGGAACGGTTTCTTCGGAGACGAGTGGCATTCCTGCAGAACTTGCCAGTAGTTATTTGAAAAAGGGATATAGTTTAGATGATCGTGTTGGAACTAGTTATTTGGAATTACAATATGAAGATTATTTGAAAGGAACAAAACCAATATATAGATTAAATGGAAATAATTATGAATTATTACATCAAGGAAAAAGAGGAAATGATATTGTCTTGACCATCGATATCGATTTACAAAAATATTTAGAGGATACGCTTAAGGAGGAAGTATTGCGTGCCAAAGATGAACCGAATACCAAATATTATAATCGTTCATTTGCAGTAATTGCCAATCCTAATAATGGAGAAATTTTGGCAATGGCTGGGAAGCAGGTTAAGATAAATGATAAAGGTGCAAAAGAGATAGTAGATTATACACCAGGGGTAATGACATTGCCAGTAACTCCAGGTTCAATTGTCAAAGGTGCTTCGATGATGGTTGGTTATAAGTACGGTGCAATCGATATTGGAAGTGTGCAAAGAGATGAGTGCATCAAAATTATGTCGACGCCTTTAAAGTGTTCATGGACGACGATGGGAGATATCGATGATCTGTATGCTTTAAGGTATTCTTCCAATGTCTATCAGTATAAAATAGCCATAAAGGTTGGTCAGGGAAATTATCAATACGATAAGCCTTTAAAGATAAATATCGATGCTTTTGATAAGTATCGTAAAATGTATGCATCGTTTGGTTTGGGGGTTAAAACAGGTATCGATTTACCGGTGGAGTCGCTTGGTTATTCAGGTACTTCAAAGTTGCCAGGGCATTTGTTGGATTTTGCAATTGGACAATATGATACTTATACACCAATTCAACTTTCACAATATATTAGTACTTTGGCTAATGGGGGAACTAAATATAAGCCTTATCTATTAAAAGAAGTATATGCTCCGGCTGTAAATAATGAAGAAGTGTTAGGCGATTTAATCTATGCGACTGAAAAAGAGGTTAGAGGGAAAGTCGATATCGATAGTAAGTATATCGAAAGGGTAAGAACGGGATTTCATCAAGTAATTACCGATGGACTAGGTTATGGTTATATGGGAGATTATTATAATTCTAGTGGTAAGACGGGGACTAGTCAGAGTTTTATCGATACCGATGGAGATGGGAAAGTCGATACGGAGACTATTTCTTCATCCTTCGTAGGTTATTCACCAAGTGAAAATCCCAAGATGAGTATCGTCGTAGTTTCACCCGATATTAGTACACCAGATTCGGGATATCAAAGCATGATTACGAAGAGAATATCGGCAAAAATGGTCAATAAATACTATGAATTATATAAATAAACGAAAAAACTTGTCTTAATTTACCAATTTATGTTATAATACACTTGATGTTTTTTAAGGAGGTGCACTATGGCAAAGAAAAATGAAAATAGAGTTTTAGTACCATTAGTATGTGAGGATTGTAAGACTCAAAATTATACGGTTAGTAAAAATAAAAAAAATACGACAGAACGTTTAGAGTTGAATAAGTATTGTCCTAAATGTCGTAAGAATACTACACATAAAGAGAAAAAATAATTATAGAGGTGAGTTAGATGATAAATGTTAATGATTTTAAAACTGGAATGACGATTAGTTATGAAAATAATCTATATCAAGTGTTAGAATTTCAACATGTTAAACCTGGTAAAGGTGCAGCTATTGTCAAAGCTAAACTTAAGAATTTAAGAACGGGTTCGATTGCGGAACAGACATTCAATGCGGGTATTAAAGTTCCTCAAGCACATGTTGAAAAAATTAAAATGCAATATTTATATGAAGCTAGTGGAACGTATACATTCATGAATATGAATACTTATGAACAAGTAGAACTTCAGGCTAGTCAGATTGCTAATGAAGCAAAATTTTTAAAAGAGGGATTAGAAGTACTGATATTCTTTTATGAAGGGGAAATGTTAGGTATCGAATTACCAGAAAAAGTAGATTATAAAATAATTGCTACTGAACCAGCTATTAAAGGAAATACAGCTACGAATGCTACGAAAGATGCGACGATTGAAACTGGTTTACTTGTTAGAGTTCCATTATTTATCGAACAAGATGAAGAAATTATCGTTTCAACCAAAGATGGAAAGTATGTGTCAAGAAAGTAATTTTTGTACTTTCTTTTTATTTTTGCTTGAATATTTGAAAATGATATGTTAAAATCTAATTATAAAGATAGAGAGTATTGGAGTGAGAAAATTGGAGAAAAAAGACAATAATTTTAGTAAAAAGCAAGCTAATATTTTTTTGATAGTAGTTGTATTATTTGCATTTCTTGTAGTAACAGGGGTATTTTTAAGTAAGAATTTAAGGGGAACGTATAGTTCTGGTGTTCATGAGATTCAGTTTAGAGGTGATACCAATTATGATTTGAACAGATATCCAGGCTATAATGGACCAGAAGATGGTATATGTTATACCGATGAATATGGTTATCTAGATCCGGAATGTGTCTATACGATTGGGTGTACATGTAGAGAATGGTCACATAGTGTTTCAACAGGACCTAATACGCAAACGACACATTTATATAGTTCTAATATGTATACGGAATTATTTACATCAGATGAGACATATTATTGTGTAAGTGGTTCATCTTATGCTTCAGAATGTGATATTTATCCAGCGACAGTTGATTGTTATCATTGTACAGGAAATGGTGTCGATAAACCTCAAAAAGCGATAAATGCTACGCGTGCGATTACAATGAGTGGGGGGACTACTTGTGAAGTTGCCGAAGATGCATATTGTGATCCACAACCAGAATATGCATGTTATCAGTGTACAGCTGATGCGACGGTATTTAGTTGGAAAACAGATGCAACGGGTGATGGTAGTTGTTCAGGCGGCTATACGAAAACAACGAAGACGCAAGCTGAATGTGTCTATGTAGCACCACCAGTAACTAGCTGTTATGCATGTACTTTAGGTGAAGGAACAGAATATACATATGCGACTACTAAAGCAATTGCTGCTTCAAATACCGGTGGAACCAATTGTGAAGCAACTGTTGAAGCAAATTGTCTAAATCCACCAGAAAGTTGTTATGCTTGTGAAGTTAATGGCGAGACAAAATATACCAATACGACAACAAAGGCTAAAGCTGAACAAAATACGGAAGGTACTAACTGTACAATAAAGGATAAAAAATATTGCGAACCAGTAAAAGAGGAAGTAAAAGAAAATCCAAAAACTGGTACGGCAGCAATAATTATCGCTTGGATAGTTGGAGTTCTTGCGTTAGGTTATGCCATATTTTATGTGTTTAAAACCAATAAAGTTAAATAGTTAAAAAAAGTTGACGTAAAGTCATCTTTTTTTTAAATTTGTTAGAATTTGTTTGTAAAACCTAGATATCTATGTTAAAATGTAGTTAATTAGAGTAGAAAGAAGGAAATGAAATGAATGGACAAGGGAACATTCCTAACAATAATGGAATGGGAGAAATAAATAATCAAAATATGATGAACAATCAAAATACGAGTATGGTAGGTAACAATATGCCTAATATTACTCTAGGACAAGTGGTAAATAATGAACCTATGCCAATGAATAATGTTCCACCAGCAAATAATATGGTACAAAATGGTTCGATGCCCCAGATGGTCAATCAGGCACCACCAGTCAATCAGATGCCCGTAGCCAATGGTGGTCAATTGCCACCAAATAATTCGTTGTCACCACAAGATGTATCTCAACCAGCAGCGGTAAATCCACCACAAAGTGATGATATATTTACGGAACCAAAGCAAAAACCATGGGCGTTAATAATAATTATCATATTGTTACTACTTGTAGTTGGTGGAGGATTATTATATTATTTTGTTTTGGATAATCCTAAAACAATTTTTACGACGGTTGCCAATAGTTTTTTAGATAAAACAGATGTTGAAGAAATTAAAAATAAGCCAGTAAACTATACTTTGGGAGTAGATATTATTTCTGAAGATGAAGATATTAAGGAATTGGCAGAAATAATCAATCAGATAAAATTAGAAGGTACTACGGGACTTCAAGCAAATATGACGATTTTAAATGGAGTTATCAATTATAAAAATGAAAAGATGTTAGATTACAATTTACAAATAGACTCCGATAATAATGTTATGTATGCGAAATTTGCCGATTTATATGAAAATGTGTTAAAAATAGATCTATCGACGAATGAAACGGTAACTAGTAGCAATGTCGATGTCGATAAAAAAGATTATGAACAAGTTATGTCTTCTTTAAAGACAGCAATAGCTTCTTCTTTGGAGAGTGCTAATTATAAAAAAGAAATAACTAAATTAAATAATCAGAATGTCAAAATGGTAACTTTGGTAATTGATAAAACTTTAATTACGGGTGTTTATAATAAATTGTTACAAGATAGTAAATTTATGGAAAGTTATGCCAAAATTACCAGTATGACACAGGAAGAAATAACCGATGATTTCAATAAAGAGATTGCGGATGTTAAAGATATTGAAGGTAGTATTTCTCTATATTTGACATTATTAAAGAATGAATTCTTAAAGTTAACATATAGTTATGATAAAGATAGTTTGACGATCAGTAAAGAAGATAATACTTTAAACTTTAATATTTCTGAATCATCAGTAACTAAATACGATGGTTCAATAAAAATAAATGATGTTAGTGGTAAGAAAATTGTTATGGCTAAAGTAACATCTACCGATGATAACTTGACGGTAAATATCAATGCTACCTATAGTACGGTTAGCGATATAGCTCTATTAGATACGACCAATGCGGTTAGTTACGATGAATTATCGGAAGAAGATATGATGGAAATAATTTTAAAAGCAGCTAAAAATGAAGCGTTAATGGAGTTACTTGAGGATTTGGGATTAACTGATGGAACTTCATTGATGTCATCTTCAGATATTTAAAATTGGGTTCAAATGAACCTTTTTTCTATGTCTTGTTAGTGTCAACTTTATTTACAAAGTTAACATCGTGTTATATAATTATGATATGGTGATGATATGAAAAATAGACTTTCTTTAATCGTATCGGTAACAAATGTCGGAGATTTGGATAAAATAACCAAAGATACCAAGTACATCAATTTAGATATTACCAATCCTAATCCAGAAATAATAGCCTATTTTATGAAGAATGGTCGAGGATATATGTATTCCGATTTGATTATGTCGATGCCTGGATACAACTACGTCAGTTACGATGATTTTGTCAAAGCGGAAAGTATCATCGAGGCGATATTAACCGATATGCCAAATAATTTAAGTGAATTGGAAAGGGCTAAATATCTATATGTAACCATTTGTAAGTATATATCACTAGATATCGATACCGATCAAGATAAAAATGAAGTATATAATTCATCACTTTTAAGGACAATCAATAATCTTTGGGGAAGTTTATCACTTGGTATTGTAGATAATGTCAGTGCTTCCAAAATATATTACTATTTGTGTCGTAGAATGGCTATCGATATCAGAATAGTCGTTTCTGAAGATGATAAAAAGGTAATGAATAAAATGATTATTGAAAATCAAGTATTATTAACCAATCTATATGAAGATATTCCATATATCAAATGTAAGATGAAGACGCGATATTTTGCCAATTATAACGATGATAGTAATTTAGATAAAAAAATAAAATATTTGGTAGGAAACTATAATGATTATAATATCGATAAAGCATTAAAAAACATCGATTATATGAAAGAAGATTGTGTTTCACTAATACTAGATAGGACGATGAAAATAATCGATATCGACGATATTAAACCAGTTGAATTGAGTGTTATCTACCGTTATATTTTTGATAAATACTGTCCTAATTATAATATTAAAATAAACAATTTGTTTTTAAATATTCAACAAAAATTACATTTTATAATGATTAGTTATAACGATATTCATTATAGTTATAATTATAAGAAGCATACTTTCATAAAAGTTGAAGATGAAGCAATAATCGATAATATTGCTGTTGGGAAGATAGGTGTCTATCTCAATGAAGATATTCCCAATATCAATTACACTGAATTTATACGAAGAAATTGCTAATAATAAGATTAGGTGATACGATGAGAAAAAGGCGCATTAAACCGAAATATTTGTTATTACTTATCATTTTGTTGATAATAATTATATTAGTTATTTTTTCTTATACTTTAAAACCAGATCGAAAATTAAATAAATTTGAATCCTTGATTAAAGATACGGTTACTAGTTGTGAGAAGATTATCTTTTATCCGTTTAAATTTATTATAAATAAAGTAGATGATTACCGTGAATTAAAAAATATTCGAGAAAAGTATCAGAAATTATTGCCCGAAGTAGCAAGAATAGATTCTTTAAATGCGGAAAATATTGAATTAAGAAGAGAATTAAAAACGATGAAAGAGGAGTTGGAAATAGAACATACACTCAGTGATTATGAATATTTAAATGCAACGGTAATAAGTAGAAATATTAGTCATTGGTACAATATAATTACCATCGATAAGGGATCTTATAATGGGGTAAAGAGCGATATGGTCGTAGTAAATGCTAGTGGTTTAATTGGAAAAGTTATCAGTACGACAACTTTTACTAGTGATGTAAGACTAATTACCAGTAGTGATACGATCAACAAGATAAGTATTACGATAAGTGATGGTAAAAAGTCGATCAATGGGCTAATTAAGGGATATAATTACAATACGGGTTATCTAGAAGTTGAAGGTATCAGCAATACGGTTAGGGTTAATGATGGAGAGTATGTTTATACTTCGGGACTTGGAGGTATTTTTCCTAGTGGAATAATGATTGGAACGGTCAAAAATATTACGACTGATGAATATGATTTGACGAAAGTAATCGATGTTGTACCAGCTGCTAATTTTGATGATTTAAATTATGTAGCGGTATTAAAAAGAAAAGAGATAACCAAATGATTATAGTTGTTATCTATACCATTATTTCCTTTCTTTTAGATGGTTTAAGCTCTAACTTTATCAGTACTGATATTTATAATCCCAGTATATTTAGGACTATTTATACGGTTATTTCTCTAATTATTATCTATAATTATTTTGATAATGACAATAAATACTTAAAGATATTGTTTGTTTTAGGACTTCTATTTGATATCGTATATACGAATACTTTCTTGTTGAATATCTTTATTTTTATAGTTATCTATATTATTATGAAACTAATCAATGACTATATACCAAATAATCTTTTTACGATAAATATTAAAGCATTACTAGGAATATTTATATATCATTTTTTATCGTATATTATTTTGTTGATTGTTCACTACGATAATTATTCATCTAAACTATTATTTTTAATATTATTTAGAAGTATCATTATGACAATTATTTATACTTCATTTAGTTATATAATAATTAAAAAAATATATTATAAAAAGTATCCAAAAAAGATAAAATAATTGACTATTTTTTCTTTTTTTTCTATAATTTATGCAGTGGATGTGGTGTTATGGAAAAAATAATTTTGATTAAATATGGAGAACTTACGACTAAAGGTGATAATCGTAATTTATTTATTAGTAAAATTTATGAACAAATGAAAGAATTATTAGCCAATTACGATGTTAAAATTGTCAAAAATAGAGTTAGAATGTTTATTACGGTAGATGAAAAAAATATCGATGAAGTAGTAAATATTGTTAAAAATATTTTTGGAATTCATCGTATAGTTATTGCTTATAAAGTTAAAACTGATATTAGAGAAATTGAAAAAACGATTTTAGATATCATTAAGATAGAAAATTTTAGTACTTTTAAAGTGGAAACTGATCGAGCCGATAAGTCTTTTCCGATACCTTCGATGGATTTTTCAAGACAGATGGGGGCTTTAATTTTAAAAAATAAAAAAAATATAAAGGTCGATGTTCACAATCCAGAGTATTTACTTAAAATTGAGATAAGAGAAGATTATACCTATATTTATTATAAAGAAATTGCTGGTTTGGGAGGTTATCCAGTAGGTATTGCGGGAAAAGGATTACTCATGTTATCTGGAGGTATAGATTCTCCAGTGGCTGGCTATATGGCGATGAAAAGAGGTGTTCGATTAGAATGTATCTATTTTGAATCACCACCCCATACCAGTCCAGCAGCTAAAGAAAAAGTCAAAAAATTAGTTAGTATTTTAAATACTTATCAGTCCAGTATTAAACTGCATGTAATCAATTTTACGGAAATTCAAGAAGCAATTTATAAAAATAGCAATCCTGAATATATGATTACCATTATGAGAAGAATGATGTATCGTATTAGTGAAAAAGTAATGCAGGAAAGTAGATGTTTGGTTTTAATCAATGGAGAGTCGGTTGGACAAGTGGCAAGTCAGACGTTGACCAGTATGCAAGTTATCAATAATGTAACTAATAAACCGGTAATTAGACCAGTGGCTTGTCTAGATAAATTAGAAATTATCGATATTGCTAAAAAAATTGGTACTTATGAAACATCGATTTTACCATACGAGGATTGCTGTACAATCTTTTTGCCAAAACATCCAGTTATCAATCCTGATATTGATAAAGCAATTCTATATGAAAGTGTTTTCCCATACGAGGAAATGATCGATAGAGCAATTAAAAATAGAGGAATAATAACAATTTCTTTAAATCAAAAACAATACGATTTGTAAAAATTACCAGATGAATTTTAGTATTAAATTATAGATATTTCACAACCTATTACTGTAGGAGGTGAATATGATGAATAATAGTTCAAATACAAACAAACTAGTTGTTCCAGGAGCAAAACAAGCTATCGAAAGAATGAAATATGAAATAGCTAATGAATTTGGTGTTAATTTAGGACCAGATGCTACTTCAAGAGCAAATGGATCAGTTGGTGGCGAAATTACCAAGAGATTGGTAAAATTAGGACAAAACCAATTAAGTGGTTCTTACCAAAACAAATAAGTTAATATAAGGAATAGATTATTTGTCTATTCTTTTTCTTTACATATCAAAATGGTAATAAAAAAACATCGATATCGATGTCAACTATAGGTTGCAAAGTCCTTAAGTATTTTACTTGAGGACTATTATTTCTATTAAAATAATATCATAAAATAAGGGAATGTGCAATAAAAATGGTGGTAATTTTTTAGAAAAAAATTTGTGTCAAATTTTCTTCATAATTTCAATAGAGCCTTTATTTATAGTCATCTACGGAGATTATAAAAGTTCTTAAGTAAAATACTTAAGGACAGAATGGTGATAAAGATGCGAAAAATATGGGAAAATAATAGCAAGTTAATATTGATTGTAACCATAGCAATTGTATTAGCTAGTGGAGTGACATATGCCGCAACGACTATGTATGATTCAAATATTGTTGGCTATGATAATACGACTAGTGGATTAAACTCAAATAATGTGCAAGATGCATTAGATGAAGTCTATAGTGCGGCAACAGATTATACTGAATTAAATGAGAATATAACATCGCTTTCAGAGCGTGTTGCAACATTAAATGCATATAATGACACAGAAAAAGAAGTAGGAACTTATAATGGTAGTGTTTTATATAGAAAAATTGTGTCTGGATATAAAACAACAACAGCGTGGGGTGTGGTTGCGGATACGGGGCTAGCATCTCTTGATAAAATAAAAAAATACGAGGCTTTTTGTTTATCTTTTGATGGTTATAATTTAGATATTCCTTATTATAAAGATAATAGCGACATGTTTAGAGCTGCTCTTGCACAATCTGGTTCGACCGTGAAAGTATATGTTCAATTAGGAACAACTTATCCCTCACATAGTTCGCCTGGTGCATTTATTTGGGTAATTATATATTATGTCAAATAAGTTTTTCGGGTGCAACTATAGATAATTGAATAAAAGAATTGTCTTTACTTATTACTTTGTTCGTAGTAAAATAACAAACAAAAGGCAAGTGATATGTGTATGGATGATTATGAAGAAAAAAGTGAGATAGAGAAAGAAAAGGAAGAAGGATTTAGATTATTTTCCGAGATTACTAATAAAGAATTAGAAACAGTAAATAGTTTTGATCCAAGTGATGTCGATGAATTATTTTCGATGATTTTTGAAAATTTAAAAGATTTGGAAGATTTGGAAATAGCTTTGGGGATTATGAAAGATAAGGTTATGATGAGCCAAGATATTAAATATCGTTTAAATTATCAATTACATTTGACTAAAAAGGATATTTTTGAGGAGAATCTTATCAATATATATCTTGTGTATAATGCGGTAGTTTTAGGAATATGGTTAACTTCACCGACGGTAATTGAGTTTCTTAAAAGGCTTTTAATTGTAGGAATAATTGGGGTGGCATCTTACGATTTGAATGCAAGATATTTTGCTAGTGATAATAGAAAAGAAAAAGCTAAAATAACGATTGATGAAATCGATAAATATTTGGAAATTAGTAGGTATGATATTGGTAATATCAATAAATTTCGTGATATATATATCGAGACACTTAAGACAGAATTGAATAAATTAGCTGAAATTACTTATGATGGTCAACTTGATATTGAGAGAAAAATGATCAAGATGAACAAGTTACTTTGTGAATTGAATTTGGAGTATTTACTTCGTGATACCAAAGTAAAAAAAAGAATTAAATAGTATTTGACAAAAATATTATTTTTTTTTTATATGTTTAACTTGTGTTTTTATAATAATATGATATAATATTTAATAGAGAATAAGGGTGAGTATTATGGATGCAAGTCTTTCTTTGGATAATAAATTTGATGATATATTTGGGGTTAAACACTATAAAGTAAAGATAATAAGAGAAAAAGATAATATCTTTAAATATATTGTCAGTGTCATTTCATATGCTATATTCATCTTCCTTATGTTATTGGGTGGTGTTTTATTGCTTTATGTAGCGGATATTAAGATTAGAGCTGCTAAAGGTGACTATTCAGCACCGGTATTCAATGCATATGTTGTTTTATCTGGAAGTATGATTCCTAATATTCAGATAAGGGATGTTGTAGTAACGAAAAAGATTCCGGAAGAAAAATTACAAATTGGCGATATTATTACATTTATTTCGCCAGATCAAAGATTTGGTGGAATATCAGTAACCCACAGAATTATCGATAAAATATACGATGAAACGGAAGGAATATATAAATACCGTACTCAAGGTGATGCTAACAATGTTGCCGATAGTGTTCCGGTACCTAATGCTAATATTTTGGGGAAAGTAATTTTAAAAATTCCTAAATTGGGATATATTCAAGATATTTTATCTAGTAAGGGTGGACTTATTGTATTAGTCTTGATTCCATGTTTAGTAATATTATCTTATGATATTATGAAGATATTGAAACGTATAGGAAGAAAAAGTAAATTGATTAAAGAGTAGGATGATCGTTATGCCAAGAAAAAAAATAGAAGTAGTCGAATTAAATAAAAAACGAGAGAAGATTCTGCTAGCAGAAGAACAACCATCGTTAATTCTTTTTTGGCGTCGTCATAATGTATTGATTTTCTTGACTATGTTGATTTTATCGTTGACCATTGTAGGGATAAGTATTATGGTTACGATTAAAAGTATGGATGTAAACGTCGAACCACGGATTAAAGATGCCAATACTTCGATTGATGTATCGATAGGTGATTATAATATCGGTGTGGGTGATTCTTTGACAGCAGAAACTGCCGAGAATATGTTTTTAAACAATGGAACTTTTGCTAAAAATGGTGAGGTTTTACTTGTTAAAACAGTTGAACATAGTGCTTTTACAATCAAATATTATAGTGATGGTACGGCATTTAAGATGATGAAAAATAAGGGTAGTGTAACGCGTATCAATCCTTTAGATAATGGCGATTATGGAATAAAGAGTGATGGTACCATTTCATCTAATGCAAAAATAATCGATGTAGTAATGATCAAAAAGGAAGAATATGCTTGGGGAGTTATCAAGTATTATAGTGATGGTTCAGCCGAAATTAGTAATTCTAAAATAGACATGTTTGTTCGAAATGCTAATGATATTCACGAAAAGTATATTTCGGACAATAAAGTAACATATTTAAAAGAGAGTAAAAATGTCGGTAATGTTAAATTAGATTATTATTATGATGGAACGGTACAAGTAGTAAAAAATAATAAAAGTTATCTTGTAAGAACGGTCGATGATTTAAATATATCGGGTAGTGATGTAACCTTTAAAAATGGTAATGCTGCAGCAATATATAAGACATCGAAATTGGATGATGGTATCATTATCGATTATTACGATGATGGTGGAGCAATTATTAGGGACGGTTCTAAAACAATTAGTGTAAGAAAAAGCAATAGTATTGTGATAAAGAATAATAAAATATACGAGATTGTCGATAATAAGTATGTTGAAATCAGTAAGAAGAATGGTAGTGTTACTTATTATACGAATGGTGGTGCAGTAGTCGAAAACTATAATGGTAAGACGGTGTATGTATCAGAAAATGGCGATATCAAATATAATGGCAATTTTATTGCTAGTGTTGGAGATAATGCCGAAGAATTGATAAATGAGACTACTAATGGTAATGAGAACGTCAAAGTATTTGAAAAGACAGCTGTAGTTACCACCGATGAGTACATTGCGATTGTTCCTAAAGATAAAGTGGCTTATGATGCTGAAGGTAAAGTAAAAGAAATTGGCGATGTCGAAGTAACCGATGGTATGACAGATTTTACAATTACCAATAATTCAAATGAAAGAATAAATTATTTGGTGGCAATTAAAAAATCGAATAATACTTCTGTCAATGTCGAATATTTAAGATTTCAGATATCAAATAATAATAAGCATATTGGAACAGCTAAACTTAATGATGCTTATTGGGAAGTAGATAATCTTTATAAAGCATTCGATGTTAATGGGGATAATTATATATTGTTAAAAGATACTTTAGCACCTTATATGAGTGATAGTGTAAGACTTATGTTATGGGCTGATTATGATACGATTCCAAATAGTGAACAAGATAAATATTTTTATGGTACAATAAAAGTATATGCTTGGACAGAAGAATAATAAATAGTTAATAGAGAGTAGAGGTGTAACTTATGCTTGAATTCATCAAAACTAATAAAACGTATATCGTGGCATTAGCTGTTTTATTCGTGTTTGTATCTTTAAGTGAAACGACCTATTCTCTATTTTTAAAATCAGATACGACTAATGAATTCAATTATAATACGGGGTTATTAGACTTGCAGTTTGTCGAAGATGAACAGATAAGTTTGGAAAATGCTTTCCCAGTTAATGATAGTGAAGGGGTTAAATTACAACCTTATAATTTGACAATTAAAAATACAGGATCGTTAGCATATTTATTCAATTTAAAGATGTTAGTCAATGAGGGTAATGATGTAATCGATAGAAAATATATCAAAATTAAAATTGATGATTATCTACCACGTACATTGGCTTCGGTGGATAATCTTTTGGCGGATAATGTTATTATCTATCCAAATGAAGAGATAACTTTCAAAATAAATATTTGGTTGGATATGGATACTCCAAATGATGAATTGGGTAAAAAATTTAGTGCGCGAGTAGTGACTTCTGGTAGTAGTGTCTACAAGACAATCGATAATAGTGGGGCTAATCATCCACAGTTAACGGATGATATGATGCCGGTATATTATGATGGAACAGCAAAAACATGGAAAATAGCAGATAGGAGTAATACGGTAAGTGAATACAATTGGTACAATTATAATGATGGTAAATGGGCCAATAGTGTAGTTATTAAAGATAGTGATAAACAGATTTATGATTTGACTGGTAAGCATAATATCAAAGTTAATAATTTGGTTATCAATAATGGTAATTTGGTAATTGATGATAAATATTTAGATTTAGGTTTTAGTTATAGTTTTGATAGACTTACCAATATTATGAGGGTTAAGTTTAAGGAAATAAATGATAATGTATATTTAATTTCTAATGGTAATGTCACTTATTATTACGATAATAATCATCAGGCATTTATCTTTAAAAATGGTAATAATAGTGCTTCTTCTGAACCAATCAATATCGAGAAGAACAAGTGGTATATTTTAGGGTATACTTATGATGGAAATAGTGTTTCTTTCTATGTTAATGGTAATAAGATTGGTACTTCTAATATGACAGGGAATGTTGGTACGGCTTCATTTAGATTAGGAACAGATAGTACCTTTAATAATATAAGTAAAATGACGGTTGGCGATGTGTTATTCTATAGTCGCGTTCTAACTGATAATGAAATTGCTAATAATTATCGTGGTAGTATGAATATTATCTACGATGCGTTAGAAGCAGGATATCGTAATTTTACACCGATGACTTTAAAGGAATTTTACTTATCTAGTAGTAATGGAACAGTAGTTAAGAATGAAGATATTTTATCGATGTTCGTTTGGATACCTAGATTTAAGTATCGTGTATTCAATATTTTAGGTGAAGATAATGTCGATACTTATGATGCTTATCATAAAGGAATCGAGGTTACATTTGAGAATTTAACGGCTTCTTCAGGAGTTATCTATTGTGAAGGTAGCAAATGCTATAGCGATAGTTCGAAAACGATAAAAGTAACTAGTAATGATAATGGTAAATATTACACTCATCCCGCATTTAGCAGTACGACTGAAGAGTTGGATGGACTTTGGGTAAGTAAATATGAAATAACGAGCAATGCGCAAAGTAAGGGCGATAGTCAAGTACTAGTAAATGATTATCTATCTAGTTATTATAAGCAAATAAAAGGTATTAAAGCGACAGGTGATTATCATGTTATTAAAAATACCGAATGGGGTAGTATTGTCTATTTGACACACTCTAAATATGGTTTATGCAAAAATAATAGTTGTAAGCGTATCGGAGTTAATGATACCTTTATATCCGGAAGTGAGTTGACGGATTCGACGACAGGTAATATTTATGGTGTTTTCGATATGGCTGGTAGTGCTTGGGAATATACGATGGGTAATGTTTCTGCTGGTAATAGTTTGAATTTAACGGATTCTCATTTTAACGAAATGCCAATTGGTACTGATGATTATGATTTATATTCAAAAGATAGCTTTATTTTAGGTGATGCAACTAAAGAACTATCATTAGGTAATAGTAATTGGGATAATAGTACTATAAAAACATCAGATAGTGGTAATTGGTTTATTAGAAATAGTCTCTATGGCTATGATTTGGCTAACGATGTCAAAGATAATAAACTGTCAACTAGAATAGTAGTAAAATAATGGACTTTTAAGTCCTTTTTCTTTTAAAGGTATTTTATTTTTTAAAATCGTATGTTATAATTAAGAGAGAATAAAGGGTGATGTAATATGGCTGGTTTATCTAGTTACTTTGTCAAAGATAATCGTAAGTTAATTGCAAGTAATCGAAGTATAGTCAAAGGCAATTGCTATCGTTTTACTATTCTTACACCACGACTAATTAGAATTGAGTATAATGCAGAAGGCCATTTTGAAGATCGAGCAACTTCGCTGGTAGTAAATAGAACTTTTCCTGATAGCAATTTTGATATTACCGATAATGATTTATCTTTGACGATCAATACGGAATATTTTAACTTGACGTATGTTAAAGAAAAACCAATAGCAAGCAATAATATCAAAGTTAAGATAAATGGTACCGATAAAGAATGGTATCCAGGCCATAAAGAAGTTAGAAATGTCGGAAGTATTACATATTCTTTAGATAATTTAGATAATAATTTAAAACTAGGTAAAGGATTATATTCTTTAGATGGTTTTGTTTTAATCGATGATTCAAAAAGTTTGGTTATCGAAAATGAAATGTTTATTTCAAGGGAACTAGCAACAACTGATTTATATTTATTTGCTTATCGTAGTGATTTGGGATTATGTTTACAAGATTATTTTAACTTGACTGGTTATCCACCGATGATTCCTCGATATACCCTAGGTTCTTGGTGGTATAAAAACGATAAGTACAATATGTATGATATCGATAATATTTTAGATAATTTTAGTGATAATAAGATACCAATATCGGTATTTATGTTAGGTAATAAATGGCATGATAATATCGAGAATTTTAGTTATGATAAGACATCGTTCGATATCAAACGTCTTTATAATTATTATCAGAGTAAAGAACAAAAATTTGGTTTGACAATCAATCCAGAATTGCCTATCAGTATCAATGATCCTTTGTATGGTGAATTAGTTAAGTATTTGCCAAGCAATAACAATCAAGTAAGTTTTATTCCATTAGATAACAATAAGATAACGGTATATTTTAATGTGATTGTCAATAATTTAATGAATAGTGGAATTAAAATTTTTAGTGTCGATTATAATAATCCAAATGATAGACTGGGATTATTCTTACTTAATCATTATCATTATGCAATTGCTAATTTAAACGAGAGAGGGGTAATTTTATCACGTAATCCGGGAATTGCTCCCCATAGATATCCGATTATTTATAGTGGTAGAACTAAAGTAAGTTGGAATACTTTAAGAAGTTTAGCAACTTATAATAATAGTGCTGCTAATTTAGGCGTTTGTTGGCAGGCTCATGCAATTGGGGGCTACTATGGGGGAACCGAAGATGATGAACTATTTTTGCGTTACATTCAATTTGGAGTTTTCAGTCCGATTTTCTTATTGGCAGGGGAGGAAGGAAAATATTACAAAAGAGAGCCTTGGAAATGGAATCAAATTGTTTTAACTATTGTTAGAGATTATATGCAACTTAGGAATAAATTAGTGCCATATATCTACAACGAAAGTTATATTTATCATAAATACGGGGTACCAATAGTACAACCATTATATTATAAATATCCGAAGATATATGATGAACCTAATTATGTAAACCAGTATTTCTTTGGTAGTAAGATGATGATAAGTCCAATTGTCAAACGCAAGAATTTGGAAATGAACCGAGTTGTTCAAAGAGTATTTATTCCTAATGGAGTATGGTACGATTATGCATCTGGTAAGAAATATACGGGAAATAAATATTATGTCGGTTTTTATAAAGATGAGGATTATCCAATTTTTGTCAAAGAAGGTTCAATAATCCCAATGTCGTTGGATATGAATACCGAACTTCCAATCAATATGGAAATTCAAGTGTTTCCGGCGGAAAATGGGTTATATGGCAGTTATGAATTATACGATGATGATGGAATTAGTTCAACGGTTAAAATGAACTATATGATTACTAAAATGAATCTCGATAAGACGAATAATGGTTATAGTTTTACGATGAAAAGAAAAGAGGGTAATCTAAATATTCCAAATAGAAATTATACCCTTCGATTTAGGAATATGAAACGTCCTGATAGGGTATATGTCAAGCGAAATAATGAAGTAGTGGAATATGGATTTGAGACAATAAAAAATGATCTAGTGGTAAGAATAGAAGATGTCAATTGTTTTGAACCGTTAGAAGTAAATATCATTGGTCTTAAACTTGAAATAGAGACGATCAGTGTTATCAATGAAGAAATTGGTAGTATTTTAGATGATTTGGAAATAAATACCATTTTAAAAGAACAAGTAGATGCGATAATATTTAGTGATTTACCGATGAATAAGAAACGAATTGCTTTGAGAAAACTAAAGAAAAATGGTTTGGAACCAAAATTTATCAATATGTTTATCGGTTTGTTGGAATTTATTGAAACTAAATAATATAATTTATTAGGAGTGGTTTTATGGTAGTTATTATAAAGGCGGTTGTCTTGGGAGTAATTCAGGGTTTATGTGAATTTTTACCAATATCTTCGTCAGCTCATTTAATTTTAGTGCCATATCTATTTGGTTGGGAAGGTCATTCTTTAGCTTTCGATGTAGCTTTGCATTTTGGAACACTTTTAGCTGTTTTAGTGGCTTTTTTTGAAGAATGGTTGGCGCTATTTAAAGGAGTAGTCAATAAGGTTACTCTTAAGCGTAATTCGTTTGAAAATAAAATGTTTTGGTATTTGGTAATAGCAACGATACCGGGAGCATTGTTAGGCTTTTTACTGGACGATATGGTCGAAAATGTTTTTCGTCAAAAGATATGGTTAATTGCCATGGCTTTAGCCGTTATGGGCGTACTTATCTATTTAGGCGATAGATGGGCCGATAAGCATTATAGAATCGAGACCGATTATAAGTATATTTCACTAAAACAGGCTTTAATTATTGGCTTATCACAGGCATTAGCGGTCATTCCGGGATTTTCTAGGAGTGGAACGACGATATTGACGGCTAGGTTAGTGGGATTATCTAAAAGTGCGGCAACGAAATTTACTTTTATGTTATCAGTACCAATTATCTTGGGAGCAACGATTTTAAAAATGGGCGATTTGTCCTTAAGCATTGAGACCTTTATTGGCGTTTTCGTATCATTTGTGGTCGGTTTGTTTTCAATTAAGTTTTTAATCAACTATGTCAAAAAACACGATTTTTCAATCTTTGCTATTTATCGAGTAATCTTGGCCGTGATAATTTTGATAAAATATTTTGTATTTTAAAAGACGAAAGTCTTTTTTTTCTTTATTTTTTATGATATAATTTGTTTTGTTAATGCCCCTTAGCCAAGCGGTAAGGCATTGGACTCTGACTCCATGATCGCTAGTTCGAATCTAGCAGGGGCAACCAAATTTATAAAAAGGAGTGATACTTGTGACATATAAGGATTTAGCGGATTTGATATTTCCAAATGTCACTAAGACAGTGGCTGATTATGAGAAAATGTATCCAGAAAGAAATTTGCCAGAAGGAGCAATGGTAACTAGATTTGCCCCTAGTCCAACCGGTTTTGTGCACATGGGTAGTTTACTGGCTTCTTTTATATCTAATAAGGCTGCCAAAGATACCGGAGGAGTATTTTACTTAAGAATAGAGGATACCGATCAAAAAAGAGAAGTAGAAAATGGCATTGAAGGAATTGTCAAAGACTTAAAGGACTTTAAGATAAATATCGACGAGGGTGCTTTATCGAGAACCGAATCGATTGGTAATTATGGACCTTATATTCAAAGTGAAAGAAAAGAAATCTATCATGCATTTATTAAACACCTTATAGGACAAGGTTTGGCTTATCCATGCTTTTGTACGGAAGAACAGATTGAAGAGACAAGAAAGATGCAAGAAGCGACAAAAGCGAGAATTGGCTATTATGGAAGATATGCGGTATGTCGTCAACTTAAATTAGAAGAGGCTTATGAGCGTATTAAAAATGGTGAAAAATATATCATTAGATTGAAATCACCAGGTAACTTTGAGAAAAAAGTAATAGTCAACGATTTGGTTAAGGGTAAGATAGAATTTCCTGAAAATGATTTAGATATTGTCATTATGAAAAGTGATGGATTACCTACATATCATTTTGCCCATCTTGTAGATGATCACTTGATGCGAACAACCCATGTCACCAGAGGAGACGAATGGGTATCAAGTTTGCCAATTCATATTCAGTTATTTAGAGTATTTGGTTTTGAACCGCCTAAATATGCTCATCTATCACCAATTATGAAACAAGATGGCGAAGTTAAGCGAAAATTATCAAAGCGAAAAGATCCCGAAGCAGCGATGAGTTACTATGCTGAACTTGGTATTCCAGTTGAAGCGATTCATCTATATTTAATGACGATTGCTAATACCAATTTTGAACAGTGGTATGACTGTAATAAAGATAAATCAATCGATGAATTCAAGTTTGATTTTAAGAAGATATCTGCTAGTGGTTCATTATTCGATTTAGAAAAATTGATAAATATTTCAAGAAATTATATCAGTTATTTAAAAGCTGAAGAAGTCTATGATAACGTCTTAAAATGGGCTTTGGAATACGATAATGATTTTTATGAACTACTTAAAAAGGATAAAGATTATACGATTCGTATTTTCAGCATCGAAAGATATCAAAAGAAACCAAGAAAGGATTATGAATCTTGGGGTAGTATCAAAAAACATATTTGGTATATGTATGATGAATTATTTAACGATGTTACTTACGATTGGGGTAATATTACCGATAAATCTGAAATTAGAAAGATACTTGAATTATACTTAAATAAATATTATAATGAATCAGATGACAAAGAAACTTGGTTCAATAAAGTAAAAGAATTATGCGATGAATTAGGTTATGCATCTAATATGAAAGATTATAAAGAAAATCCTGATAATTATAACGGAAGTGTAGCGGATATATCTACGGTCATTAGGGTGGCTTTAACAAGTAGTTCGATGACACCTGATTTGTATGAGATTATGTCTCTCTTCGGTAAAGAAAGAATCGAAAGTAGAATAAATAAAATTCTAGGGGAGTAATTCCCTTTACGGCCCGTTGGTGAAATGGTTAACACATAGCCCTCTCAAGGCTACATTCATGGGTTCAAATCCCATACGGGTCACCAATTTGTGTTTTAAATCCTTATTTTGTAAGGTTATAGTATTGTTAGAAGTGGGTGATGTAATGAAGAAAAAAGTATTATTATTGTTATTGGGAGTATTCCTATTAACTGCTTGTGCTAGCAAAGATGCCAAGTTATTTAAAAAGAATTACGAGGGATTAAATGGATTAACTAATGTCAATGGTAAAGAACATCGAGTAGTAAGTATTCCTAAAGATAATCCAATTACGATTAGTACAGCGAAAGAAATAGTTAATAAAATTGAAAACGAAGAAACATTCTATGTTTATTTTGGTTCTACATTATGCCCATGGTGTCGTAGTGTCATTGAAAAAGCCCTTGAAGTAGCTAATAATAATGGTATTAAAAAAGTATATTATGTCGATGTATGGGACGATGAAGGAAATGAAATCCTTAGGGATAAATATACTTTAGATGATGATGGTAAGGCTGTATTGGTAGAGGAAGGAACTGCCGAATATTTTAAATTATTGGAATATTTAGATGAAGTATTACCAAATTATACATATGCTGCTAATAAAAATGGAGGCAGTAAATTAGATATTGAGGAAAAAAGAATTTACCTTCCATTATTCGTGTATATTGCCAAAGGCAAACCAATTAGAGTTACAACAGGTATATCTGATAGTCAGACTTCTTCAAGAGAAGAATTGACTGCCGAGATGCTTGCAGATGAAGAGAAAATGTTTGATGATTTCTTTATCAATGTTTGTGATGAGTCTTGTTAAGAAAAAACAGATCGATTAGTATTCAATTGATCTGTTTTGTTATTTTTTTAATGTAAACTTTTGGTTGCAAAGTCCTTAAGTATTTTACTTGAGGACTATCATTTCTATTAAAATGATACCATAAAATAAGGGAATGTGCAATAAAAATGGTCGTA
>CAZEVZ010000004.1:0-31322 GCA_964514935.1 uncultured Muribaculaceae bacterium
GCACGGAGAAGATGACCGAGATGATATTCAAGCGGATAGAGTACCCGATTCGGGAAGCAAGTTTTGATGAAGTTGAATTGGTTTATTCAAATAGTGTACGTAAAAATAACCAGACAATTATTACTTATAATATCATCTGTAATGTTGAAAGTGTTATCGAAGATATTCAAACATTAAAGAAGATTGTTGCACTTATGGAAATTCTTAAAGAATTAGTTAGTAATCATGGTATTTTATTCTTCTACAATATTAAGACAAGCGATGCACTAGATGAAGATCTAATAAATAATAATAGACGGGTTATTAGGGATTTCAATAATAGCGAGATTTTATACAATAGAAGTGGTTGTTTTACCAAAGATACCAATTCAAATAATGGCAAGAAAAAATAGACGTAAATAATGCGTCTTTTTCTCTTTTATTATTTTTTTCTTTATAGTATAATATTACAAAAGGAGTTCGTATGGAAAAGAAGCAAGATCGAGGTTTAAAAGATACTAAAACAATTATTTTATATATATGTATAATACTTTTTGTCATTTTGACAATTACCGTATTGACAAAGTTATTTGATCCAATAGATAGTTATATGGGATCACTTGTAATTGGTATGCGTAGTGATGGACTAACAAAATTTATGACGATTATTACAAATATTGCTAGGGCTTATTCGTTAATTGCAATCAGTATTTTGTTATTATTTATAATTAAAAATAAAAAAATACCTTTGAGCATTACCATCAATTTAATTGCTGTATTTTTGACTAGTCAAGTTTTTAAATTTATTTTTCGTAGGGCTAGACCTGATGGTTTGTCATTAGTAAGTGCTAGTGGCTATAGTTACCCATCTGGACATACGATGGTAAGTTGCGCCTACTTTACTTTTATTGTTTATCTACTGTGCCAACGGATAAGTAATAAATTTTGGAAGACATTATTGATTATTTTTAGTACGATAATGATATTATTGATTGGTTTTTCACGTATATATTTAGGAGTTCACTATCTATCGGATGTTCTGGGAGGATTCTTATTGGGAATTGCCTATTTGATGATCTATTTGAAAATAATTAGTAAAGAAGATGTGAAGAAATGAAAATAATTGGGGTAATTGCTGAATATAACCCTTTTCATTTGGGGCATTTATATCAAATAAATAAGATTAAAGAACTGTATCCTGATTCACTTGTTATTGCAGTTATTAGCACTAATTTTACGCAAAGAGGAGAAATTTCTTTAATAAATAAATGGGATAAGACGAGAATATGCTTGGCTTCGGGTATCGATCTAGTTATCGAATTACCTACTTTATATGCAATCCAGGGTGCCGATATGTTTGCTTATGGAGCTTTAAAAATACTTAAGACTCTTCATATCGATACGCTAGTGTTTGGGACGGAAAGCGATAATGTAAAGAAACTGATTGCTTTAGCTAATACACAAATAAATGATGAGCGATATGATGAATTGGTTAAGGAATACCTTGATGAAGGAATCAACTACCCTACGGCTACGAGTAAGGCCTTATATAAATTAACGGGTATTAAAATCGATAAGCCCAATGATCTATTGGCGCTATCTTATATTAAGGAAATAATCAGTAATAATTATCGTATTACACCTTTATCGATCAAAAGAACTAACGATTATCACGGAAAAGAAATCGATTCGGATATTATTAGTGCCAATTTGATTAGAGATTTAATCAAAGAAAAAAAAGATATTCATAAATATGTACCTGGTATTACACTGGAATATCTAAATAAAGATATCAATATCGATAAAGCATATGGTTATTTAAGGTATAACATCATCAATAATCTTGGTTCATTAGATCAATATTTGATGGTCGATGAGGGAATTGAAAAGCGAATTATTAAGGGAATAACTGAAGTAAATAATTGGAAAGATTTAGTTATGAATATTAAAACGAAAAGATATACTTACAATAAAATAAATCGCATGTTGATGGCTATTTTATTAAATATTAAAAAAGAAGATAATAACAAAGAAGTATATATAAGAATATTGGGATTCAGTGATGATGGAAGAAAATATTTAAATAAGATAAAGAAAAGTATCGATGTGCCGGTATATTCTAATTATAAACCTAATAAGATGAAAGTTTTTGATTTGGAATATCGGAGTACTTTTATCTATGCTTTGGTTACTGATCAACCGATTTTAATTAAGCAAGAATATCAAAATAAACCTATTTTCTAGGTTTATTTTATTATTTCTTTTAAAATGTCGATAAATTCGCTTGTTAGAAATGTCTGGGCGTATTCGATTATGCGATTTTTATCCATAGTTGTCATATATGCTAATTTATATAATTTATTATTAGGTTTCGATATATTTAAAACATCGATGTAGGTAGCAAATACGTTGTTTTCGTCAATTACGCGGGTCTGGTATTTTCCTTTTTGATAACTAAAGATATATCGATTAAAACGGTGATCACTGACATTATCATAAATATCGATAACGACTTCTTGATTATCTGAAGCGATACGGAAAATATAGTTATAATCGTAAAGTTTTTCATAGTCAAAAAGATACTTGATAAATTCCGTTAAAAGCTTTCTTTCTTCGATAGTTTTAATAAATAATTCTAATATTTCCTTCTTACTCATTTTATCACCTATGTTTAAAATATCATAATAATTTACCTAAGTCAATTTGAAATGGCAAAAAAGTCCAAAACGTTAACTAATTGGTAACATTTTTCTTTGTTTTTGATGTAAAGTATGTTATAATATGTTATTCAGAAGGGAGAATGCCTATGAAAATAATCAATTTGACGAGCAAAATGTATCGCAATTATGCCAATATTCATAATTATCGTAACTTTGGTCAGACTATCGAATATTCACTACTTAAATTTAATAATGATAAGCGAAAACTATTTTTAGGTTTGGTAGATGAGGAAAATAATATCTTGGCAGCAGCTTTGATTCTTATTCATAGCGTATCTCTAGGAATTCAGGAAGCAGTTGCTCCGAATGGATTTTTAATCGATTATGCCGACTTTAAATTAGTAAATATATTTACGGAAGAATTGAAGAAGTATCTTGCTAAAGAAAAAGTGACATATTTAATTACCAATCCAATGTTTAAATACAAAGTATACGATAAAAATAATATTATGATTACAAATAATGAACGTCTTTTACATAATCTTTATCGATTGAATTATAAAAGTATTGGGTATTTTAATACGTTTGAAAAATACGATGTCATCATCGAAAACAATAATAGTGCCGATGATATATATCGAAATTTTAATCGTAATACCAAAAGAAATATCAATGAAGGTTTGAAATTGGGAATTACGCTACATAAGGGTAATATTGACGATTTGGCTGAAGCTTACAATATTTTTAAAAAGAAAACAAAAAACAAACTAGCTTATTATGAAAATTTAATGCATATATATAATAATCCGGATAATAAAATGGAAGTCTTTCTTACTAAATTAAATCCACACAAGTATTTGGTTAATGTACAAAAAATGTATGAAACTGAAATGAAGAAAAATGAAAAGATCCATAAGCAATTCAATGGTCAAATTGGTAATATCAGTGAAAAACTATTGAATAAGAAAATTACTTCCGATAATACGGTTGAAAAATTGAAGCAAGAATTGAATAATGCCATTGCTTTGAACCAAAGATATAGCGATAGTATTACAATTGGGACGAGTATCATTATTAGGAATAATCATGAAATATACTTCTTAATCGATGGTTATAAAGAAAATTTTAGAAATATTCATTCGACTCACATTCTAAAATGGGCCATTATTAAAAAGTATTATACGTTGGGTTACCGAATTTTTAATTTAGGTGAGATACATAAAAATTACTTCGATAAAAATAGCAAGTATTATAATCAATATACCTATAAGATTGGTTTTGGGGGTAATGTTATCGAATATACACCTAACCTACTGTTAGTAATCAATCGACCGCTTTATAATTTATATACAAAAATAAATCGTAAGCTACTTCATTAGTTCTTACGATTTTTTTCTATTCAAAATATCCTTTACCGATAAATTCGCGAAGAATTGATAATGATGGTACGTCATCACTCGGTAGTGGAAGGACTAGATCAAGCAATTTAATCAATCTTAAAGCGGTTAAATACTCTGGATCATCAGGTTGAACCATATATAGGAGTGGTAAAGCATATACTTTCATAACTGGTAATTCATAGGGGGAGAAAGTATTACATATAATGTCGGCACTATCTTGATATGGGAAGACATATTTTTCTTCGCCATTTCTAACTTCATTCCAGATAGCTAAAGTTTGCGATGGATTATAACCGCGCATACGATTATCTCTAATCATTCTTCTTAATAAACGAATATCGGTTAAATTGATACGATTATCATCATCGATATTGAGAAATACCAGTGGTGATACATATATTTTATATTTATTATTTCTAGGAATATTTGGTAGTAATTCATCTGATAGAGCATGTAGCCCTTCGATGATTAAGATGTCATTTTCATTCATTTTGACGGTTCTTTTGTATTCTTTCTTACCGGTCAAAAAATTGAATGTCGGTAAGGTTACTTCGGTTCCTTTTAGTAATCTTTCAATCTGTTTATTGAACAATTTAGAATCGATGGCACGTAAGCTTTCAAAATCGGGTTTCCCATTTTCATTGAGAGGCGTTTCATCACGCTCTAGAAAATAGTCATCTAGTGATATTGGCACCGGTGTCAATCCACTGGCTTTTAGATACATCGATAACTTTTTGGCCATTGTCGTTTTACCAGAGGAAGATGGCCCCGATAGTAAAATTAACTTTATGCGGTCTTTGTTTTCCCAGATGTTTTTAGCAATGTATTGCAAGCGATTGTCTTGGACAAATTCGCACATATTGATAATTTCCCCGGGTTTATTTTTGACAATTTCGTCATTTAGCTCGCCAATACTGCTCATCTTTAAGATTTTAGACCATTTTAAATATGAATCGATGCTTTCAAAATATTGTTCGTGATGGGTATATTTGACAATCTTACCATTATCGTACATCGATGGATAGCGTAAAATAATGCCTTTATCTTTGATTATTGTCAAATCGAAATATTTTAAAACTGAACTACTGTGTGGTAAATCACCCAAGAAATAGTTATAATTACCATCGAATTTATAGAGTGTTACATATCTATTTTTGTCATAGAATAGTGTTTTTATTTTGTCTTCTCTTTTAATCTGTTTAAAGTAACTGATAGCTTCGTTCATCGAAGTTTCTATTTTTTCAAAAGTTAAATCTTTATTTACTTTTTCTTGCATTAAAGTTTTAATTTTCTTGATATCTTCTTCAGTTACTTTAGATTCAATTTCAAAGAAGACTCCCCTATCGATTGAATTTCTAATTTTAATGGCAACATTCTTTCCTAGGACTTCGATGGCACAAACTTTAAATAGGAAGATTAGACCTCTTTCATATATTCGGACACCGTAGGAGGTGTTCATGTCATACAGGATAAGTTTACCACTGTGATTGATTGTGTCGTTATGATTTAAAATGACGTTGTTTAAGGAACCACAGATTATTTCTTTATTAGGAACAATATCTCTGATTACATCACCTAATCTAATTCCTTTGCTATATTCTTTCTTGGTACCATCTTCAAAAGTAATAATTACATTATCCATACATATGCTCCTTTACTATACTACCATTATATCATAGAAAGTTAAAAAAATTATAACAAATTGCTAAAATTAAAAAGAGATTGCTCTCTATTATTTTTTATCGGTCGATCCAAAACCGCCTTTTCTTTCTCCAGAAGCTTGATCATCATCGGTAATTAAATATTTACTAAATACGCCCTGACCGATGGCTTCGCCTTTTTTAATCAAGATATCGGCTTCTTTGATATTATAGAAAGCAAACATGATATGACCATCATTGTCGGGATTGCCATAGTAATCTTTATCGATGATGCCAACGGAATTGGCTAGGATTAGACCTTTCTTTTTAGGATTGGAACTACGATTATATAAGTACAATACTTCATCATCTAACATATAGGCTTTAATACCGGTAGAAACTAAAGTGGGCGCCATCCCGTTTTTAAAACTTGGAATAATCGTATCTTCGGCGGCTTCAAAATCGTAGCCAGCAGCATTTTTAGTTTTTCTAACAGGCATATTTATGGCTTTATTTTCCCATCCTTTGGCTATTTCAAATCCTCTATTCACAATATAACACTATCTCCTTTCTTTTTAGGGTTTTTGGGACATCGATTACCCGTTGATTTGATGAACCACGCCATTTCAATCTAAAATCGTGTAGTTCGTCTTGGTACTGTCCATCAACCAAGACATCGATGTATTTGAGAATTTCTTTATCTTTTAATTTATCAAATGTAAAACCACTCCATACCCAGAGGGATTTAAAGGGGTACTTTTCTTTGAAACATTTCGCTAATTGCGTCGTGCCATGAATATTCTTGGGATGCATTGGTTCACCGCCTAAAATCGATAGACCGGCGATGTGTTCATTACCACATAGTTCTAGTATTTCGCTAATTGTTTCGGTAGTAAATTCCTTGCCACCATCGAAATCCCAAGTTTCAGGATTGAAGCAATTTTTACAGTGAAAAGTACATCCTTGCATGAATATGGCTACCCTAATACCGGGACCATTCGATATATCAGTTTTTCTAATTTTATGGTAGTGCATTATCGATCCTCGTTATCGATGTGTAAGACACGTTCTTTTATTTCTTGTGTTCTTCCGCGATTCCAGAAATTGGCTCCAATGTAACCACAGGTTCTTCTGGCAACATTTAGTTTGGCATGATCGCGATTACCACAATTAGGACAATACCATTCCAAGTCGTCGTCTAAAAGGATTTCACCATCGTAACCACATTCTTTGCAATAATCTGATTTGGTATTCAATTCGGCATACATAATATTGTCGTATATAAAGTTTATTACTTCTAGGACGACATCGATATTGCCCGTCAAATTAGGCGTTTCAATATAGGAAATTGCTCCACCTGGGGATAATTTTTGAAATTCGCTTTCTAGACTCAACTTGGTGAAAGCATCTATTTTTTCAAATACCGGTACATGGTAACTATTGGTAATATAATCTCTATCGGTAATGCCTTTAATGACCCCAAATCTATTTTTTAAGCAGGTGGCAAATTTATAAGTTGTCGATTCCAGTGGGGTTCCATAAACGGAATAATCGATATCCTCGGCTTCTTTCCACTCTTTGCATTTATCGTTCATTTTTTGCATAATCTGAAGACCAAATTCTTTACCTTTACCGTTGTCGGTATGACTATGCCCTGTCATATATTTTACAGCTTCGTAAAGTCCGGCATATCCCAAGGAAATAGTCGAATAGCCATGGTGCAAAAGATCGTGTATCGATTCTCCTTTATCCAATCTCGCCAAAGCACCATGTTGCCATAGTATCGGCGCAACATCGCTTGTTGCTTTACTCAATCTTTTGTGTCTTATCTGCAAGGCACGATGGCATAGCTCCAACCTTTCATCGAATATTTTCCAGAAAAGGTCCATATCTTTATCGCTCGATAGGGCTACATCTGGTAAATTGATGGTTACAACTCCCTGATTAAACCTGCCGTAGTATTTACCGACGCCTTTTTGATAATTCTTGGCTTTGGCAATATTGCCTACTTTCATCGTTCTATCGGGAGTTAGAAATGAGCGACAACCCATGCATGGGTAGCATTCGTGTACGCCATCAGCATTTATTTTTAATTCTTTCATTACTTTTTCGGAAATATAGTCGGGAACCATTCTTTTAGCGGTACATTCGGCAGCTAATTTAGTCAAGTAATAGTATTTACTATCTTTATGGATGTTATCTTCTTCAAGAACATACAGCAATTTGGGAAAAGCGGGGGTAATATAGATACCTTTATCGTTTTTCATTCCCAAAATTCTTTGATGTAAGAATTCTTCGATTATCATTGCTAGTTCTTCTTTATATTCTTCAGTTTCACCCAAATACATATTGACACTTAAAAATGGGGCTTGGCCATTCGTATTGGTCATCGAATTTATCTGATATTGAAAAGTTTGAACACCATCGACAATCTCTTTTTTGAGGTCCTCTTGGGCATATTTTTCACAGTCGGCTTTCTTAAATTGGCGTTTTTTATATTTATCTAGATACCTTTGGTAACTATCTCTAACAAATGGGGCTAGATGGGTCAAAGTTATCGTTGCACCACCATATTGACTGCTCGATACGGCTGTAATTATCTGGGTGGCAATCGTCATTGCTGTCAAGAACTTGTGCGGTTTTTCAATCATTACACCATTCATATTAGTTCCATTTTGAAGCATATCATCCAAATTGATCAAGTCACAGTTATGAAGAACATTTTGGGCAAAATAGTCGGCGTCGTGAAAGTGAATTATACCATCATCGTGTGCACGAACAACGTCTTCGGGAAGCAGAAATCTCCTCGTGATATCGGTACTGGTAATACCAGCTAAATAGTCTCGCTGAGTCGTCACTACCTGAGCATTTTTATTACTATTTTCGGTATTCCAATATTCGTTTTCACCATCGATTAGTTCTTTGATCGATTGATCGGTCGTATTGCTCTTTCTGACCAATTCGCGGGTGTATCTATAGGTAATATATTTCTTTGCCAATTGATATTTTCCAATCGACATCAGCTTCATTTCGATAATATCTTGAATGTCTTCCACCAAAATTCGTTTCTTACCTAAACTCTCAACATACTTAATAATATTCTTTATCTGAATGGCACTAGCACGATCTTCTTCACAGACATCATTGTTCGCCTTTAAAATGGCTCTTTCAATTTTATCGGGGCTATAATCGACCATATGGCCATCACGTTTAATTACTTTCACACTATCTTCCTACCTTCCTAATTTATTATACATCGCACTTAAAATATCTAATGTTGCAATTGCAACAAATAAATATTTATGATAAAATTTTATTGGTGATGATATGGAAGAATTGTTTAAGAATATCGATGAAGTAAATAAAATAAGGCTTTTACAGCGGATGGAAGCCTATACGCGATGTTATGAAAAAAACAAAACAATTCTGTCAAGTGTCAAAGGCGACGACATATTATGCATTCTTAATAGCGGCCACGTTCAGATTATCAAAAATGATGTCAACGGAAATAAAATTATCATTGAAGACATCGTAGATAGTGGAATATTTGGCTCGATATCAGCGAACATTGCTAGTTCTGATTATGAAATAGTAACTAAAACCGAAAGCAATATTATCATTATTGAATTAGATAATATTATTAAATTTACTGATAATCTGGTATTTACGAAAAATTTACTCAATATCTTTTGGAAGAAAATAAAAGAATTCAATAATCGAATTGAAATTCTTACAAATAAAACCATTAGAGATAAATTGTTGACTTATTTCAGAATTATGGCAAATCATAATAATCGAATTATCTATCTCCCATTTTCTTATAATGAACTTGCTGATTATCTCTCAGTCAATCGCTCGGCAATGTCTAGGGAAATGAAATTGTTGAAAGAAGAGAAACTTATCGAAGTAAAGGGAAGAAAAATTAAATTACTATATTATTTTTAAATAGGAAAAGAAATAGATTAAACTATTTCTTCTCTTTTTCTACTTTGAATTTAACTTTGTAATCGTTAATATCGTATTCATCATTTAAATTTTTTGCTTCTTTAAATTCGGTTGCCAAAGTTTCATCTTTTATGAAGTTAATAAATGCTTTGACGCTTGCCGTATATTCTTTTGGTGCTTCATAAGATACGACGACACGATCGGCAATATCGAAATCATTATTCTTTCTAATCTGCTGAATTTTACTGATTGTTTCTCTTGCTAGACCTTCATCTAACAATTCTTTTGTCAAAGTGGTATTTAGTACGATGAAATTATTTCCTTCGTATGAAGCGTTGAATCCTTCTTTTGATTCTACTCTGATTTCAACCATTTCATTACTAATTGTAAAATCGTCTTTATCCAACTTGATGGTTACTTCTTTACCATCTTTTAATTTAGCTTTATCCTCGTTGGTCAATTTCGTAAGTTCTTCTTGGAATAATTTCATTTTTGGCCCTAGTACTTTACCTACTTCTTTAAAGTTTGGTTTGATGACAAAGTTGATATATTCAGATAGATTATCTTCAAATTTTACATTCTTAACATTCAATTCTTCTTTGATTAAATCTTCTAAATCACTGATAATTTCTTTGTTTTTGCCATCTAATATTACTTCACTTATCGGTTGACGAACTTTAATTTTAGCTTCTTCTCTGGCGTTTCTACCTAGACTGATCAAACCTCTTACTAGATCCATGCGAACTTCGATTTTCTCTTGAATCATTTTCTTATCGTATTTTGGATAGTCGGCAAAATGAACACTTTCTTTACCAGTTAAATTTTGATATATTTCATCGGTAATAAACGGACTGATTGGAGCCATCAATTCACAAAGACCAACAAGTACTTGATAAGTGGTTTGATATACCGCTTTTTTGCTGGTTGTCAAATTACTTTCCCAGAATCTTCTTCGATTTCGACGAATATACCAGTTTGATAAATCTTCATTTAAGAATACATTGATTGCTTTACATACCTTATTCATGTCGTATTCATCCATCGATTCGGTACAATATTTCCCCAACTTATGAGATATAGATACTACCCATGTATCGATTTCTTCTAAATCCTTATATGGTACTTCAAAATCTCGTGGATCTAAATCATCGGCATTGGCATACATTTGGAAGAAGGTGTAGGTGTTTTTTAGGGTGCCAAATACTTTTGAAGATATTTCTTTGATACCCTCTTCATCGAATTTAAGCGGTGTCCATACAGGACTTGTATGTAACATATAAAATCTGGTTGCATCAGCACCATATTTATTTAAAATACTGAATGGTTCGACAGCGTTACCCTTACTTTTATGCATCTTACCACCAAATTTATCGAGTACCAAGTCATTGACAAGAACGTTTTTATATGGTGAACATCCAGAGACAAAGACACCTACGACAATTAGTGAGTAGAACCATCCTCTAGTTTGATCGATACCTTCACTGATGAAGTCTGCCGGGAATTGTTCTTCCCATAATTCTTTATTTTCAAATGGATAATGATATTGAGCATAAGGCATAGCACCAGAATCAAACCAGCAATCGATTACGTCTTTTACCCTCGTCATCATTTGGCCACATTTTGGACATTTGATGTGAATATCGTCGACATAAGGACGGTGTAATTCGATTGTTTCATCAATTTTTTCAATTGCTTTTTCACATAATTCTTTTCGTGAACCAATCATTTCATCGTGACCACAAGTGCATCTCCACAATGGAATTGGTGTTCCCCAATAGCGATTTCTCGAGATTGCCCAATCGTTTAGGTTTTCTAACCAATTGCCAAAACGTTTTTCACCGACATAATCAGGATACCAATTTACTTTTTTATTGGCTTCGATAATCTTATCTTTTAAATCGGTTACTTTGATATATAAACTAGGTTTAGAATAATATACGAGCGGCGTTTTACATCTCCAGCAATGTGGATAGTTGTGTTCCATCTTTTGTTTTCTAAATAGTTTATCATTTTCTTGAAGATATTTGATGACATCAAGTTCTAACTCTGGATCGACAACAAGTCTACCTTTCCATGGCCCTTCGGTATAGCAACCCTGCTCATCGACAGGATTACATACGTGAATGCCATATTTCTTACATACTTCGTAGTCATCTTGTCCGTAAGCAGGGGCAATGTGAACGATACCAGTACCGTCTTCCATCGTTACATATTCATCACACATAACGTAAAAGGCTTTACCGGGTACTTTTATAAATGGCATAAATTGTTCATATTCAAGATATTCCAAGTCTTTACCTAAATATTCTTCCACGACTTCGTAATTGTCACCAAGAACTTTGTTTGCTAATGCTTTGGCAACGATAAAATTATATCCTCTTGATAGACATTTAACATACTTTTCCTTTGGATTGACACACGCTGCTTCGTTGGCTAGTAGCGTCCAAGGAGTCGTCGTCCATATTAGTAAATAAGTGTTTTCCATACTTTTTACTTTAAATGGTACTGTTACTGTATTTACACTGACTTCTTTGTATCCCTGAGCTACTTCGTGACTGGCAAGTCCAGTACCACATCTTGGACAATATGGAAGGATTTTTAAACCATCGTAAATAAGTCCTTCGTCAAAAAATTTCTTTAAAATCCACCATTCAGTTTCAATGTAATCGTTTTGATAGGTAATATAGGGATTTTCTAGATCGATAAACTGACCTAATTTCTCGGTAAATTCACGAAAGGCCTTTTCATTTTTCCATACGGATTCGCGGCACTTTTGATTAAATTCTTTAATACCATATTTTTCAATATCTTGCTTGCCATCAAAACCTAGTTCTTTTTCTACTTGTACTTCTACCGGTAGGCCGTGGGTATCCCACCCTACTTTTCTAACTACACGATATCCCTGCATACTTTTATATTTGCCAATCGTATCTTTTAATAACTTGGCCAATATATGGTGTACTCCAGGCATACCATTGGCAGTTGCTGGCCCGTCGTAGAAGACATAATTTTCTTTTCCATCGCGTAGTTTTGTCTGCTTTTCAGTTATCTTATTCGTATCACCCCAACCAGCACGAATAACATCTTCGACTACATTGACTTCTCTTTTGTCTAATTCTTTAAATTTCATTTCCATCTCTCCTTCTTTGTATTTAAAAAGTCCTTATTATAAAACCATAATAAGGACGAAATATTCCGCGGTACCACCTTAATTCACTTCAAGTGCACTCAATTTAATGTAACGGTCTTACCCGATCTTTTCTAATATCGAAAAGATGCATCCAGAGTGATCTATATTTTAGTGTCTATATAACTTCACACCAACCAGTTACTCTCTTGATATAACTAAAATACCGTCTCTTTCACATGCTTTAATTAACAAATCTCTTTAATTATATTAAATTGTTTTATATTTGTCAATTAAATTAGCCTAATTTCTTCTAAAATACACCGACATTTTTTAAGTATCTGTATACTTTAAAATTAGTTTTGTTATTTTCTATTTAAAAACTCATCGCCATTTTTATTGTGATGAGTTTTCTAATTACTTTTTAATATCATTTATGAAAGGAAAAATTATTTTCATATGCCTGAAATTCGCTTACTTGCGCCTTACCATTTTTCTTTGATTGATAAAGAGCATAATCTGCCTTTTTGATTAGTTCATCAAGTCTACCTGATGAGCCGTTATTTATAACCATGCCTACACTAATTGTAATTTCTCTATCTTTAATTCTTATATTATTTTTTACGTTTTCACATATTTTTTCCGCTCTGGCTTTGACGACTAATTCTGGACAATCGACGAATGCTACGACAAACTCATCGCCCCCATAGCGGCATACGTAATCGGTGCTTCTGGTATTACTCTTAATGGCTTGGGCTACAGATTTTATCGCATAATCACCCATAGCGTGACCGTAATTATCGTTAATTTGTTTAAAATTATCAATATCGATCATTAAAAGGCCGGTCACACTTTTTATATCAGAAAGTCCTCTTCGGTTATTTAGTCCTGTTAAAGTGTCAATATTGGCCATTTCTGATAAAAGGTTGCGCTCATCAATCAATCTCTTAATTAGTGATAACAGTTCGCTATCCTTAATATCATTCATTTTTTCAATTAGTTTATAAATGTATTCATCGTTTTCATAATTCATTTTGTCATCTGCTTTTTTTTGCTCTTGTTGGTAATCCATTATATATCACTCCCATCATTATGAATACCATTCTGTCCTTAAGTATTTCACTTGAAGACTACTATTTCTATTAAAATAATACCATAAAATAAGGCGTTGTGCAATAAGATTGACAGTATTTTTTTAGAAAAATTTTGTATCAATTTTTTCATATTTTCGGCAAATCCTTTATTTATAAGCATCTACGAAGATTATAAAAATTGTCAAGTAAAATACTTTGGTACAATCAAAAAGGTTCACATAGAAAAAGACCGCTAAATTTTTGCGGTGTTATTTATTTTATAAGAATCTTCAAGTGAAAATTCGACATTTTCATTGATCCAATTCTTTCTTGGTTCGACGGCATCACCCATAAGGATACTGACTCTTTTTTCGGCTAGGGCTCCATCGTTGATATTTACTTTAACTAGACTACGATATCTAGCGTCCATTGTCGTATCGCATAATTGATCGGCATTCATTTCACCAAGTCCTTTATATCTTTGAATTTTGTAATTACTCTTGCCAGCGGTCAGGCGTCTCAATTCTTCGTTGGTCCAAAGATATTCCTCTTTGCCACCAATCGATAGCTTATATAATGGAGGCATGGCAATAAATAATCTGCCATCTTCGATTAAAGGCTTCATATAGCGATAGAAGAAAGTTAAGAGTAAACATTGGATGTGAGCACCATCATCATCGGCATCAGTCATGATAATTACTTTACCATAATTACATTCTTTAATATTGAAATCGCTTCCGATACCGGCACCAATCGTATGAATTAGGGTATTTATTTCTTCATTTTTAAAGATATCGTCCAATTTGGCTTTTTCTGTATTGATTACTTTACCACGAAGTGGCAAAATTGCTTGAGTTGTTCTATCTCTACCCTGTTTCGCTGAACCACCGGCACTATCACCTTCGACGATGAATAATTCACATTTATCACGTTCTTTACTGGTGGCTGGAGTGAGTTTTCCAGATAGTATTCTTTCTACTTTCTTATTATCTTTACCTTTTCTGGTTTCTTCTCTGGCTTTACGAGCGGCTTCTCTGGCTTCTTTTCCTTTTAGGGCTTTACTGATAATTTTACTGGCAACAGCCTTATTTTCTTCCAAGAAAAACTTCAATTTTTCGGTAACGATACTTTCGACGATTGTTCTAGCTATTGGAGTGCCTAATTTTGATTTTGTTTGACCTTCAAACTGCAATAAGGATTCGGGGATTTGAACGGCAATAATGGCTGTCAATCCTTCTCTGACATCGCTTCCTTCGAAGGCTTTATCTTTACCTTTAATATAGCCATTTTCACGTGCATAATCATTCAATACTTTCGTAATAGCTGTCTTAAAACCAACTTCGTGAGTACCACCATCTGGGGTTTTAACGTTATTGACAAATGAAACAATATTTTCGCTGTAACTATCGGTATATTGCATTCCAACCGAAACATTGATTTTATCACGTGTAGCATCAAAACATAATACTTTATGTAAAGGTTCTTTTCCTTCGTTTAAATATTCACAAAAGGCACTAATGCCATTTTCATAACAATATTTTTCTTCTCTTTTTTCGATTTCATCGACGATTTCAATCGTAAGTCCATTGATTAAGAAGGCACATTCTTGCATTCTTTCACAGATTGTCGAATAGTTAAAGGTTGTTGTTTCAAATATTTTTTTATCTGGTTTAAATCTAACAGTCGTTCCTGTTCTACCGGCACTGCCAATCTTTTTTAGGGGCACTTCCACGTGTCCACCATTAGCAAATTTAATATAATGTTCTTCTTTATCTCTTTTGATTGTTACTTCCATCCATTCGGACAAAGCATTGACTACGGAAGCACCAACACCGTGTAATCCACCGGAAACTTTGTATCCACCATCCGAGAATTTACCGCCGGCATGTAAGACGGTATAGATTACTTCGGGAGTACTTTTTCCTGATGAATGAAGTCCGGTCGGTACGCCTCTACCATGGTCAGATACGGAAACAGAACCATCGGTATGCATGGTAATTTTGATATAATCACCATAACCATTTAAGGCTTCATCGACACAGTTATCGACGATTTCCCATACGAGATGGTGTAATCCTCTTTTATCGGTAGATCCAATATACATACCAGGTCTTTTTCTGACGGCTTCGAGGCCCTCCAAGATCTTTATACTACTCTCATCATATTTTTCCATATTACCACCTAGAATAATTTTAACACAATTGATTTTATTTTTCAAATTACTTTACACTTTAAAGTAAAGAAAAACGAGATAATCTCGTCTTATTATAATTTATTGGTCTTCTTCGTATAGGGCAACCAATTTAAGATCTTTTTTTATTTCTGTGTTGATATCGAACTGTTCTCCGTTGTATGTCCAATATTTAAAGGTATAGCCTTCTTTAATGGCTTTCGGTAAATAACTAATCGTATGACCAGAAACAATCATTTGGGATGCTATCTCGTTACCACCAGCGCTATCAAATGATACTTTATAATAGACATTGGCTTCATAATTGGCAGTAATGGTCGTATCTTCATATAGCGGGGTGTCAAAATTATATACTTTATTACCAATTTTCCAATTGATGAACGTATAACCAAATTTATTCGGATTCTTTGGTTTATCGGGTATCGTTCCTTTTTCGATTTCTACTTGAACAGTACCGGTTCCACCAACCAAATCATAACTTATCAAAAGGCGATTCTTTTCGAATTTGGCCGTAATTGTCAAATCTTTTTCAATCGGAGTATCAAAATCATATAAGGTATCCCCTATATACCAACCTAAAAATTTATATTTTTCTTTTTGGGGAATTTCTTTGGGTTTACTGACTTTTTCTCCCTCTTTGACACTGACACTTTTGACTTCATTACCAAAATTGAATGATACGGTAAAAGTTTTAACGGGGTTGGGAATTGCGGTCCAAGTGGCCTCTAAAGTAATATCTTCAGTAATTGGTGTTTGGGTATCGTAATCTAGACCATCTTTTAGCCAGTTAAGGAAAATATAGCCATCTTTGGTAGGATTATCGATATCGTCAAGATTATCCCCTTTTTTGACTTCTACTTTGGCTAATTCGACGTTTTCATCGACAAAGGTTACGGTATAGGTTTTTAGTTTGCAACTTGTCAAGACAGCAATCAATATAATAACAATAATATATTTCTTCATCCTTTTTACTCCTTTGATAGTTTGGTAATTTTACTAACAACTATGCTAAAATCGTCCAATCTTTTTTCTAATTTACCAGCCACGTTGATAATATCGTGGGATTTAAGATCATTATACATGGCATATTCACGAGGAAACAAAGTTAAATCGATGTCTTTGTATTCATCACTTGCTTTGATAAATGCCATGACGTCGTTCTTTTTGGTTGTTACTTCTTTAATCTTGATAATTTCTAAAATAAGATTGATATATTTACCGACATATTCATTTAAATTTAAGGTATTTAATGAGTGATCGTCTTTATATTTACTAACTGGATGTTCTTGTAAATAGAAGCCAAAAATAGCAAATTCTTGTTTTATCAGTTCATCTTTACGATATTCTTGGACAATATCAATTAGTGGTTCTTCAATTTCAATTAAGGTATTATCTGATGATAATTCTGCATAATTTAAGATATTATCTAAATTAAGCATCAAGGTTTTTTTGTTATAGCCAAGATTATTGAAGGTCCCTGCTAAAATTAGCGATTCGATAACTTTGCGATTGACGGATTTATTATAAGTTCTTTTGACAAAATCGATGAAACTTGTAAATTCTCCTTTTTCTCTTTCAGTCAAGATGACATTGGCGATATTGCTACCGACATTTCTAATAATCGATAAAGGACAAATAATCTTTTTATCGGCAATAAGATATTTTACATCCGATAGATTGATATCTGGGGGTAGAACTTCTACTTTATTACTTCGCAATTTAGAAATATAGATGCTCGTTTTAGTTTCGTTATTGATGACATTGCTTAATAGCGATAACATAAAATAACTATAGAAATGGGTCTTAAGGAAGGCCATTTTATAGGCAATCATCGCATAGGCAACGGCGTGTGATTTATTAAAGCCATAATTGGCAAATTTTAGAATTAGATTATAAACTTTTAACGCAACGGCTTCTGAATAGCCATTTTGAATACTTCCGGTCAGAAATTTTTCTTTTTCTTTTAAAAGAACATCTTCTTTTTTCTTGGACATGGCTCTTCTTAAGATATCGGCTTCACCCAGCGTATACCCGGCCATTTTAACTGCTATTTGCATAACTTGTTCTTGATAGATAATGATTCCATATGTCTCTTTTAAAATTTCGGCTAAACTAGGATCGATATAATCAATTTTTACTTGGCCTCTTTTTCTGGCCAAATAGTCAGGAATACTATCCATTGGACCGGGTCGATACAACGAAGTGGCGGCAACGATATCTTTGAATTCTGTCGGTTGTAATTCTTTTAAGAATTTGATCATTCCGGGGGCTTCAAACTGAAATATACCTTCGGTGTCACCACTAGCAAATGTCTTAATCGTTTTACCATCATCTAATGGAATACTGGCAAAGGTAATATTCAAAGCGGTATCTTTGCGAATATTATTGATAACTTCATCGATCAAAGTCAAGTTAGAGATACCTAAAAAGTCCATTTTCAGTAGTCCAAGGGGTTCTAGATAGTCCTTGGAATAGGCTGAAACGTACATTCCTAGTTGATTTCGATATAGTGGTATCGTTTCATCGATATCATATTTGCTCATGACAACCCCCGCCGCATGGACCGATACGTGGCGAGGCAATCCTTCTAAATGTATGGCAATATTATATAGTTTCTTTAAATCGGAAGAATTATCGATTAGTTTTTTAAAATTCTTATTTTCGTTATACGATGTTTGAAGATCTTTAGGGCATGATTTAGCCAATGTATCGATAAGGCTCTGTTTTAAATTTAAAACTCGACCGACATCTCTGATAGCCTGTTTGGCACCTAAAGTATTGAAAGTAATGATACCTACCACTTTCTTTTCACCATATTTTTGAATAACATAATCGATAACTTCTTGTCTTTTTGAGGCATCAAAATCGATGTCGATATCGGGCATAGTTACCCTTTCGATATTTAAAAATCTTTCGAATAATAAGTTATATTTAATAGGGTCGACGTCGGTAATTCCCAAACAATAACTGACAAGGGACCCAGCGGCAGAACCTCTACCAGGGCCAACCAAAATATCGTGTTTTTTGGCATACAAAACATAATCGTAGACGATTAGAAAATAGTCATTGAAGCCCATTTTATCGATGACTTTTAGTTCTTTATCCAACAATGCGGTGTATTCTTTTGGTACATTGCCATGCATTCGGCGATTTAAGCCTTTTAGCGATAAAGCGTGAAGATGGTTTTTGCTATCGATATTTTGATCGTATACGGGCAATAATCCGGCGGTATAATCTAGACTAACGTTACAATTATTAGTGATATAGTTCATATTTTCGATATCGTTTCTATCAACTACCGCACTAATTTCGGCTTCAGTATAGAGATAACAACTAGGATTATCATCAATCTCGTATTCCCCAATGATTTTACCATCTCTAATCATATTGGCATAATCGAGATAGAGGGCATCTTCTTTTTTTAAATAACTGACATTATTGATAAATACTTTCTTTTCTTTAATTTGTGCTTTTTGGGTTACATCGCTATAACCAATAAAATGGTCACTATACATTTTAAAAATTTTTTCATCATAAAAAATAAAAGGCATAATCAAAATAAGATTATCACTATATTTCGATAAATCTTCGATTGTGAGATTGCGATCAGAAATAATCGTCGATAATTTTATTAAGTTTTTATAGCCTAAATTATTTTTGGCATATAGCAAAATCCTACCGTCACTAATCGTAAGTTCAAGACCGATGAGCGGCTTTAGATTATTTTTTTTACATTCAAGATAGAATTCCATAACTCCAAACATATTGTTTTCGTCGGTTATGGCAAGACTGGAATATCCATATTGAGAAGCTAAAGTTACTAGTTTTTTTATATCGTTTAAACTATTCAAGATTGAATAACTAGTCTTTACTTGTAAAGCAGTCAAATTCATGAATATCCCTTCTTTCAGTTAAAATCTCCAGATAAAATATAGCATAGCTAAAACAGCTAAAGCGAGAACAATGGCAAGAATAGCGACACTAGAAAAGCCACTGCTTTTGACTCCAATGTCGGCTCCTAGAATACTGCCTTTAAATTTTTGGACTAGAAGACTTTCTTTTTTTTCTTTGTGGTTCGATAAGGTATAATTACCTAATTTAACCGGACGATCATCACTCGAATTAGCAATCATCGTTTCATTTTGCCCTTCATCATCAACGAAGGTTTTTTTAAGATTATTCATAATTTCCTCACTTTCTTAAATTGATACTGATCATCGTTATATCTTCAGTTAATTGTTTTATTCTTTCTATTATTCTTCTGGCTTTGACATTGTCAACTTCTCTATTAGTTACTGCTAGATGCTGTTCTAATTCAGCGATTGTCAAATTTGAAGTAAAGAAGGTGGGCAACGATTCTTCCATACGGTATTGTAAGATGGTACCAAGTACTTCATCACGCGACCACTCGCTGACACTTTCAGCACCGATGTCATCTAAAAGCAGTAATGGTACTTTTTTGATGTAGTTAAATTTACTTTTGTATTCTTCAGAATCATTAAATGATTCCTTTAAATTTCTTAAAAATTCCGGATAATAAATAATTGCTACCCGCGTGCCTTTCCTTGCCAGTTCATTGAACATGGCGGAAATTAAATAGGTTTTACCACAACCAAAATTGCCATTTAGGTACAATCCTTTTAGATGTTTATCTTTTTCATAAGCGGTAATAAAGGTTTTTAGCCATTTGATTACAGGAAATCTATTTTTATCAGAAGTTTTAATATCTTTCATTCTGGCATTCTTGATATCTCTGGGAATGTCAAAGTAATAGATATTATCTAGATATTTATTTTGTTCATCTAGAAGTAATTTATACTTGCAGGGAACGTAAGCAAATTCCAAATTATTTTCGTTGGCTTCTGGGGTAAGACAGTATCCCGATACTTCATTTTTACATTCTAGTAGTGCTTTACAATTTTGACAATTTTTATGTTCACAGGCCGATAGTTCCAATTTAGTCGTATATTTCATAAGTGTCGCGGTGGGCAATTTAGTCTTATTGGCAAGTTTTTTAAACATCTGATCATTGTCATAATCTTTTTGATATGCTTGTTCTAACTTATATAATGAAGTTCCATATTTATCTTTAATTATATTTTTAGCACTTTCCATATTACTTAAACTCCTTTAGCATTTCTTCGATGATAGCTTGTTCTTCTTGACTGGCTTCTTCAGCTTTGATACCATTATCATCAAACCATACCGGAACTATTTTATCATTATTTATTTTCTTATTTTGTTTATTCTTTTGAACGGCTTTATGATTTTTCTTGGCAATTTCCATCGCATCTTCGACCGTTTCAATCTTTTTTCGCGACCATTGTCCAGCAATCGTCTCGACAAAATTAGTATTCAATTTATTGTCGTTAGTTTTTAGCACATAATCGATAAGGACGTTGACAACTCCTGGTTTTAGTTGGTAGTCGATAAGAAGGTTCTCAAGAAGTACAATATCTCTTTTGGGCGGTTCGGCGCCATTGTGTTTACCCTTTAGAAAATCATAGGGACTAACAGTTTCAAAAGTATAGATCATTTTAGCAATGTTAGAATTGTCACCGACGGCTTTTCGAAGATACTCTGGTTGGGTGCGATCGATGATGGTAGGCAAGATACCCGAATGATCAAACTGATAGTGGTTGCGACATACTTTTCTAAATTCATCGCGATTTATCATACCATTTTCATTGATGCATGATTTGACAATATTCTGCATTTTAGGGGCATCGATATCGTAAAGATAAGCCAATTTGATAATCAATTCTTGCAAATCTTTGGTAAATATTTTTTTATCGATATTTCGAGGCATCGTTTCAATTAAGAAATTCATATCAAAAGAAGTATCGATATTTAATTTAAGACGATTATATTTTCTAATATTATCGTTATACATTTGCACAGACGTATACGGAACGGATTCAAATATTTGATTGAATGTATGAGTTATTTCCATATATTCTTCTTTGTTAACTTTAGGTAATTTAAAACAATTTAATAAGCGATCGTATTCTTTTTTTCCGACGTTGTTATATAAGACAATATTGAATATCGGATGGGAGAAAAATTCGTGGGCCGATACCGGAGAATACAATTCATAGATGTATTTATTGACGGTATCTTTCTTTAGATAGGTTTTAATCAAACCAATTCCTTCGAGAGCATTTCTAGCATTTTCTAATTCTTTACACGATATTCTTAAATTGGATAATAGATGGGCATGCTCAAGTTCAGCACTCTCACCGGTCAATTTATCTAGATCATTTACAAGCATATTATATAACATGATACTCAATGAACCGATAATCGGTAAATACAACATATTGACTATTTTAATATCTTCCGATGTGATAACACTTTTATTGACTACTAAATAGATATCTGCAGGTAATATTCGTTCATTCATAAGACCACATCCTAAATAAATTATATAATAAATTTAGGAAGATGACAACTATTTTGTGACGATAAAACCATCGGCAATCGGTCTTGTTTGCTCTAAATTATCCCAATTGATTGGTCGATTGACTATTTTGCTATCGATGACTAAAACGCTAGAATTACCGCCATCCAAATTGGCGGCATTGTAGGCACCATATTTCTCCATAATATCGATTAGATCTTTGATACTGGCTCCCATCGAATCTACTCTTCGGCCGTCGATAACGAGGAATAAGACCACACCATCCTGTCTTTGACCGATGGCACTTCGGGGGTGGATGCCCATACCACCATTGCCCTGAATAGATGCGCTTTTGCCATTGACAATTAAAAATGGGCCAAATTCTACGGCATCGCGAACGCCATCTTCAATTGCTTGATATGCAGAGACATTGGCAAGATACAACTTATTGTCTTTGGTAAAACCGATAACGCCACCACCATATTGACGATTACGTGATGCATTGATAATTTCCCCATCTTCGATCAAAATACCATTGACGTCTCCACCATTTGATAAGCCATTGATATCGATAAAGGCTCCGCCGTTGATGGCTACGATGGCATTGTTTTCTTTGGCCATATCGGTTAGATATTGACCGGTGTATCCTAAATATTTTGAATGGACAACACTAATCTTTGATGGATCGTATATTACAGCCATATAGGCGTCAAAATTATATCCTTCTACTTTAAAATATTTATAAATTTCTCCTTCATCATGTTCTAAAACTTGTCTATCGTATTCATCTTTGTAAATATTTGAGGTTATTTTGTTATCGTATATTTCGATCATATCCATATCGATATCTTCGTTGCTTTCAATAACGCGGTTGTTTTCTAATACTTTAGCAATCGTTTCATCTGAATATAGCCATTTAGCTAAATATTGATGATGCATCGTCGACATAGCCGTCGTTATCCAAAAATCTCTAAATCCATGCCAAGGCCCGTATAGAACAAATAGACCTGCAAAAACTAGAAAAAGAAAAATCGATAAGATGATATTTCTTACTTTATGTTTCTTTTTAACTTTAACTCTCATTGTTAACACCACCATAGATTGTACCATCGCCATTATAATCGATATAATCATCATGTATTTTAGCAATTGTTTCTAATGATTCATTTTTATTCTTATTATACTCCGTTATAAAATTATTATAATTATCAATATCGGAAACATATAGATTGACTAGTTTTTCATAGATGTTTTTATAACTGGTACATATTTTATCGATTTCACTATCGTTATAAGTCCTTTGGCAACGAAAATTTATATTATCGATAAAGGTATCAATATTGGTCATTTCTTTATTATAATCATCTAGTAAAATGACAAATTCTTCATGTTTATTTTTGTAACTATCGATCAGTAAAACCGATGACATTTCATTATATTTAGTCCTTATTTCATTATATTTATTGATACTTGTAGTCAATAGATTATAATTTTTTCTAATAATTTCCATATTATTTTTATTTTCTTTTCTTTCTTTACTTACTGTAAGCACAAGAATCAATATTATCGTCACGACGATTATTACAATAATACCAATTGTCAATTTACCTTTACTTCTCATAATACACTTCCTTACTACACTAAAATAAATTATACCACCAGTTTACTATTTTCGAAAGTAAAACTATCATAATTATCTTTTATTTTTTAATTAACTATGATGAGCAAAAGAAAAAGAAGATTACATCATATCTTCTAAATCCTCTAACATTTTAGTTTTACTACGGTTCATCTGTCTTACTACTTTTCGAAGGTTGCCATTTTTTATCTGTTGGTATAGGAGCGTACCTCCAATACCTAAACCAATCATATAAAGAGAATTTCTCATTTTCATTTCTTATCACCCACATATAGTGTTAGCAAGATATGATTATTTATACTTGTTTTCTAACAATTCTTTAATTGAAGTCTTTCTGGTATCTACGTAATCATTTTTAATACCATAGATAAAGGATGCCGGATCACCTACCAAGATTAAAGATTGTTTGGCTCGAGTAATGGCAGTGTACACCAGTTTATTATAGAGCATTCTTTTAAACGATGGCGATATTGGCATGATGACCATTTTAAATTCTCCACCCTGACTTTTATGAACTGAGATGGCATATCCATGAGTAATGTTGATAAAATCTTTAGGGGTATATGTTACACGATTACCATCAAAATTGATAATTAGTTCATTTTTTTTCGAATTAGATTTACTGGCAGGAACAATCGATTCAATATAACCGATATCACCATTTGAAATATAGTTATCGGGGTCATTTACTAATTGTAAAATTTTATCTCCTTCACGATATATCGTATCGCCACTAGTTATTTCATTTTTATTGGGACTTTCGGGGTTGATTATTTTTTGAAGGACGCGATTTAAAGCGTCGATACCACTTATTGAACGATACATCGGTGCTAGTACTTGAATATCTTTTTCGGTATAACCCTTTTCTAATGCTTTAGTGACAATATCGCTAATTAGGGGTAGGATTTCTTCGTTCTTACAGTTAATAAAGTTGTAGTCATCGTATTTGGCAAATAAATTTTCACTTATCACTTTATCTTTGATTTCACTAGCTAATGTTGGAATATAACTATCTTCACTTTGACGGTACAGACAGTTTAAGCTAATGACATCGAAACAATTGGAATCAATTAAATCTTTTAGGACTTGACCCTGACTGACGCTTGGTAATTGATAATAGTCACCGACGATAATATATTTTGCACTGGTTAAGGTTCCTTTTAGTAAACTAGCCATAAGTATCGTATCTAACATACTGGCTTCATCGACGATAATATATTCTTCTTTATTGGGTGAATATTCATCTACTTCAAAGGTATTACTCTCTTTATCCCATTTTAAGTATTTATGAATGGTATAGGCAGGGATACCGGTCGTTTCCATCAGTTTTCTTGCCGCCCTGCCAGTCGGAGCAAGTAAAGCCAATTTTTCGGGTTTAGTGTCAAATAGTTCGATCAACAATTTGACAATACATCTAATAATGGTCGTTTTACCAGTTCCTGGTCCCCCAGTAATAATCGTTATGTGATTATTTAGAGATTTTATAATCGCTTCTCTTTGGGACTCGTCATAAGTAATGCCCGTTACCAATTCTAACTGATTTATTTTACTTGCTAATTTAGGCAGTTTTCTTCTTTCTTTATTATTTACTTTAACTAATCGATCGACGATATAGTGCTCCGCATCATATAATTCCTGTAGATAATAGCGATCTTTTTCAATCTTTATTTTGTTTAATTTACTTAATTTTAATAAGACATATTCGAAAGTTTCTCGATCGATATTGTCCGTATGTTTTAACATATAATTATACATTTCATCAAAATATAGATAAGTATCTCCGCTATCAAAAGTAAGAATATTCATCATATTGATTGTCAAGGCGAGCAATCTTCTTTCATCATTTGGTTCGTAACCATTATTTCTGGCAATTTTATCTAACTCTAAAAAGGTAATATCGATGTCATCGATTAGTTCGTAGATATTTTCGTTAATTTTAGCAACGGCGTTAGTTTGATATTTCTTTAATAATTCTAAAGAATTTTTAGTACTAAAACCAATTTTATTTAATTCGATGACAATGTGACTAGTTGTTTGGTAATCGTTTAAAACTGCTATTATTTTATCTTTTTTTGGCGTTGTTAATCTAGGGATACCATCCAGTGCTAGCGGGTCTGTCAATATCGCACTAATCGTATCTTTTCCTAATTTATGGACTATTTTAGTGGCGGTACTTTCCCCAATTGGAAATAGGGGTGAAGATAAGAACTCGATTATTTCTTCTTCATCAGTAGGAAGTACCAATTCGTAAGAGGTTACTTGAAATTGAAGACCATATTTATTGTGGTTGACAAATTCCCCTTCCATTTTATATGTTGTTTTATATTTTAATTCATCAAACATACCTGTAAAAGTAATTACTTTATTGACTTTATCGCTGATATCGGATTCTTTAACACGCATTAGTCCGACCATATAACCATTACCATAATTGCTAAATATGTCTTGAATAAATATTCCTTTAATGTATGCCATGTCATCACCCACTTATACTTATAAGTATACCAAAAAAGCAGTTAAAAGTCATGCCTATTGTCAAAAAACTTCCATTATGTTAAAATTGTAATGGAGGCTAGATATGAAAAAGGCTTTACCAATCGTTATATTTTTTATGTTACTTTTAGGAATGGATTTGTTTCCCTATATTCCTGCACGTTTATTCAATATCGATATAACCAGTTTTAGTGAAAACATGAAGATATGTTACGTTCTATGTACCGATATTGGTTTTATGATTATCATCTTTACTTTATTTTATCGAGATATCATAAAAGATTTTAAGGCTTATTTTAAGAATTTTGGCTCCAATTTTGTTCATTCTTTCGGTTACTATCTAATTGGTCTTTTGATGATGTATTTATGCAATTATTTAATAGGGATATTTTTTAGTGATGCCAATTCCAATAATGAAACAATGGTTAGATTACTGATCAGTAAATATCCTTTATATATGTTATTTTCGGTGGCAATATATGCTCCGTTTGTCGAGGAAATAATCTTTAGAAAATGCATCAAAGATGCGGTTTATACTTGGGGCGATAACAAAGTTAGTAAATATGTATATATTATTATCGGGGGACTTTTATTTGGAACGTTGCATGTACTTGGGGTAGCTACGAGTAACTACGATTATCTATATATCATTTCCTATATGGCCCTTGGCTCGACGTTTGCATATATCTATTGTAAGAGCAATAATCTTTTTAATACGATTGTCTTGCACTCACTGCATAATATCGTAGCACTGGCTATCTATTTCATATTTGGAGGTTAGGATGAAAAAAATATTTAAATGGGTTTTAATAATTTTTGTAGTTATTTTTATGACGATTATCTATGCAAGATATATTGGTACACTGGGTTTGGAAACTAAAGAATATACGATAAATGATGGCAGTATTCCAATTGATTTTGATGGACTCAAGATTGTACATTTTTCTGATTTACATTATAATCGTGCTATCAATACGAAAAAAATAAACGAAATCATCGATGAAATAAATCTAATAAATCCTGATATTGTAGTCTTTACGGGTGATTTAATCGATAAAGATGTTATTCTCAAAGATAAAGATTATGAAGATTTAGCTAAACTTTTAAGTAAAATAAATACGAAATATGGTAAATATGCGATTGCTGGTAATCACGATATTAGCAATATTGAAAAAGTTATCGATATCTATAGTAATAGTAATTTTAAATTTTTAGATAATGATTACGATATTATCTATAGTAAAGGCAATGAAAAGATATTTATTGGTGGATTGAATTCAGTCAGTGAAAAAAAAGATGATATTGATAAAATGATGAGTTATTTTAAAGATAATGAAGAAGAAATATTTAAGATTATCTTAATTCATGAACCAGATATTGCCGATACGATAGTTAAAGATTATTCAGTTAATTTGATATTGGCAGGTCATTCGCATAATGGTCAAGTTAGATTGCCGATTGTGGGACCTATCTATACCCCTTCATATGCCAAGAATTATTATGATAACTATTATAATTTAGATGGTACCAATCTTTATATATCTTCGGGTATTGGAGTTAGTACGGTCAATTACAGATTGTTCAATCATCCATCAATCAATTTTTATCGAATCAATAAAGAGACTTCAGAATGAAATCTCTTTTCTTATTATGCGGTTCTTTTCCACATGTAGACAGTGATGTAAGGTTGTACTACATCTATATTTGCGGCTGTTCCCGTAAATGAATGGGTATGACTTTTTCCACCACCTGTTGAACCAATAGTAATACTTACAGGTTGTGCATAATAATATCTATTAACAGTTGTAAAGCCAACTCCAGAGCCCGTATCTACATTATCATTATTAAAAGTTGAAAATTGTTTGTTAATATTATTAGATGCGGTATGACTATGACTTGGTATTTGATCTACAGTTAATGTGGTATTGCCCACCGTTCCTGCTGGTGTATAGCTTTTTGTCTTATTGCCACCAGTTTTCTCTATTGTATTAAATTCTGTTTGACTTGTATCGATGCCTACCAGTGTCCTACCCGTTCCAAACGATACCCAGGTTCCTCCAAATAAAGTTCCTGGATTCGTATTATTAACACCAATATAGATGCTTCCTACTGGATATATCTCATCTGGCACTTTTGCTTCTAATGCCGATAATCTAGCAATTACATCTGTATAATCAGTTGCTGCTCCGTATAATTCATCTAATGCACCTTGTACATTGGTTGAATTTAGCCCGCTAGATGTATTATCATAGCCGACTGTATTTGATTCATACATCGTCGTGGCGGCATATGTTGCTCCACTAATGATGACAATATCTAATAACAAAATTAACATAAGCTTGGCATTCTTTTTCCATATATTTTGCATCTTTATCACCATTCTGTCCTTAAGTATTTTACTTAAGAACTTTTATAATCCATGTAGATACTTATAAATAAAGGACTTATCAAAAATATAAAGAAAATTTGACACAAAATTTTTCTTAAAAATTACCACCATTTTTATTGCACATTCCCTTATTTTATGGTATTATTTTAATAGAAATAGATGTTATTAAGTATAATACTTAAGGACTACGCAACCAAAAGTTTACATTGAAAAACACCACTAAAGTGATGTTATTTTTTTGTCTTCTTTTGGTTCATTTGAAATGTTATAATAATTATCATTGTATTTTTGAATTAGGATTACATTATCTTTTTTATCACCTAATAATTTATTATATTTTTTAGGTTCAATTTGTGATGAAATTTCTTTGACTGTTGATTCTTCTATTTTATTATAATTCCAATCTTCTTTGATTAAACCAATTGTCTTTTCTCTTACTTTGAATAGACTTCCTTTTTTTCTGTATTTATCAATATCAATTCCTAGTTTATTGATATAATTATTATGCCATAATTCAAGTTGATTATTAACTTTATTTGTAGCATCTAAATAATTGTTAAATTGTTTATGACTCAAATTTGATTTTTCTGAACCATTAGCCAAGGTAAATCTCAAATCACCTATTTTTAATAATAATTCTTGACTTGCTTGTTGTCTCTTATACCATTCTTCAATGGTTTTAACTTTTTCAAAATATTGTTTGGCATTTAGTTCGGCATCGGTTATGTTTTTGCTAATTTGAATATTGGCTTGTCCTAATAGTTCAGCACATTTTGTTTCGATATCTTTTATATCGTTATAGGCATTTTTCCTGGCTTCATCATTGGCTAATATATCATTTTGATTTTCGTTATCTCATTTATCTTTGAACAGGTATGCAATAATTTACTTAAATATTCAGAATCTTGGAAATTAGAGATATTATCGATACTATTTTTTATATCTTCTAATTTATCATTTATTTCACTCATATAGTACTGTCCTACGACCATTGAGGCAGCATTCATTCCGACACTTGTCAACGGCTGGCTTGTTAAACTTTTAGTTAATCCAGTTTCCTTGGTAAATTGTGTTTGTCCAGTAAATAAATTTTTATTTTTTCCAACTGTTTTGGATATTTGGGTACCATAAAATTTGTTACCACCAGCACTCAACATTTTATTGGCATCTTCGACGCTAGCTGAAAATAATACTTTCCCGTTTTTGGCTAGTTCGATAGCATTTTTTGAACTGCTAGCTATATTAGCCGATTTGGGGACAACATTATCAATTTTAGATAAGGTACTTTTGACAACTTCATTCTTTATTAGGGCTTTTTCGGAAGGAACGATATTGTTATTTTCAATTATTTGAATAGCTGGAAAATATGACTTTGTTTCTTCTGGCACTGATAAGCTGTTTTCTGTTTGTTTATTATTCGATATTTGTTTATTTATAAGTATATAATATAAAAATCCAATTATGATTAAGCACAATAATACCACTATCAATACATATATTAAATACATAACATCTACCTCTAATTATTATTCATTACAATTATATCACGGGTAATGTAGATGTGTAAAGAAATCTATCTACAATAAAGTAAAGAAAATACAATGTCAATTTTTTGGTATGTTATAAAAAGACAGGATTTCTCCTGCTTATAATAATTGTTATCATCTTGGGGTTTAAACTATATAAAATTTCCTTTATTTTATTGTTACGCCATTCATAAATGCTTGAGCAAGTTTTTCGGTATCTACATTTGCTTCTTTAAAGGTTAAAATAGAGACAGCGTAGATTGTTCCGTTTTTTTCAGTTACATAATTTATTGAAGTTGTTTCTTTATCGTTACTAGTATTATCTATCGATAGTGTCTGCCAATCAATTCCGTTGATTTTTTTCTTTGTGGTTTTTCTATCACCTAAAAATTCAGCTAAAGTTGTTTCATCAGAATATGCCATACTAATTCTAAATACGAATCTTCCGTCATAGATGTCTTTATTCTCATATACTAAATAGACTGCTTGTTTACTCTCGTCCGGTTCTAAACCATCAGCATTCTTGTAATTAAAATTCCCAAATTGTGTATCTTTATCAAACTTAAAGGAAACATTCTTTACTTTAAATTTACTTGTTTCCCTTGAAGAATTTCCACATCCAGTGATGATAAATAATCCCATTATAATTATTAACCCTAATAAAATTTTCTTTTTCACAAAATCTCACTTCTTTAATTTTTATCTATTAGAATTATAACACATATTTTGTCTCTTTTTTAAAAAAAATATTGATAAAGAACTAGTACTCAACAAAATCTGACATAAAAAACGACTTTTTGTATAGTCGTTATATTTATATATGGTACCAGCCAAGGGACTTGAACCCTCACGTCATTGCA
>CAZEVZ010000005.1:0-29741 GCA_964514935.1 uncultured Muribaculaceae bacterium
TGATAAAGATGCAAAATATATGGAAAAAGAATGCCAAGTTAATGTTAATTTTGTTGTTAGATATATTTATCATTAGTGGAGCAACATATGCAGCAACGACAATGTATCAATCTAATACGGTTGGATATGATAATACGACAAGTGGATTAAGATCAACCAATGTGCAAGGGGCCCTAGATGAAGTATATAGTGCAGCAACCAACTATGCAGCATATGAAACCAGATTAGCAGCAGTAGAAACTAGTGTAAGTTCAATCGAAACTAATTTTTTAAATAAAGTATATCCCGTAGGAAGTATATATTTAAGTACAAATTTATCTACAGTGAATGAAGTGGCAAATGCAATTGGTGGAACTTGGGAAGTATATGGTAGCGGTAGGACGCTTGTAGGTGTTGGAAGTAATGGCACTGATACGTATGCGATTAACGCAACAGGTGGTAGTAGTAGTACAGCTTATACACCAGCAGGAACTGTAGAAAATACAACATTAACAGTAGATCAAATACCAAGTCATAGACATAGTATACCCGCCTTGTCGGGTACGGCAGCCTCAGCTGGTTCTGAACATAGTCATACTTTAAATCAAAACACTATATATTATAGCGGCTCATCGAATGCAAGCGTTAAGTTAAGTACTGGTGCTTCTGGATTTGGTACATTTGCAGCCACAAAAACTGATGGAGCACACACTCATTCAGTAACAACAACGGCAAGTAATACAGGATATATAGGCGGAGGAGGAGCCCACAATCATGGATTTACAGGAACACAAGCAACGATTTCAACACAAGATCCATATATAACAGTGTATATGTATAAAAGAATATCATAGTAATATAGGAGTTAAATAATCGCAATTAACTCTTTTTTTAAATAATTAACATGTAGTTAATTATTGCTAATATATTGTGAATTGTTGGTAATGATTTCAACAAAAAAAGGAAATTGCTAAAATTATTGGGAATATAATTTATGAGGAGAGATAAGGATGTTAAAGTTTAAAAGTATTCCCGATAGTGATAAGCCACGAGAAAGATTATATAATTATGGTAGTGAAAATCTATCGAATGAAGAATTGATTTCGATTATTTTAAAGACAGGCACTAAAAACTATAGTGTTAAAGAAGTTTCCTTAAAATTATTAGAAGAAATTGGTAATATTCATAAACTGAAAGATGTTGGAATACCAGTGTTGATGAAAATAGATGGTATTGGTAAAGTTAAGGCAATTGAATTGAAGGCGGCCTTGGAACTTGGAAGAAGAGTTTATTGGAAAGATGACAATGAAAAAATAAAGTTAAATAGTGGTAAGGCTATCTATAATTATTTCAGTATGATACTTGGGGATAAAAAACAGGAATACTTTTATGTGGTATATTTAGATACGAAAGGTAATATGTTAGGAAAGAAGTGTCTGTTTATTGGAACTACGAATAGATCGACGGTTCATCCGAGAGAAATTTTTAAAGAAGCCTATTTGTTATCAGCCAATGGTATTATCTGTGTTCACAATCATCCATCGGGAGATTCTATCCCAAGTAAGGAAGATGGTATGATAACAAGACAGATTAAGGAAATAGGAATGCTTCATGGAATCAATTTAATTGATCATATTATTATTGGCAATGGTAATTACTATAGTTTTTATGAAGATGGTCAGTTGTGATAAAAAAATAAAAAGAATTACCCGCTTCTTAATTAGAATTGGATAATTCTTTCATTAGTTAAATTATATGGTGTATGCGATAATATGTCAATAATTTGGTAAAAAATAGACATTATTACCAATTTTAGGTATAATAAAAATGGAGAGTGATAATTGTGCCAACAGTTCATATTGAAAGTAATAGGGGAGATATTGCAAAGGTAGTTTTGATGCCTGGTGATCCGAAGAGAAGCGAATATATTGCTAAAAAGTTTTTAAAGGATTACAAACTTATCAATAGTGTTAGGGGAATGAATGCTTATACGGGTTATTATAAAGATAAGCTAGTTACTATATTTCCATCAGGAATGGGGATACCAAGTATGGGAATATATTCTTACGAACTATTTAAAGAATACGATGTCGATAAAATAATTCGTATTGGTTCTTGTGGAGGATATGCTTCTAGACTTAAATTAAACGATGTGATTTTGGTCGATGCCAGTTATAGTGAAAGCCATTATGGAATCGATTTAACAGGTGATGATGATAAGTTAGTTAATTCCGATAATAATTTAAATAATATTATTGAAAGTACTGCTAAAAGTCTTGGTAAAAAAATAATCAAAGGGAATATATATTGTTCAGAAGCCTTTTATGAAAAAGAATACGATTATCAAAAGAGATGTACCGAAAGAGATGTTTTAGGTATCGAAATGGAGACGTTTGCACTGTTTCATAATGCGAAGAAATTTAATAGACAAGCAAGCGCTTTGCTTACCGTATCCGATTTATTCTTTTCAGATGAGAAATTAACTAGTGAAGAGCGAGAAAAAGAACTTAACGATATGATCGAATTAGCCCTAGAAAGTTGTTTAAAAATATAATTATTGGTAATAATAAATAGAGAATGGAGGTATATGGCATGAAATATATGAAGTATGATATGAATGCATATAATTTACATATTATCAATACCGATAAATTTAAGACAATTACAATTGGGGTAGCTTTTAGAAGAAAAATAAATAAGGAAGAAATAACGTTAAGAAATCTTCTTAAGGAATTGATGATTAACTCAACTAATAATTATCCGACAGAAAAGAGTTTGATCGTAGCTACGGAGAATTTGTATGATTTAAAATTGACGGCGGCGAATTATCGTGTGGGGAATTATGCGATAATGACGTTTAGGACGAGATTTTTAAATGAAAAATACACAGAAAGGGGAATGAATGAGGAATCGATTAAATTCTTTCTCGACTTGATATTCAATCCAAATTTAGGTAAGGATATCGATAAATGTAAGAAGAAAATTGAAAAGAGTATTCTCGGTCTTAAAGATGATAAAATTAAATATGCTTTATCGAAACTACTTGAAACGACTGGTGATATGCCATACGCTTATAATGGCTATGGAAATATAACTGATCTGGATAAGATAAGTGAAGAAGATATTAAGAGTTACTACGAAAGTGTCATCAAAAATGATATCGTCGATGTCTATGTTGTCGGTGATGTCGATGAAGGCAAGATTAAAAACTTATTTAGGGAATACTTTAAGATTACGACCTATCATAAAAATGAAATATCTTTGATAACGGGAGAATTGAATACCGTAAAGAGAGTTTTAGAGTTTCGGGAAAAAGATAATGTCAATCAGACGCAGATAGCTATTTTGTGTAATTTAAAGGGACTTACCGATAGGGAAAGAAAATATGTTATGCCGGTATATACCGAGATGTTAGGGGGTACTGCCAATTCGATTTTATTCGATGCGGTAAGAGAAAAGAATTCTTATGCTTATTATGTCAATGCATTAGTCAAATCTTATGACAATGTTATGATGATCTATTCGGGTATAGAACATGGTAATGAAAAAAATGTATTAAAGATAATTGAAAAGACATTGGCTGGTATTAGAAAGGGAAATTTTCCTGATGATAAATTTGAAAGTGCCAAAGAGACACTGGTATCGGCAATCAAAGCTAGTCTAGATAATCCGATGGGGATCATTACCAATTATTATGCCAGGACATTGGTTGATTCTCCAGATGTCGAAGAACGAATAAAGAATATGTCAAAGGTTACAAAGAATGAGATTATAGATGTGAGTAAAAAAGTAAATATACATACGATGTTTATTTTGGAGGCGGAAGATGAAAAAGATAACGATAAATAAAATAAATGAAGATATTTACTATGAAAAACTCGATAATGGATTAGAGATATATTTATATACGAATGATAATATTCATAATAACTATGTAACTTTTACGACCAAATATGGTTCTATTTATAATGAATTTGAAGATGAGAATGGAAAGATGATCAAAGTTCCCAATGGAATTGCTCATTTTTTGGAACATAAAGTATTCGTGCAAAAGGAAGGATTACAGCCGGAAGAATTTTATGGCGCGAGTGGTTCTGTGAGTAATGCCTATACGACTTTTAAGAATACGACTTACTTATTTTCAGGGGTCAATAATCTGGAAGATAATATCAATTATTTGCTCGATTTTGTCCAAGATTTATATCTGACTAAAGAGAATGTTGAAACGGAAAAAGGAATTATAATTCAAGAAATCAATATGTGTAATGATAGGCCAATCGATTTACTTTATGAAAAGATAAGGGCAAATGCAATTAAGGAGAATCCTTTTAAAGAAAGTATTATTGGAACGGCTAAAGAAGTAAAGTGTATTACGAAAGAATTATTAGAAAAGTGCTATTATCGATTTTATAATCCCGCTAATATGTTTTTGGTTGTCACTGGTAATTTTGATAAAGATAAGATAATTAAGGTTATTAAAGATAATCAGGATAAGAAAGAATTTAAGAAAGTTACTTTAGGAAAATTAAAGGAATATAAAGAGCCGGATAAAGTGGTTAAAGAAAAGGAAATTATCAAATGTAATACCGATATTCCTAAAATAGCATATTCAATCAAGATACCAATTAAGAATTTTGATATGGATAAACGTAAATTAAGTATCTATATGTACATTTTGTTCAATTTGTTATTTGGTGATACTTCTTCTTTTGATGAAAAATGTAAAAGTGATGGAATTATTACGAATACGTTATATTATAATGTGTTGAATATCGATAGTCATTTTATTATTTCGCTAGTCAATACGGGAGATAAGTATGAAGAATTGATTAAAAGAATAGATGAAGAATTTAAACAAATTAAATTTAGTTCTCAAGAATTGGAAAGAAAGAAAAAGGTTCTTATCAGTAATGAAATATTTAGTTATGAGAATGTCGAATTGGTCAATGATATGATTGTCGATAATATTATTTTTGATAATAAAATTGAAACCAATATTATCGATATTGTAAGGTCATTAAATATAGAGGAATTAAATGATATTGTCAAAAAGATCGATTTTAGTAATAAAAGTATTATAGTGTTAAAAAATGATAATAAGAATTGTAATAATTAGATTACAGTTCTTTTTTTCGACATATTTTTTTATACTTTGGTTTTATACTTGAAATGGTGATGATATGAAGAAAATAGTTAGAGGGATATTTTTACCCCTATTGATAGCCATTATCTTGGGGTATGTTGGGGGAAGATTTGTTTATAAGACATATAAGGATAATCTATATGATAGTCTTACTAGTAGTAGGTTGTATTTAATTGAAAATGGGGAGTATGATAGTTTTGATGATATGCGCGAAGAGAATAGTGGTAATAGTTATGTCTATTATAAAGATGATGATAAATATAAAAGTGTGGTTGGGATTACTAAAAATTATGATAATATCGACAAGATAAAGTCATTATATAGTGGCAGCTTGTCGGTGTTAGAATACTATGTTGCTAGTGATATCTTGGATAGTAAACAAGATGAATATGAAAAGAAATTAAATGATACGAATGATCTTAAGGAGGTAAAGGAGGCGGTCGACAATATTTTAAATTTATATCGAAGTGATGATAAGATAAGACTAATATCAATAAATTAAAAGAAGATGCGATTTTGTTTGCACCTTCTTTTATGGTTTTAAAACTAATTTATGATGATGTTCGTGATGATGTGGAATTGGTTCTGGGCATGGCTTTTCGCAAGGATTATCTGGCCATACGAACCAAAAGGCTTTTTCTTTTTCCATAGGGCAATTAGGGTGCTCTAATCTCCAAGCCATCTGTCGATATTCTTCAGTGTAGTCATTTGGAACAATCAGTGCTAATTTTTCCTTGCAAGGTATCAACAATATTTCATCTACATCTATTTTGTTCGGATCCCACAAATCGTTGTAAGTAGCCAAACGATCTACCGTTAGCAAGTCATCTGTTTCGTAGAATTTTCTGGCAATACAACTAAGAGTATCCCCTGCTTGAACCGTATAAGTCATATCTTCTTCATAAGTAGTTGGCATATCGTATTCAATTTCATAGGTTGCTAGTGATGATAAACTACCTGGAATTCTAATAACTTGTCCAACGTGCAGAACATTGGGGTTCTCAAGATTATTGTAGAGTGCTAGTTGTTCCCAATAAGCAGCATTACCATATAATCTTTCAGCAATACTTCCTAAAGTATCTCCTTCTTCAATTGTGTATTCACTAAATTCTTCTTGCGTCTGATAGATAGCAGTTGTCGGTTCGTCATTGGCATATGCCATAGCAGGTAATCCGGTTGTCAAGACACCAGCTAATGCTAATGATACGATTTGTTTATTTCTATTTTCCATATTTCCCTCCTAATAATATTATACCACGTATAGAATAGATATGAAAAAAAAATATCGTTAATTTTGGGATAGATATATTATTTAGTTGGGTGATTAACCAGGCTATTCTTTGGAAAAAGTTCCTTTTAAGGCTTTTATTTGGTTTTATTTTGATGTATACTTGATATGGTGATGTGAAATGATATATTTAGATTATTCGGCAACAACTCCAGTCGATGAGCGAGTATTGGAGACATTCGGTAAGGTGTGTAGGGAATACCCTGGCAACAGTAACTCTTTACATAGTTTGGGTGTCAAATCTAAAAAATTAGAAGATTATGCGACAGAAGAAATTGCTAAAATGTTAAAGGTAAAACCTAGTGAAGTAATCTATACGAGTGGAGCTAGTGAATCCAATAATACAGCTATTAAGGGTATTTGTTTAAAATATCAAAATAGAGGTAGACATATAATTACGACTTATTTGGAGCATTCGTCAATTATTGCACCATTAAATTATCTAACCGATTTGGGTTTTGAAGTTGACTTTGTTAAAATTGATGATAATGGCTTGGTTGATTTAGAAGATTTAAAAAGACTCATTAGGGACGATACGATTTTGGTAAGTGTCTGCATGGTCGATAGTGAAATTGGACTTAGACAGCCAATAAAGGAAATCGCTAAGATTTTAGAAGATTATCCAAAATGTTTCTTCCATGTCGATTGTACACAGGCTTTAGGAAAGATACCAGTCGATTTATCATGTATCGATTTAGCAAGTATGTCGGCTCATAAAATATATGGAATGAAGGGTATTGGCCTACTTATTAAAAAAGAAAATGTTCAGTTTGAACCTTTAATCCATGGCGGTAAGAGTACAACAGTCTATAGAAGTGGGACTCCAGCTTTACCTTTGATTGTTTCTTTGATGAAGGCTATGGAGTTATTGATTCCAAATGTCGATGAGAATATGAAATATATTAGTAAACTTAATAAAAAAGTATGTGATAAATTGAGAGAGTATCCATTAGTCCATATAAATAGTACAGAGAACAGTATGCCGCATACGATCAATTTTAGTTTGAAAAAAATTAAACCAGAGACTTTTTTACATGCTTTAGATAGTAAAGATGTATATATTTCGACGAAGAGCGCTTGCTCTAAAGCTGACAGTATGTCTAATGCGGTTTATGCCTTGACGAAAGATGAAGAACTATCCAATCATAGTTTGCGTGTGAGTTTATCTTATAAGACAACTGAAGAAGAAATAGATAAATTTTTGAAAATATTCGATGAATGCTATAAAAAATTAGATATGTAGGTGAAACATGAAGATTGTAAAAATTGGCGCTGTATGGTGCCCAGGTTGCCTAGTTATGAAAAAAATATGGAATAGAATTAAAGAAGTTTATCCCGATTTGGAAATAAGTGAACTTGATTATGATATGGATAGGGAAATAGTAAGCACTTATAATTCTGGTAAAGTATTGCCGGTAGTAATCTTTTTAGATGATCGTAATTGTGAATTAGAAAGATTGATTGGTGAACAAAAAGAGGATACTTTGAGAGAGAAAATTGACAAATATAGAGGTTATCATGAAGAAACTTAATAAAATATTATTTATATTGCTTGTTTTTGTTATCAATGTATCTTTGGTATATGCAGGTAATGATAAGAATTTGGTAAACATCTATCTATTTCATTCGGATACTTGTCCACATTGTAAAGAAGAAATTGAATTTTTGAATAAAGCGGCAAAAGAATATGACAATGTAAGAATATATAAATATGAAATAGGTGATAGTTATAATGCCGAATTGTTAGATCAGGTAGCGGAATTATTCGATACAACGGTTAGTGGAACACCATTTACAGTTATTGGGGATAAATATTTTAAGGGATTTAGTTATGACAATTATCATGAAAGATTTATAGCAACGATCGACTATTATTCAGATAATGGATATGTCGATAGAGTGGGAGAATATATTGGGAATATCGAACTTCCTAGTTATGAAGTAACAACCGATAATAAAAGCGATGCTGTAGATGATTATATTGAGGAAAAGACTAATCGAAAAATTACGATTCTAGGTAAAAAAATAAGTTTGAAGAATATGACATTACCAATTGTTGCTATCTTGATTGGACTAGTAGATGGTTTTAATCCGTGTGCAATGTGGGTACTTTTGTTTTTGATAAGTATGCTTATTGGCATGAAAGATAGAAAAAGAATGTGGATAATTGGGTTAGTTTTTTTGTTAACTTCAGCGTTGATATATCTATTCTTTATGGTGGCTTGGTTAAATGCCGCAACACTTCTTTTAAGTATTAACTATGTTAGACTAATAATTGGATTGATTGCGATAATTGGAGCCATTATAAATCTAGTTAGTTACCGTAGGCATCGAAAAGATAATGGTTGCGATGTTATCGATGATAAGAAAAGAAACAAAATATTCGATAAAATAAAGAAATTTACTAATGAAAAGAGTTTAATTTTAGCGATTTTGGGAGCAATGACATTGGCTATATCGGTAAATATTGTCGAACTTGCATGTTCAGCAGGGTTACCGGTAATGTTTATCGAGATATTATCGATGAATAGTCCAACGATAATTGAAAAAATTATCTATATTGGATTATATATGGTATTCTTTCTATTAGATGATATAATTGTTTTCTTCATAGCAATGAAAACAATGGAACTTACTGGCTTTTCAACAAAGTATGGTAAGGTATCTAAATTAGTCGGAGGTATTTTATTACTTTTAATAGGAATACTTTTGATATTTAAACCAGAATGGTTGATGTTTAATTTTTAAAACTACTTCGGTAGTTTTTTTCTTTATTTTGTGATATAATCTTTACGAATGAAACGAGGTGAATATCATGTTTATCGATGAAGTAGTAATGGAAGTGGAAGCGGGTCGCGGTGGCGATGGATGTATGGCTTTTTTACGCGAAAAATTTGTACCGATGGGCGGACCTAATGGTGGAAATGGTGGTAAAGGAGCCGATATTGTTTTCAAGGCTGATGAGGGACTTAGAACATTACTTGATTTAAGATATCAAAAGAAAATTAAAGGTGAAGCGGGTGAAAACGGCGAAGGAAAGAATAAATCTGGTTCTTATGCTGAAGATAAAATAATTAAAGTACCGGTAGGGACGACCATAAAAGATTATGATACCGGGATGATTGTTGCCGATTTAGTTAAACATAATGAAGAAGTAATCGTCGCCTATGGTGGTAAAGGCGGTAGAGGTAATGTAACTTTAGCGACAAGAAATAATCCTTGTCCATCGTTTGCTGAACGTGGAGAACCCGGCGAAATAAGAAAAATTAAGGTAGAATTAAGAATGCTTGCCGATGTTGGATTGGTGGGATTACCTAGCGTAGGAAAATCGACTTTATTATCGATGATAACCAATGCTAATCCGAAAATAGCAGCATATCATTTTACAACTTTGGCTCCCAATTTAGGTGTTGTAACGACAAAGGATAATAGTTTTGTTATTGCTGATTTACCAGGACTTATCGAAGGAGCGAGCGAAGGCGTCGGTTTGGGACATAAATTTTTGAAGCATATCGAAAGAACAAAAATAATTGCTCATATCGTCGATATGTCGGCAAGTGAGGGAAGAGACCCCTATGAAGACTATCGAGTAATTAGGAAAGAACTTGAAGAATTTAGCCCAAAATTATTGGATAAAGAAGAAATTATTATTGCCAATAAGATGGATTTACCAAATGCTCAAGAAAATTTAGACAAATTTAAAAAGAAAGTTGCAAAAGAAGTTTATGAGATATCGGCTTTAAATAACCAGAATTTAGATGTGTTAATAAGTGCGCTATCGGAATTAGTAAAGAATACTCAGGAAGAAGTGCTATATGAAGATGATATCCAGGAAAGTCATGTGTTATATAAATTTAAGAGAGAAAAACCATTTACAATTATTAAAGAGAATGAGCATACTTTTGTGATAAAGGGCGAACAAGTAGAAAAGATATTTAAGATGATTAACTTTAATACCGAGGAAGCGATATCTAGATTTGCAAAGAAGTTAAGGAATATGGGTGTCGATGAAGAATTAGAAAAATTAGGTGTTCAAGAAGGAGATATCATCAAAATATTAGATTATGAATTTGAGTATACAAAATAATTTGTAAATTATTGACAGAAGAGTAATTTTATTATATGATATTGTTATATGAAAAAGGAGGAGTATTATGTTATTTTTAGATGCTTGTGAAGCAATAAGACCAATTGTAAATTTAATCAAATTTGGAGTTGTACCTTTAATTCAAGCAGTTATTATCGTAGCTTTGATTGTTTTACTTATCATCGATTTAGGAAAGGCTGTAATGGCTGGTAAGGAAGATGAAATCAAATCAGCTCAAAAATTAGCTATCAAAAGAGTTGTTTATGCCGTAATTGTTTTCTTGGTACCATTTTTAGTACAAGTTGCATTTGGACTTTTAACATCTGATATTGATCCAGAAAGCGATCATGTTAGTGCATTGCAATGTTATGGGCTTGCAAAAAGATCATAATTGAATAGGTTAAAATTAACGATAAACAATATATAAATAGAAGGAAAAAGTATAAAAATAGGAAGAAAAAGCTATTTCTTTTTCTTTTTTTTTATGATATAATGTATACGAGATATTTTGCTCGCAGAAAAGAGGTACATAATGAAATATAAAAAATACTTAGTATTTATAATGTTTTTGATGATTTTTAGTGTCGATAAGATATATGCCGAGACTTGCTATTATCAGACAAGTGAAGTTGCTTTGAAATATGATTCAGATAAAAATCAATTTACGATTAGGCAGAGAGAAGATAGGACAAATATTCTTTTCGATAACGAACCACTTGTAAATAGGTATAAAAGCATTCCTAAAGATGATTTTACCGAGCTATATGTTGCTCAAATTTCAACGGAATGTCCAGCGTATATCGTCTATAGAAGAAAAGATAGATTGCTTTTTGATTCGGATGGTATATTTGGTTTTGACAATTCCCAAGATGCTCAAAAATTTGCCAGTGCATCTAAACAAATAGCCAAAATGTATGTGTGGTCAAGCGATTTAAAGGCAGGTATGACTGAAGAAGAATTTAATAATGGTATTACACAGAATGTTAATAGTTATAAAAGACAAAATACTGATAGTGGGGCTAATCCCAATGCTCATTATGGTAGTGAAGGAATAGAGACATCTGATGGAACAATGACATGTGAGGAATTGTTTGATTCTTCAATTATTGAACTGATAAATGATATATTAAAATATCCTAAATACATTGTTCCAGGAATAATATTAGTACTTGGAACGTTAGATTTGTTTAAAGCAGTAATAGCAGGAAAAGAAGATGAGATGAAGAAAGCACAAAAAACATTTATTAAAAGAGTAATAATAGGTGTTTGTGTCTTTTTGGTGCCAGTATTTATCAATGCGATAATATGGATAGCTAATATTGCATGGCAAGGCTTGGGATATGCTACTTGTAGTCTTTAGATAGGGATGTGATTACATGATTTTTTTAGAGTTAAGTGGTTGGCAAAAAGCAGTTAGAGGTTTAGGTGCTTTGATTTGCGATGTTATATATACACTTATTTCAAAAATATACGAATTATTTATAACAGTTGCTAGATTAAACATTTTATCATCTGATCAAATTGGGCCAATATATCAAAGGGTAACAATGATTTTAACGATTGTTATGACCTTTTATATAACTTTTGAATTTGTCAAATATACGATTCAACCGGATACATTTACTGATAATGAAAAAGGTGCCGGTAATATTATGAAGAGGATAATCATCGTTATAGCTTTGATTGCATTTACACCTACTATTTTTAAGACGGCTTATGATCTTCAAAATAGAATAATTGAAACACAATTGATATCAAAGATGATTTTAGGGACAACAAGTACGGATTATACGACTTATGGAAATGATTTTTCAGCTAATATGCTAAATTTATTTTACTATTATGATGAAGAAGTTTGCGGTGAGAGTGGCGGCGGTGAATGTAGTGAAGCCGAGAAAATGGTCGAAGAAAATTTAGATCATATAAGACAGACGGGAGATTCCGATATTGTAACGGGTATCAACTTATCGTCAAGTAGAAGCATTTTTAAAGAAAAATATCCAGCAATAAAGTTCAATGGTATATTGGCAATTATTGTCGGAGCATTTATTTTATATATTTTGGCAATGTATAGTATCGATGTTGGAGTGCGTTATGCCCAGTTGATATTTTTGCAAGTAATGTCTCCAGTGGCGATAATGGGATATATTATTCCGAAGAAAGATGGCATATTTCAAAAGTGGGGAAAGCAATGCATTACCACTTATTTGGATTTATTTATAAGAATTATTATTATAAATTTTACGCTATTGTTGGTTAAAGTATTGGGTGATGCCTTTGAAACTGGTGATATCTTTGCTGGTATTGGTGAAGTAAGTACATCACTTAAAGTGTTCACTTATATTGTTTTAGTTATGGGCTTATTGTTATTTGCTCAAAAGGCTCCAAAACTACTTGGTGAATTATTGCCTAATTCAGGTGGTGCTGCCGGTATTGGATTTGGTCTTGGTGCTAAAGGGAGATTTGAACCAATTGGTAAAGCATTTAAGGGAATCGGTAAAACAGCATCTGGGACTGCAAATGCTACCGGTAGAGTAGTTGGTGGTGTGGCCGGAACCCTTGCTGGAGCAGTGGCTGGAAAAGGCCTTGCAGGAAAATTGCGAGGAGCCGTAATTGGTGCTAAAGAAGGTGCTAAAAAGGATAATAAGGGGCTTCCACATAGAAGAGTTGAACGAGCATACGAGGCAGCTGTGCAGCGAAGACAACAGGAAGAGGAAGTCTTAAGAAACACGCCAGATGTTACGGCTACGGGTGGTATTCAGAAAAGAATGCAAGAAGAAAGAGCGATTGGTCAAGCAGCGCATCATAAAGAAAAATGGGTCAATAAAGCGGCTGAATTTGAAAGAAAATCAAAACTATTCGATGTGGCTGGAGGCTCTTTAGATAATATCAATAAACAAATAGATGAATTTAAACAAATAAAAGCGATCAAGGCTGAATTGAAAGCTGCTGAAGCTAGGGGTGCATCGGCTTCTGAAATTAAGACAATTGATGCCAAATACAAGCGAGCTATGCAAGAAGTTAGAAGAGCTATTACCGAACATAATGGACAAATAACTGATGATATGCTTAATCCAAGCAATTTCATTGAGGTAGAATCTGATATTCTTGATGAAAATGGCTTCAAAACAGGACGAAAGCAGAAATTTAAGATAATGTACGATGCTGGTGATAGAAACTTCTCTTATAGTGTTAATCAAGTAGCTAAAAATGAGTTAGTAAAAATGAAAGCTGCGGTAGCTGAAGTTCCTGATATTGCTAAGGCGAAGGTGGATATCAATGGTACGGAGAGAACAATTGAAGAGTGGCTTAATCAGCCTGATGCTGAAAAAATATATGCTGAATTTACTAATAAATTTAAAGATGCTATGGTTGAACATAAAACAAGATTTGAAAATACCAACGAATACGTTAGAGCTCAAGCTTATAAGAATGGTATTGGAGATAGTGGAAAGAAATAATTTAAGAATATATAAGGAGTGTGATACTTTATGAATGGTAGTTTAGTACCTGCAAATACTAAGAGATCGACATTGATATTGGGAATGTTTAGACCGTATCCAGATGTAGTTATTGCTGTGTCTGGGACGGTTATTACGATAATATTTTTACTCGTATTATCTAATTTTATAGTGCCGGCTTGGGCATTGCTGTTAGCGATGATGCCAATGCTCGTAGGTGCACTTTTGGTATTCCCAATACCGAATTATCACAATACCTTGTGTGCAATTCAAAGTATAATTGGATTTTATCAAAGTAGAAGAAAATACATATGGAGAGGTTGGTGTTTGAAACGTGAGTACGAAAACAAATAGTAAATTTACCGAAGATTGGCTACCGGTAAGAAATATTGCTAATGGAATGATTGAATTAGATAACAAAATGAAAGTTACGGGTGTTAAGATTAGACCTAGGAATATTTTCATTTTAGATTCAGCATCAAGAAATGCAATTATTTCACAACTTAGGGTATTTTACGATTCAATCGATTTTGAATTTTGGTTGGTATCGGCAGATAGACCGGTCGATATATCTAATTATTTAGCGACTTTACAAATCCAATATAATAATGAAGGGGATCCGCGTATTAAAAAAATCATCAGTCAAGATATCGAAAAAGCTAATGATTTTATGAGAAACAATGTTACTGATACAGAATTTTATATTTTGTTTAAAGAAAAAAATCTCGATACTATCCAGAAGAGGTTGAGAATACTCATGTTAGGTTTATCAAATGCAGGACTTGATTCAGTGCAAACATCAAATACTGACTTGAGAGTCGTTCTTGAAAGTTTCTTAAATGGAGGAATGAATACAGAAGTTAAGGTGGTGTTGCCAAATGAACATTAAATCACAATTAGCCCCTAAAGGACTTCAATTTAATTCAGCCGATTTTGTTATTAGTGGTAAATATGCGACAATTTTGACGGCTATTTCATACCCAAGATTGATTGGCGATGGATATTTAGCCGATTTAGTCAATATTCCAGGTGTCAAGGTAGTTGTCAAGCATATTCCGGTTGCTTCGACGGTTTTACATAAGATGCTCAATAATGAATTATCGGAGCTTAAGCAAAAATATCAAACGGAAAGAGACAATACGGTCTTGGAGCGAATTAGACAGGATATCGATTCATTGGAAACATTTATTAGACAGTATACACAATCACAATCTAGAAGTTTTGATTTTCAGTTACATATAATGATTACAGCCGATTCTAGAGAGGAATTGAATACAAAGCGCGTCAATTTGAGAACATATTTGGATTCGATGGAAATAAGTGCTATCCAATTGAGATTTGAACAAGAAAGAGTTTTAAAGTCAATGTTACCAATTTTTGGTAAGCAAATAATCGAAGATAGAATAGGTAATATTATGCCATCACCTACGATTGCAGCGATGTATCCATTTATTTTCGATAGTTTGAAAGATGAAGGCTTGTCAGCATTGCTTGGGGTTGAATTCTCTGGTGGTGTTGTGCTATTTAATCAGTTTTTGTATCAATTAAAGAAGGAAAACAACCGTAATAATGCCAATATGATTATTTTAGGTGCCAGTGGTAGTGGTAAATCAACGGCGGCAAAACTTATGCTTCGTAGTCATATTAGGAATGGTTATCAAATAGTTTGTGTCGATCCAGAAGGTGAACTTTCTGAAATGACGCGTGCCTATGGTGGCGAAGTAGTAGATCTTGGTAAGGGCGGTGCCTATGGTATGATAAATCCATTGGAAATAGTAATGGATAGTGATGATGATCAAATTCAAAGTCAAGGCCTAGGTTATACGGTTTTAACTTCTACGTTGCAAACTTTAAAGGCTTTTATGAAATATTATTCACCAAGTATTGAAGAAGATGTTTTGACATTGTTTGGTGAAATGGCATTAGAAACTTATGCTAGATTTGGTATTGCTTATAATACTAACTTCTCACATTTTAAATCAAAAGATTTTCCAATAATGCAGGATGTATACATTACGGTTACTAGTAAACTTACATCGCTTACGGAAAAGACACATGAGCGTGATGTATTAGAGAGATTAGAATTAAAATTGCGACCATTAGTAAAAGAATTGCAGTATTATTTTAATGGACATACGACAATCGATGTGACTAATGATTATTTAGTATTTAATATCAAAGAAGTAATGAATTCAGATGTCAATATAAGAAATGCATTATTGTTTAATGTCCTTAAGTATGCATGGAGTTTATGTTTAAATCCAAATAAAAATACAGTATTATCAGTTGATGAAGCCCATGTATTACTTGGAAGTCAGAATGAACTTGGAGCAGAATTTTTAGCACAAGTTCAAAGAAGAGCTAGAAAATATAATACGGGTACAATTATTATTACACAGCAACCATCGGATTTCGTAGCCAATAATATGATTATGCATGGTAAGGCTATTTTTGATAATGCTTCTTATTATTTGATAATGGGTCTTCGTAAGCAAGCAGCTGAAGATTTAGCATTACTTATCGATTTGAATGATAATGAAAAAGAAAATATTAAAAGATATAATCAAGGTGAAGCATTATTTGTGTGCGGCAATAGACGTATGCAGATAGATGTAACTTTAACTCAAGAGGAACTTGAATCATTTGGTTCAGGTGGTGGACTATAATATTTATAAATTAAGGATGTGGTAAACTATGGCAAGGAGAATTGATCTAGGTAGACAACGTGATAATTCTAATTTTCATATGCATAGAGATACCCGTCCTTTTTTGTATGAAGATGAATTAGATGAAAATAATGAAAATCCTCAAGATAATTTGAATGAGGAGGATGAAAATAATTATAATGATTATTACTATGAACAGGGAAATGATTCAAATGAATATACTGGTACTAGGCCAAGTATAAGACAAACTTTGGCTAGTGCACTTGGAAGAAAAAGAAAAAAGAATAATAGTGGTTTAGCAAACAATGCATTAGAATCAGCAGAAAATGAAATTGAGGGACAAGCAATTAGATTTATTATGCGAAAGTTGGTATTAAAAAAAGTTATTTTAATTGCTATTCCAATTATTTTAGTGTTACTTTTAATAACCTTTTTGTTTGCATCCATTATCGAGATAGATGGTAAAAGTGGTTTAGCTACAGGTGGTTATTATGCGATGAAATGTCCTGAAATAACGGTAATTTTTGTCGATAAGAGTAATGATTATGCGCCGATTGATTCGGAAACGTTCGAGTTTGAAGAGTACGTTGCCGGTGTAATTCGTGGTGAAATGGCGATGCTTCACAATATAGAAATGTATAAGGAATTTGCCCTTTTGGCAAGAACGTATGCTGCTGGTAAAATAGGTGATGATTGTACTATTGAAGCCAGTGATCGAAGACAGGTATTTGCACGAATTGAAGATGGCTTTGCTTATGCCGATATGATATATCAGGCAGTACAAGAAACAAAGGGACAAGTTATTCTTCAAGATAATGAACTGGTAAATGTCCATTACGATGCTTTTTGTAGTATTGCGGTCGATGACAATTACTATACGATAAAGCAGGCTAGTCAAAAAATACCACGTAGTTGGGTCGATAGTCAGCCAGGAATTGCAGCATCTTGGAAGCAAGGAAATTGTGCTGGTAACCATGGTATGGGAGTCAGCACTTGGGGGTCATATTATCTAGTCACCGAAGAGGGATATACATACGATGAAGTACTAAAATATTATTTAGGTGATGATATCATGATAAGTAGAGGCGGCTTTATCGGATCGATTGATGGCCTAGAAATAAAGGATACAGTTGGTGCGACACCACTTAATGAAAGCTTAAGTTCGGCTCTAGAGGAACATGGTTCATCAATTGAAGAATTAAACTCCTTTATTCATGACAATGTAGAGGAAAATGGGGCAGGTACACGTGCAGGAGTAGTTACAGCAGCAGTATCGTTAATAAATTATTTATACGATGGTATGGGTGTTAAAATTCCATATTATTGGAATGGTAAGCACCAAGTAATAGGGGTTCCTTCAAATTTGGGAGGTTTAACAACGCCATCAGCCCATGGAGAAACACATGCTGGGTTTGACTGTAGTGGTTTTGTCAGTTGGGCTATTATGAATGGCGGTTATAATTTTAGCGGAGTTTCCACTAAAGGTTTTGATCAATATGCCTATGGGGATGACTGCTATATGAGCGAATCTAGTTGTATCGGACAACCAGGCGATCTATTAAATAGTACCGATTGTGGGAGTGGAATAGGACACGTTCAGCTAATCGTTGCGGTCGATGAAGATAGCGGGGTATATTATATCGCCGAATCATCATATGGTGTAACGATGACATCTGTACCTATTCATGGTGGAAGATGTGCCAATATGAAGGTTTTACATATGGATAATTATTATAATAATTCAGCTAATATTAACTATAATTATTAAAAGGGGATACTTATGAGAAAAAAGATATATATATTGTTAGTTATGCTTTTGTTTACAACTGGGTGTGCCTGTAGATATGATTTAACTATTGACAATGATACATATAAGGAATCAATAATTCTAGCTGCTAGTAGTGATGATGAAAAAGATAATTTAAATCGTAAATGGGAAATACCAGTAGATAAGAATAATTATTATTTAGGTGATGAGAATATCGATGAAACATATACGAATTACATTTATGATTATAAAGTAAATAGTAATAATAATTTAGTATTTAGTCATAATTTTGGTAGAAGTGATTATTTAAATTCGACAGCGGTATCAATTTGTTATAAAACTTTATCGGTATCAAATTATCAAGAAACTACGGTTATTTCTACGAGTAACAATGCTATGTGTTTTGATAGTTATCGTAATCTATCTAGTTTAATGGTAAACATAACTGTTAGTAATAAGGTGATAAGCAATAATGCTGATAAAGTAAATGGTAATACTTATACTTGGAACATAAATAGAAATAATGCAAGTGATAAGTCGATAAATATGGTTTTTGAAAATAAGGAAACGACCGATTCTCAAGATAATCAAACGGACAATATAGTTAGTAAAAATGAGAAATATACGATGTATATATTTGCGGGAATTTTATTAATTATTGTTTTAATTATATATTTTATATTTAATAATTTAAAAAATAAAGATGATGGAATGGATGATTAAATATCATTCATTTTTCTTGATAGTTTTATTCTATTATGGTATAATTCTATTGAGATTAGAGGTGTATAAAATGAAATTTAAAGCTGAACCTAAAGATGTATTGATTTTCGCCATTTTTTGTATTTTTTTGCTACTTGTATGTTCTATTGTGGTTGTCAATGCGTCTTATATTGCTAATTATGGATACTTTTATGGCTTGAATCCTTTTAAGGGATTTGCTGGTGAGTATATTACGGCAACTTTTATGTTTTTCTTATTAGCATTGATTGGTATCTTTACAGCTGTCAGTTCATATTTCTTCGAAAGAGAATCTGGATTTGGGTTTAGTTTTGGAGGAAAGAAAAATGATGGTTATTCAAGATGGGCTAAAAAGAGTGAAGTAACTAAACAGTTGGTAAAGATAGATCCTAAAGCATATCGATCAAATGCTGCGGGAATTGCTGTTATCAACGATGGAAAGGAACTTTGGGTCGACAATGGTGAAGCACATAGTATTGTCGTCGGTTCAACTGGTAGTGGTAAAACTCAAATTGTTGTATTCCCAATGGTTTATTCGTTGGCAAAGCATGGCGAATCGATGATTATCACCGATCCAAAAGGTGAAATATATGAAACGACGGGTGAGATGTTAAGAGAAAGAGGCTACAATATTGTCTTACTTAATTTCCGTAGCCCAGCAAATGGTAATAGTTGGAATCCGATGGCTTTGCCATATAAGTTATATAAAGAGGGGAATACCGATAAGGCAATTGAACTTTTAGATGATTTAGCATTGAATATTTTATACGAGGAAAAGAATGGTAATGCTGATCCTTTCTGGGAAAAATCAGCAGCCGATTATTTTACAGGTTTAGCTTTGGGATTGTTTGAAGATGCTCCTGAAAAACAAGTAAATCTCAATAGTATGAATTTGATGTCTAGTTTGGGTGAAGAACGATTTGGGGGACCGAATAACAACTATATTAAAGAATACTTTAATTCCAAAGATCCTTCAAGACCGGCTTATGTCAATGCTTCTGGAACCGTATTTTCTGCTGAAGATACGAAACAGGGAGTATTATCGACATTTAAACAAAAAGTTAAGTTGTTTGCTTCTAGGGATAATCTATCCGAAATGCTTTCTTATAGCGATTTTGATATGAAAGAAATCGGTAGACAAAAAACAGCGGTCTTTATGATTGTTCAAGATGAGAAAAAGACTTTACATCCATTAGCAACAATCTTTATTAAACAGATATATGAAACACTAATCGATGTGGCTCAAGAGTCTGGTGGTAAATTACCATATAGGACTAATTTTATTCTCGATGAGTTTGCCAATATGCCACCACTTAAAGATGTTACGACAATGGTAACGGCAGCCCGTTCAAGACTTATTCGTTTTACATTTATTATTCAGAACTATGCTCAATTGACACAGGTTTATGGTAAGGAAAATGCTGAAACAATTAAAGGTAACTGTAATATTATGTATTTGATTAGTAACGAATTACAGGCTTTGGAAGAATTGAGTAAACTATGTGGAGAGAAGAAATCAAAAGAAAAGGATAAGACAGCATCGACACCACTAGTTACAGTAAGTGATTTGCAAAGATTACAGCAGTTTGAAACGATATCTTTGAGACTTCGTACGATGCCGTTTAAAACTAAATTGGTGCCTAACTTTAAAATGAATTGGGGTAAGAAATATGAGAAAGCGACATACCCGACAAGAGCGAAGCACGAGGTACAATTATTTGATATACGTGAATATGTAAAGGATATGAAAAAGAAAAAAATGGAAGAAATGATGAGTGCTAGTGATGGTGGTGAAGTTACGATGAATCCATTTCAAACTGGTATGAACAATCCACTATTTAGTGCTAGTCCATTTGCGGTAAACAATCCATTTGCCAATCCACGTATAAATAAAAGCAGCGGTGGTGATGGTAGTTTCAATGTCGATGATTTAGTTAAAAGGATAGATGCTAAAATTGCCAAGTTAGAAGAAGAAGAAAGAAAAGAAAAAGAAGAAGAGGAAAGACAACAACGAATGGCTAGGGGTACTAAAACGCCGACATTGGCTCCCGCTAGTCAAGTGAAGGAAACCCCTTCGGTTGTTCCTAATGTTCAGATAGTAGAGCCACAAGCAGAAACGTTATTTACCGATAATTCTGATAATGTTGTGGTCAATGCACCGGCTAGTGATAAAATAAATATAAGTGAATTAGATAAATCAGATAATGAATTATATGTCGATGAGACTGACGATGATAATTTCTTTGATGATTTCTTCTACGATGAATAGGTGAGATAATGGAAATAGAAGCATATTTAAATATCGCAAAAGGAAAAATAAATAATAAAGTACTGAAGACGTTTATTTTAGCAATTATGGCAGGTGTATTTATTGCGTTAGCATCGGTTTTGTCGGTAGTAGTTGCCAAGTCAATCGATAATTATAGTGTTGCAAAGATACTATCAGCACTAGTTTTTCCGGTTGGTTTAATATTGGTAATTTTAATGAAAACAGAATTGTTTACTGGCAATTCACTACTGGTTATTCCATTACTAAATAAGGATATAACGATTGGTAAATTACTTAAAAACTGGTTTATTGTGTATTTAGGAAATATATTCGGATCATTACTTATTACGTTGATGATTGCCAATACTCCCCTTAAAAGTATTGTTTGTGATTCTTTTATCAAGATAGCCAATACTAAAGTGGCATTGTCTTTATCAGCATCGATAATATTCGGAATATTATGTAATTTTCTTGTTTGTTTAGCTGTATATTTAGCTTCAAATGCTAAAACATTCAATGAAAAAATTATCGTAATATTTATTCCAATATTTACTTTTGTAGCTTTATCATTTGAACATAGTGTTGCCAATATGTCATATTTATCATTTGGTTATGTTTTTGATAATACTCTGACACTCGGTAAAATCATATTTGGTAATCTATTGCCTGTAACAATTGGAAATATTATTGGTGGTTCTTTACTGGGAGGAGTAATATATTATTTGAAGAAAGATTAACTTTCTTTTTTTCTTTTAGTGTTAGTCGTTATAACTTATTCTCTCTTCGATGCCTGAATATAATAGACTAGGTGATAATGATGAATGAAATAAGTATAAATGAATTGTTAAGAATGAATAATCCCAATATAATCGATATTAGGGATAATTATAGTTATAATGAGGGACATATTAAAGGAGCAAAAAATATTCCTTATTATAGTTTGTTATCAAATTATTCGATGTATTTAAATAAACATGATACATATTTTCTATATTGTAATTATGGTAAGCAAAGTATGGAAATAAGCAATCGTTTAAATATGTTTGGTTATGATACTTATTATGTCAAAGAGGGTTATTTATACTTTAAAAATAGCATTAAATAATATATAATATATTTAGGTGATAGAGATGTTGGAATATATCATAATAGGGTTATTAGTTATAATTATAATTTTAATTATAGTTTTGTTATTGAAAGGAAATAATAATTTAATTGAAAGAATTAGTAGAGTAGAGACAACTACTATCAAAGAATTATCTGATTTTAGAAATGATATATCTAAAAGTATGAATGATGATTTTGATAAGTTAGCAGATAAAGTAGATAAAAGACTGATATATATTAACGATAATGTCAATTCTCGATTGGATGATAATTTTAATAAAACAAATAAGACTTTTACTAATGTTTTAGAGAGATTATCGAAGATCGATGAGGCGCAAAAGAAAATTGATAATTTATCCGGTGATATTGTTTCACTTCAGAGTATTTTAACTGATAAAAAAAGTCGAGGTATTTTTGGAGAAGTCAATTTAAAACATATTTTAGTTAGTGTCTTTGGCGATAAGAACGATAAGATATATAGACTTCAATATACACTTCCTAATACGACAATTGCCGATGCGGTAATTTTTACGCCAGAACCATTGGGAACGGTATGTATAGATTCTAAATTTCCATTAGAAAACTATCGTTTAATGGTCGATAAGTCGATTACTCAAAGTGAGCGAAATGTCTATGAGAAGGCTTTTAAAGGTGATGTAAAAAAGCATATTGATGCCATAAGTAGCAAATATATTATTCCGGGTGTTACGGCTAATCAGGCAATTCTCTTTTTGCCAGCCGAAGCAATCTTTGCAGAAATCAATGCTTATCATAATGATTTAGTCGAATATGCTTATAAGCGAAATGTTTGGATTACTTCACCAACGACGTTGATATCTTCTCTGACGACAATTCAAGTCTTACTTAAGAATATTGAAAGAGATAAGTATGCTAAAGTTGTCCACGATGAATTAACTAAATTGGGAATTGAGTTTTCACGTTATAAAGATAGATGGGATAAGTTGGCTAGAAGTATTGAAACGGTTAATAAAGATGTCGATGCCTTAAGTATAACATCCGATAAGATAACGAAAAAATTTGAATCGATAAGCGATGTCAAGTTGGATGATAATAAGTACTTAGAATAATAAAATAGGGGTTATAAGAATACACTATTATAGGTGGTATTATGACCCGTATTTTTTTCTTTTTACTAGGGTTTGGGTTGATGGTAATTGGTTTTGTATATATAATCTTATATTTAAATATGTTAACTAGAGGGTATAATTTTACTTATTTTATCCACTATATTAGCGGGAGAATCGAATGCTATTTTTCTTTGATTGGTCTCTTAATTATGAATTTATCGATATACATAAAAGGAGAGAGAAAATATGGATTATATTTATGATATTGTTTTAAATTTTCAGGATGAATATTACGACTTTTATGAATGGCAGCCAACAGATAAAATAGTCAATATTAAAAGAATTCCAATCTATAAAATAGGTACGAAAGATTATTTAAATATCAAAAATAATAGTGTTACGATAGAAAGAAATACTTTAGCTAAACAAAATAAGATATTTTTAATTACAAATGGAATTGAAGTAATGGGAATAATGGTTGATAGTAGTGGTAAAGTTATTAAAAAGAGTAGTCTTTTATTTGATGAAAATGATGAGATTTTGGAAGATAGAGAACTTATTAAGACGATAGATATAAAATATAAAATCGATAAGAAAAATGTTATTAAATATATAAGCCGTTCAAATAAAGATAAAATTAAATATTTGAAGGGATACTTTAAAAAAATAGATAAAATAAGGGATGAATATTTTTTAAAATATCTCTATTATGATATCTATAATGATGATGAAAAAGATATCGATAAGGTATATGATAATTTGTTAAATTTAGCTAGAGATAATCCAACAAAAATGTATGGAAGTATCAAAAAAATAGAATTAGAACTAAAAAACTTTCCTAATATAATTTAGAAAAGTTTTATTTTCTATTTGTATTGATTGACGTATTTTTTATAATCTTCAGCAAATTTAGTATCACTAAATTCTAAATCAGCATCTTCACGCATCTTGATCAATGCTTTGTAATAAAGGTTCGTATCGGCATCTTTCTTTTCTTTTGCTAAAATATCTTTAACGTCATCTTTTACTTCTTCAAGTTTTGGTTTATCTTTTTGGGCAATTTTATATATGATATGGTAACCATAAGAAGTAAGGACAGGAGTTTTACTATATGTACCAATTTTTAGGTCTTTACATTCTTTTAGATAAGCACTTTCTAGCGAAGCATTGAAAGCATTGTAACCTAATTCTTCGCTGACTATTTGGTCTTTATATTCTTTGACAACATCGTCCCAAGAAGTTCCTTTGTTTAGTTTGTCAATGATTTCGTTAGCTAATTTTTTTGCTTCTTCGTCGCTTAAACCATCGTCACCCGTGCTAATTAAGATATGTTTTGAATCGACGTCACCAAATACTTCGTCTTTATAATATTTTTCAATTTCTTTTTCAGTAACCAATCCCAAAGCATAATTGTCATAATATTTATTTCTACGATAGTCTAATCTCAAACTATCTAAAAATTCATTTTCATTACTAAATCCATATTGACTTAAGAAAGTTTCTTTAGTGTAACCGTAACTACTTTCATAGACAGAGTAGTAATATTCAGCGGTATTTTTAATTTCACTTTCCATTTCTTCATCGGATGGATATTCTTTTGATAAAATTAAGTTATCGACCATTTTAAGAAAAACATCTACAGAATAGGTCTTTTTCATATCTTTATATAGATCGTCGGCCGTAATTACTTCATCTTTAATGTTGGCAATTGGTTGGGTACCATCTTCAAGGGTAGCAATTCTGTCAGGCCATAGAATACATCTAAATATTAGCGTTGCTAGTAAAAATCCAACAACAAATAGAATAATTGGCCATCTATTATCATCGACCTTTTTTAAGAAATTGTTTATTTTTTCATAATTTTTCTTATTTTTTTCTTTCTTAATTTTAACTGGTTTTTCTTTAATTTCCTTTTCTTTTGCTTCTATTTTATTCTTTTCATCGATATTATCTTTTTTTTGTGCTTTTTTTACCATTGATAATTCTCCTCTCTACAAACACAATATATATAATAACAAAAAATAAAGTAAATTACAATAGATAAAAAACAGATAATGACAATTTATGTTGCATAAACACTCACACTTTTAAAGTATTACCATAGAATAATGTGAAATGATAAAAAGGAGGAATGTATTTATGGGAAACTGTGGAACAGGTTCAGCAATCGTTTTAGTATTATTTATTCTGTTAATAATTATCCTTGGTGCATGGATATAATTCATAAATAAAGGAGGTATATATGGATAATTGTGGCAATAATTGTCCTAACCATGGCAATCGTGGAAATGGATTTTTAATTGTATTAGTGATATATATTTTACTGGCGATTATTTTAGGTTCACATAATAATTGTTGTTATTTTTAATAAAAATTACTCAAGTTAATGAGTAATTTTTTCGTATACGTCTTTTACATCCATTTCTAAATTATCCATATATTTAGGAATTAAATGTAAATGAAAATGTTTTACTTCTTGGACGAAACCATTGTTTTGGATGAGTGTAAAGCCTGGAGCATTCAATTTTTGGGTAACTAATTTAGAAATATCTTTGGCTTTATCCATAATGTGATTTAGGGTATCACTAGGAATAGTTGTCAAATCTAGGGTATGCTCTTTGGGAATAATCAATGTATGGCCCGGAGCATAGGGATTGATATCCAAGAAAGCCATAATTTTATCATCTTCATATACTTTGTATGAAGGTATTTCACCTTTGATAATTTTACAAAAAATACAATCCATTTTATCACCAATTACATTATATCAGAAAAGCAAGATAATTTAAATAAAAAACTTGCAATTTATAAAAGATAATGATATTATAAAAATGAATAGCGAGAGTGAATATAATGGATAAAAAGAGTAGAAAAGTGTTTTGTTTAGTTTTGATGATAGCAACTTTAATCGTGGCAATTGTTGGGGCTACTTTGGCATATTTTTCTTATCGTACAGGTAGTGCTGACGAAGCGGTTAAAGCCCATTCGGCAGTAATCAATATTGCATATAAAGATGGGGATCAAGTAACAGCTTCAGCGGATAAACTTATTCCTTCATCTTACGATGTTGTCAAAAAAGTATATGGTAAGCATATTAGTAATGGAGTGGCACCTTCTTCATCTAATGCATGTATCGATGATAAGAATAGACAAGTATGTAGTGTATATCGCTTTTCAATTAAAAGTGATATGGATAGAGATGTTTATGCCCTTTTGAATACCGAATACAATGGCTTTACTTATTTGGCTTATGCCTTAAGAGATGTAACAAATAATGCGTGGTTATTGTTGGATGGAAATAGAGGCTATGTATCACTTGCTAGTTGTAGTAATAATAATGTTTCAGGAAGCGATGATTGCTATACGATAAAGAATGAAGGTAAAGTATATAATACTACTCCGAAAGCCGCTAATTCAATATTTGGCTATAATAATGATCAATCGTTGAAAAAACAAGTTATAAGTACAGGGGAACGTGTCTTCGATTTAGTTATTTTTATCAATGAAAATAGTAAAGATCAAAATGTCGATCAAGGTAAACAATATTTGGGAACAATTTCAATAGAAGCAACCAATGCGATTGATAAAGTTATCAATGGTGAAGTAGGTTAATAAAAAATGAATACAAATTAAAGCAATAAATCTTGCTTTTTTTGTTGTTGTATTGTATTATTATAATAGGTGATAATGATGGTAGAAAGCAGTGACAAGAAAAAAGAGTTATTTTATATAATTGTTTTGATATTGACTTTTATTGCTATGATAGTGGGAGCAACTTTTGCTTATTTTAAACTTGTAAGTAGTCAGAAAGAAGAGGGAACTGTTTTATATACGGGAACTTTAAAAATCAATTATATAAATGGAACAGAAATAGAAAATCCTGAATTATTGCCAACTGAAAATGTCGATTATAATACCCATGATAAGGTATATCGTAATAATTTTGAAATAGTTAGTACGGGAACTTTAGATCAGACGATATCGGTTGATTTAGAGATAACACGTAATGATTTTAGTGAAAAAGCTTTGCAATATGTACTATATAGTAATCAGGGAAAACAGTTAGCTACGGGTAATGTACCAAAATCTGGAACAATCAATCTAACAAATAATGTTTTCTTGGGACATCAAGAAACTGCTAGATATACGTTAATCATTTGGTGGAATAGTACCAATAGTGATCAAACGTCAGAAGTTGGTAAGATAATTACCGGTAGAATAAATGCCGAAGCTAAACAAATAAGAAAATAAAGGAGATGATACTTATGGATAAATTACCGGCAAAACAGATATATTTATTATTGGTTATCATTTTAGGTATCATCGGTTTGTCAATTTATTCAACTTATTCAATATTTACGTTGGAAGCAGAAAGTACGGATATCGTAAGTATTCGTACACCAAGTAATTTAAGTGTTAACTCCAGTAGATATGAATACAAACAAGTAACAGTTGCCAAGAATGGTTATATTAGTACGGATATCGATATTTATAACAATTTGGATTATACTTTATGTTATAGTATTTGGTATAAGATTGCTAGTAAAAATATCGATAATACAAAGGTAAAGATTTATCAAAATACCGATGGTAGTGTTCTTACGAGCAGTACGATAGAACCAGTTACCAGTCGAAGGATAAATTTACTGATTGTCAATGATAATAATACCGATGTCAAAGTTAATATTGGTTTATCACATGCCCAGAATGAAGAAACATGTGAATTAAATTTGGAAAGTGATAAGTTGTTGATAACCGAAACAATAAATAATCCAAAGGTATTATCAGATACGTTAATTAAAGATGTAAAGACCGAGAATAATGAAGCTGGTTATTTGACATATAAAGATAATCCAAATGAGATTAAGTTTGGTAATGAAGATAAGATATATGTTGCTAGTAAGTTTACTTATAAAGATGAATTATTTACATTGACAGAACCAAAGGAAATTACTCGTGATAAACTTAATGAATATAATAATAGTTATACTTGTTTAGATAAAGATAATTGTGAATTCCTTTATTATATTACTGAAGTTAAGTTGGATGAAGAAATAGACGAAGTTAAGTATTATAAGATAACCAAGTATGATAGATTGGTTGGTTATTTGGCTAGTGAGATAGGATTAAGAAAGATTACTAATGATGATTACTATTTCTATGGTGATAATCCGAATAATTATATTTTATATAATTGTAAAAATGATAAAGATGTCAAGACTTGTGAATTGTGGAGAATTATTGGTTTTGTATACGATAGTAAAGAGAATAAATATCTAACAAAAATTGTTCGTAATGCTTATCTAGACGTTCAAGAATTTGATGATGATAGTAATGCTTGGGATGATTCGACAATTGCTAAATATTTCTCTAAATATAAGTTGAATAATGCTAATACGATTACTGAAATTAAGTTTAAAGAAGAAAATGTAGTTGATTTAGATATTAATTTGAATAATATTCCATTATTGGATAAAGAATATAAGGGAAATATTTCGTTGATTAAACTATCCGATTATCTATATACATCGGCTTGTACTAAAGAGAAAATGAGTGAATACGATGAGAAATGTTTAAAGAATAATTGGTTAAATTTAAATAGTAGTACTTTTGAATGGACATTGACTACGAAATATGAAGAGCCCTATAAAGATGAAGAGACTGAAGAAATGATTACACCAGATAATGATAAGCGATATGTGGTTGGTAATGAAATAACTTTGTCTAAATATGATGAAAAATTAAATGTTAGACCAGTTGTATATTTAAAATCTAGAACATTGGTCGTATCAGGTAATGGTACTTTTAGTAATCCTTATGTAATAAAATAACTTTAATATTATAATTAAAACAAAGAACTGAAAATGAAAAAATCAGTTCTTTTAACATCTAAAAAATATTGTCAACTATAGGTTGCATAGTCCTTAAGTATTTTACTTGAGGACTATCATTTCTATTAAAATAATACCATAAAATAAGGGAATGTGCAATAAAAATGGTGGTAATTTTTGAGAAAAAATTTTGTGTCAGATTTGCTGTATATTTTTGATAAACCCTTTATTTATAACTATCTACGAAAATCATAAAAATCCTCAAGTAAAATACTTAAGGACAGAATGGTGATTATATGAAGAAAATATGGAA
>CAZEVZ010000006.1:0-13533 GCA_964514935.1 uncultured Muribaculaceae bacterium
AGTATACTTTAAAATTGGCTAATTGTCCATTGTTTTTGATAATTTATTACAGACAAAATGACCATATCTTCTCAAATATAGTCATTATTGGATTATTATATCAATACGTTATTATTTCCTTATCACTATTCTTATTTATCATGCCTTCATTACTACTACTGGTAACGATGGTTTTATTATCTCCATCTGATGTGTAACGGCTTTTTTCTAGCATGTTAAAGACCATGGTAATATCAAATTCGACACCATTATTGTCGTAGGCACGGCATCTCTTTAAAAAGGTTCTATCAAATTCTTTATCGAAGGGGCTAACTTCCGGTTCCCAGCCGACTCTAAGTGCACCTTCGGTTTCGTATTCAAAACCATCATATTTGCCACTTAAAATATGTTTATAATTTGCATGTTCCTTATTATAAGGGGTGCCAAATGGTAAGGCCACAATTTTAGCATATTTGCCATCGATAATTTCTGATAGTTGCTTATAGACATAGCCGATGACTTCTTCGGTCTCACTTTCACTTGTATTACTAAGATTATTGTGCCCTTTCGTATGATTACCAACTTCGTAACCATTTTCAACTAACCATTTGATGATTTTTTCATTATATTCAGGTTGATTAAATAAAGCACTGGTTACAAAGAAGATTGCTGTTACGTTATAATCTGGATATTTCTTTTTAAATTCTTCTAGGACGCCAACCGCACTATTTTTATCGATGATAATATTACCATTATCATCTAGGCCAGTTACTCTAATATTGTTATCATTACCATCATCAAAGGTAAGCACAATCGGGCTTTTACCATATTCAACCGAAATGTTTCCATGAATATAATCACTTAATTTGACCATGCGATAACCTTTTTGGTAATAGAATTCCAAATCATTTCTAAAAGCTTCAACGGTCCTCGTATAACCATCTCTATCGACATTACCACCAGTATATGGAGTATCACTATTGTTAATATTCTTAATACCATGGTACATCATAATAGGAACTTTCCCTAGTTCGTTGATTCCATCATTTTTAAGTTTGTCTTTATCACGTTTGCCTAGAGATACGACTAATTCCAATTTATCACCCGAATTTATTTCAATGTTTTCATCAATACTCTGGCTGATAATTTTATCCTTTTCAATTTCTTCATCATATTTATAGGTGGTCATTATTTCTAAGCCATATGCTTTAAGTTTGTCGTTTGCTGAAGCAATATCTTCATTTATGACATTAAGCATAAATATCTTTTTAGGTTCTTGGGGCTTATTTATAATCTTTACTAACAAAAATATGATGATTGATATTGCTAGAAAAGCCAACAATACTTTAAATATATTTAATTTTTTTCTTCTTTTTCTTCGCATATACTACACCAACCTAACATCTATATTTTTTGCAAAATTTTAGAAAAAATGTATATTTTTGCAGGCAATGAACTAGTATGGAGTAAAATTCCATGATGCAGTCGCGGTAATACTCTTAACATAACTTCCAAAACCGCTTTCCAATTCTTCCATTAAATTATCAAGTTCTGATGACACACGATTGTATTCTGCAATAAAAGTATCGATTGCGGCTAGTAAGTCTTTTAATTCATTGACTGCTGTTTGAGCGGCAGATATTGAATATGAAAGGCTTATTTTCGTAGCACTACCATCTTTAAACATCGAAGCTTGTGCACATAACGAATCTAAATTGCTTTGAGCTTTGTTTAATTCTTCTTGGATATCGTCACGATAAGCATCGTTTACTTCATCACCAAAGCGACTATCCCAAACGTCCATTAAATCGTGTATAGCATTAGTGATAGCGTTCGATATTTTGCTAGCTATACTTGCACCTTTATTTAGAGCAGTCATGTACTGGGTAAGTTTGGCACCTTCTTGTTGCCATATCTGTCCTTTTAAACTACCATCTTCAGTGCGAACGCGGAAACTTGAGATAACACCACCAACAGATTTTGACTCTTCGCCATTTTGATTTACCATAATTGCAGCATTGCTAAATTGACTAAGTTCATTCTTATTTATGGATGACATTGCTAATCACTTCTTTCTTCTTCATTGTTGTAATTACTATCTTCCTCTTCTTCGTCTTTATCTTTCATTAGTTTATTAGCTTCATAGGCAATTCCAGCAATTCCGGCTCCGGCAGCTGCGACACCTGCAATTGTTCCAAGGGTACTACCAAGATTGCTCTTATGCTTAACTTGATTATTTGTTATTGTTTCAGTAGGTTCGATCGTTGGTTCTATTGGAATGTCGACATCTTCAATCACCGGCTCTTCAACTTTTGGTGTCGTAGTCGTTTGACTAACTGGGGTTGAATAGTAATTATATGTCTTTGGTGAATTATCGACATATGTATTCGTTGGTGTCGGTTTAACTTCTGGAGTTTGCTCTACGATTGGTTCCACAATTGGTTCTACGATAGGCTCAACAACCGGTTCTTCAACAGGTTCAATGATTGGTTCTTCAATAGGAGTTGTATCGATAACTGGTTCAGAATTTTCAATAGGTGCATTATTATTAACACTTCCTCCTCTATAACCGCCGCCAGAATAACTGCCGCCAGTACTATAATGCGCACTTTCACTATCCTTTGAAGCAATGCCACTGGTTGCCATTCCTAATTTACTACTAGCTGCTGAAGCTTCTTTTCCCTTATTGATGCCTTTGATAAATTCATCGGTCGTTTTATTAGTAGCTGTTTCCTCTGCAACAGTTGATGCTTCTTGATTTTGTGCATTGTCAACATGCGATATAACAGTTTTACTTTCACCATTTTCACTCGTTACGTTGATTGTTGTACCATCGTTTAATGTCTCTACTGACGTATAATCTTTTGGATGAATTACTTCTTCTGGTGTTTTTGCTTCTTCAATATTCGGGATAGTTTGTACTTTAGTATGGCCATCGGCATAGGTGGTTGTTCTTGTTTTCGTTTCTGGATCATATTCAGTACTTACAACTTTATTATCGTCATTACTTGGCATGTTGTATCTGACTTCATTACCATTTTCGTCTTGACCTATACCCGTTTGGCTAACATTACCTTCCGTATCAACATGTGTTTCGCGTGTCTGCGTTCCCTCATCGTAATTTGGATTAACAACATTGCTTTCAACTTGTTTTCCTGTTTTTGAATCTGTAACTACTTCTGATATTAAGCCATTTTCATATACTGTCTTCTTCGTTGTAAGACCAGTAGTTGGATCCTCAATTACTGTTTCTACAGCTCCATTTTTATAAACTGTTTCGGTGGTTGTCTTTCCAGTTGTATTATCTTTAGTAATCGTAATTTCACGTCCTTGATAGTCTTTAGTCTTCTTAACTGTAACATCATTATTTTGTGATGGTTGTTGCTCAGTTTCCGGCGTAGTTGTTGAAATAGTTCTTCCTTCTCTAAAAGCATCTACTTTGTCGCTATATGTATCACCGGCAATCGGTTCAGTTTGACTTTCGTCAATTGCCGATTCTTTTTTGTCTGTTTCCTGGCTTAATTGAACATCAGATACATTTTCGCCTCTAAAGGCATCTACTTTATCACTATATGTCTCTCCAGCGACAGGTGCGTCTTTCGTATAAACATCTTGATTTTCTGATTCGGTAGATACAGTTTCTTCTGACGAAACTTCTGGTGAAGGGGAAGCTATATCTTCAGAAATAGGAGTGCTTGGTGACTCTTCAGCAACATAATTAACTCTTACGATGTTACCATTTTCATCTTTATGATCATAATATGACGAAACCACTTGGCCACCATCTTTTTTGTAAATCGTTTCGCCGATAACATTACCCTTCTTATCATAATACTTATAAGTAATATTATCGCCATCGACATCTTTAGTAGTTCTGGCATAACTAATTGGCTTTGTTCCTTCTGGCGCTTCCGGTCTTACAGATGATAGCGATTTGGACATATTTGATGTCGTTACTTGTGCTATTCCCGCTTCTTCTATATTGTTGCCAGAGACAGTTTCATTTAGCTCTTGTGAAGTAGGTTGAACCGTTTCTGAAGATGTTACTATATTTTCATCAGTTATAGGACTTCCTTCATATGTTCTTGTTTTTACTCTATTTCCTTCACTATCGTAAATGGTTTCCCTCGTTATATTATTAGCAGTATTGTTTTCTATAATTGTATACGTTCCATCTTCATTTTGAATAGTTTCGATTTTTAAATCTTTGCTTATCATGCCAGCTTGATTTGCAGCCACTCCAGCACCGGTAACTGCCGCAGTTGGAATGTCTAGCGTATCAGTAACCGATGAACAATCTTCTAACGTAGGTGATGATGGTTCTTCGACCACTACATCTTGATTTATTGTATTAGTTGATTGAGAATCTGGAGTTTCAGATTTTAAATAACTATCCATATCAGCAATGCTTTGAGCAAAACTATTGACTGCCACGGTTTCATCTACCAATGAAGCCATTAACTCAACTACATATGAATAGTATTTTTGAATTAAACCGTTAATTTGTGATGGTAAAGCAGTTGAACAGGCATACGAACCTGATGCTGAAGCTGCAGTTTTCTTTGCATATTCACGAATTGAATTCATACTTCGATTAACAAGTTCTAGATTACTCAATAATTCTTGTCCTTCAGAAGTGCTAGATAATTTATTTCGCAATGTATCACTTATTGTCAATAGTGACGGATCACTTATTTTTTCTAAAAGCACACTACTAATAGGATTTACATAATTAAACGTTTCACTCATGTCTATACTTACTGAATTATTTCCATATTTATCAGCAAAAGTATCGATATCTAAATCAATAAAATTATTGCCATCAATGGTCAAAACTTTATATCCAGCATTGGTTCTGCCATCAAGCATTTTTTTAGCATAATCGCTAGCACTGTTGTTACCATCCAAAACATTTAATAGCCCATTATCTATCGCATCATAAAACTCAAGACCATGATCTTCAGAACCACCAATAAATGCCATATTAACTCCAGCATTTACATACCCATCATAAAAATTGTGAAATTCTTTTTTTCTTGAAGACAATTCACCATTTTTTTCAAAAACCATGATATTAGCCCCATTCGCGGCAAAGGCTGTTGCTGTTGCTTCGCTAGGACTATGCATATATGTTGTATCCGGATCAATATAAACTAGATTAAGAGGTGGTAAATCTTCATTACTGGCTATTAAGGCTTCAGCTACTTCTTCAACTGAATAACAACCATTACTATATCCAATAACTGCCTTCTGATTATTTTGAAGTTGTAAATTTATTGCAATATTATTGGCCTCTTCAGCAAAATCTACGGCCGTTGCTTCACTAATCGAACCTTTGGGCATAATTAAAACAGAGTTGACATCATTTTCTGATAAATAGTCATAAATGCCATTATTACCATCTAACATATATGGTAATCCACCTTTTACATAGGGATCATAATTACCATGCAAAATAATTGTTGTGTTTGTGTTCTCATCGATGTCTTCTGGTACCGAATATACATAATCTTCGGTTTCAATTATGATATGGTTTCCCTCAACCCTAGAACTAATAATTTCATTTTCTGGTATTCCATATACTAAATTTTCTTCAGATGCCGTAATTTTGCCCATTTATTTTACCTCTCTTAATCGTAAACTATTCTATATATGTATTATATCATTACTTGACTATTTTTACAAAAGATTTTTGCAATTTAAATATAAATATGCTATAATGTATGAGTGCTTAAATCTTTTTATTTTAAAAATTTTGAAGAAGGAGGAAAAATGCAAAATAAAAATGTTAATACGAAAGTATTTGCTCTAGGTGGTCTCGGTGAAGTTGGTAAAAATATGTATCTAATCGAACATCTAGATGAAATTATTATTATCGATGCTGGAGTAATGTTTCCAGATGATGATTTACTCGGAATAGATTATGTTATTCCCGATTTTACTTATTTGAAAGAAAACGAAAATAAAATTAAATATCTACTGATTACCCACGGGCATGAAGATCATATTGGCGGAATACCCTTTTTACTTAATGAGGTAAAAATTCCAAAAATATATGCTCCAGCGCAAGCAAAGGAACTAATTGAAAAGAAATTAGAAGAAAGAACGATCAATTATAAAAATTTATTTATCTATACGGAAGATACGAAACTTAAAACAAAATATTTTAATGTCGAATTCTTTAGAACAACCCATTCCATTCCTGACTCTCATGGTATAAGTGTTGAAACACCAAATGGAACAGTTGTAATGACGGGTGACTTTAAATTTGACTTTACACCAATTGGACCGATGGCCAATCTTACTAAAATGGCTGAAATTGGTAAAAAAGGGGTAAAGTTACTGATGAGTGACTCAACCAATGCTCTTTCTTCAGGCATTTCACTATCGGAGTCAATCGTCGATGAAAACTTGAACGAAATATTTCAAAATAATCAAAACAATCGAATAATTTTAGCAACTTTTGCGTCAAATATATATCGATTAAAAAACATTATCGATATATGTAAAGATAATAAAAGAAAAGTAGCCTTGTTTGGTAGAAGTATGGAAACATCGATCGATATTGCAATTAAATGTGGTTATATTAAGGATAAGAGCATTATTGTTTCCGCTGAAGAAGCGAATAATTTAGAACCAGAAAAGGTATGTCTTCTTTGTACTGGTAGCCAGGGAGAACCTTTAGCAGCCCTTTCTAGAATTGCGAATGGTAATCACAAACAAATAAAATTGTTACCGAACGATGTAGTCATATTTTCTTCTAGTCCGATACCTGGAAACTCTTCTTCGGTATCAAAAACAATCAATCAACTATACTTAAAAGGAGTAAAAGTATATACCCATGGCATCGATAACAATATCCATTCTTCTGGGCATGCTAATCAAGAAGAATTAAAGTTGATGATAAGATTATTCAATCCTGAATATTTTGCTCCTTATCATGGAGAATATCGTATGTTGAAGATGCATTGTGACTTGGCTAATTTGTGTAATATTCCAAATGAAAATGCATTTATATTAAACAATGGTGATGTGTTGAATATTAGTAAAGACACAATTAAAAAACATGGCCACGTCCATGCAGGAGATGTATATGTCGATGGCTCAAGAATCGGTGATGTGTCAAATATCATCATCAAGGATCGAAAACTGATGTCAAATAATGGTGTTTTAGCAATCATCGTCAACATCGACTTTCAGAATAAAAAGTTATTGAATAATCCTTTGGTAACTACCCGTGGTTATATTCTAGTAAACGAATCGTATGATCTAATCAAAGAGATTGAGCACGCTGCTAGGGATATTGTTCTAAACAGACTAAAAGATAATGTTAATTTCAATGATATTAAAAATGAACTAATAACCGATCTTATTCCGTTATGTGAAGAAAAAACCGGTAGAATACCGATTATCTTACCAATTATTATGGATGTTAAAAGTAAAAATTAGAAACAGCAAAAGTTGTTTCTTTCTTTATATCAAATCAGTATATTTAATTACAAAAATATTTTTATCTTTATAAAAGGCATAAAAAATATCTTTTAGTTCCAGACTATTTCTTTTAAGTAAATCGATAATAAACGTCTTATCTTTATTCATCTCTTGTAACATATCGTATTGAATTTTACCATCTAAAATAATGGGCATCGGCATGGGACTATGGTTCTTTTTATTATTATATGGAAAGACCGATAAAGTACCATTATTTTCAAGTACAGCGTATTCGATATCTTCAATATTTCTGTATCCCTTTTCTCGAAGTTGGGTAAGAAGATCATCTAAATTATATTTTTGTTTAATCATCTCTTTATAATTTATCTTTCCGTATTTGATAATAAAGGTGGGATTCCCATCTAATAAGCCTCTTATTTTGGCATTTTTTAAACTCGTATAAGATAGTAACATCTGTAAAATAACGAGGCATAGAATGGGAATGACCGAAGCTAAAATGCTCTTTGTGGAATCTTCGACCGATATTGCTACCAATTCAGCAATTAAAATCGATACGATTAAATCGACAATTCCTAACTGCCCAACTTCTCTTTTTCCCATCAAACGATATATAAGAATAATAAAGAAATAAAAGAAACTCATTCTTAAAATTATTTTGAGATATTCCATATTGTTCACCTAATAATATTATGTTCTAAGTAATAATTAAATATACAGATACATAAATATTATTAGGTGAATTTATGATTAAAAAATATTTGAAATGTTTGGGATATTTAGTAGGAATGATAATTGTTTTAACTTTGATTTTATCACTTATCAATTATTTTATTAAGTTACCTACGAATATGATTAAAATAATTATTCCCCTTATAAGTATGCTTATTGCTTCTTTCATTCTCGGTAAAAATACGAAGGAAAAAGCATATCTGGAAGGAATAAAATTTGCAGGAGTATATATCGCTATGACTATTACTTTAAAGTTGATATTTAATACATCGTTTAATTATAAAGTAATTATAGACTATATAAGCTTGCTAATTACTGGTATTATTGGAGCAATGATTGGGATAAATGTAAAAAGAGGATGACATTCCTCTTTTAAGCTGTATAAGTATATATTTCACTAGGTGCAATATTAGCAACGGTGCTACTGAAAGAATTTACATTTTCTAGAGCTTCCATAAGTTGTGGAAGCACGCTTTTATAAGTTTCTTTTAACAATTTAATTGCATCAATTTCTTTATCAATTTCTAATTTTTGAGATTCGACTGAAGAAATTTGACGATTTATACCAGCATTAAACTCACTTCGTCTAGCTCGTTCTGCTTCGCTTGTTACTCCATAAAAATCATATAAATTTCCTTTAAGGATATCTATTTGTGATTGAAGCCTATCAGAAAATCTTTCCAATTTACCTAGTTCACTCGTATCTAATTTGCTATATTCTCCCATGCAGGCATGCAATTGTGATACGGCTGATTTTAAGGCGGCACCAAGAGCATTAGCTGTTTGAATGCGCTCATTCAAAACATTATCATAAATGCCTAATTTTTGATATGCTAAATTCCACATATCTCCAACAAGAACACCATTTCCAACGAATTCAGCTATAGAAGTGTTTAATTTAACTGCATCATTTATATCTTCGCTAAGTGAAGTTAATGCTGATGATGATAAAAAGGCACTTAATTCATCTTTATATACCAATAAATTACTACTTGATGGAAGGTCGGCAATAGCACTAGAGGAATCAAAAACGATATCACCAGTCGATAAATTTACAAGACTATTTGTACCATATCCGATTAAAGACGCTGCAGCGGCACCGCCGGCATAAATTGATGCATTGCGAGACAAAGCAGTAGCTATACTAGTTATATCATCGCCATTGGCCTCCCTGGTATATATCGGTGTCCATTGTTTAGTTTCTGGGTCGTAAACATCAGCATATTTAAAGCCTGTTACGTAATATGCATTTTGTGCAACACCTTGATAATCACTGCTTGTTAACCGCTTATCAAATGACATCGTGTTACTTGTTCCGTCAATAACACTCATAATGCCATTGACAATTAAATCTCTATTTATTGCAGCATGTTTTTCTCCCCAATTATAGCCATTTTTATCAAATTCACAAAGTGTATATGTTACTGGAAAACCGCTTTCGGCAGCCCATGCAAGTCGCTTGTGTTCATCTTCTTCATATCCATCGGCTCCACGACTAAAAACATTTAAAGATGCTCCAGTTGTAGCAAACTGATCCCAAGTTTCTCTTTGTAAAGAGTTAGGATCTCTAGGGCCATAAAAATTTTTAAAAGTGGAGTCTTCATCAAAGACATTGACATTAGCTACGGTAAATCCTGCTTGATTAAGAGCAATAGCACCAGTTATGCCACCTTTATCTCCAGCACTATGGACATTTATATCTATGGCTCCAACGGATATATTATCATCTTCGTCAATTTCTTTTAAGGCATCGACAATATCATCGATATTTGGTGTTCCAATACCATTATCATATATAATAATCTTATTAGGATTAGATTTGGCCAATTCTTGATATGGTATAGTATCTGCACTCATTTTATCAATATTACCACCACCACCAGCGCCAGGACCATACACAATTACATCTAAAGGACCATTATAGCCTTCTGGAATAAACACACCACATCCACCATATTGAATCCATTGATTTGTTTCAGTAATTATTTTTTCCATATTATTACCTCCTATATCTCATCAGATAAGTTTATTTCGCCATTCTCATCATTTTCTTGGGTTTCATAATTATCATCTTCATCGGTGTAATTACTATCTTCCTCTTCTTCGTCTTTATCTTTCATTAGTTTATTAGCTTCATAGGCAATTCCAGCAATTCCGGCTCCGGCAGCTGCGACACCTGCAATTGTTCCAAGGGTACTACCAAGATTGCTCTTATGCTTAACTTGATTATTTGTTATTGTTTCAGTAGGTTCGATCGTTGGTTCTATTGGAATGTCGACATCTTCAATCACCGGCTCTTCAACTTTTGGTGTCGTAGTCGTTTGACTAACTGGGGTTGAATAGTAATTATATGTCTTTGGTGAATTATCGACATATGTATTCGTTGGTGTCGGTTTAACTTCTGGAGTTTGCTCTACGATTGGTTCCACAATTGGTTCTACGATAGGCTCAACAACCGGTTCTTCAACAGGTTCAATGATTGGTTCTTCAATAGGAGTTGTATCGATAACTGGTTCAGAATTTTCAATAGGTGCATTATTATTAACACTTCCTCCTCTATAACCGCCACCACCATAATAGCCACCACTTGGTTTAGTTGGACTAGCTGATTCTTCAGTTGATTCGGTTACTGGTGCTACTGGTGTTGGTTCTTCTACTACTGTTTGTGATGATTCTTCCATATTTGACTGTGGTGCTTCAATAGTTACGTTATTAGCACTGTCGCGTTTTGCAAGAGCTTCTTGATATGCTTGATCAGCATTCAAAATTCTTTCCACTCTTTCCTCTTTTGTCGCACCGGTTTGTGTTCCTAATATATCTTCCCACATTATTTCTTGTTCGGCTTGTGTCTTCGCCACTTTTTCCCTTGATTCAATCAATTGTTCATTTTCTTTTATTCTTTGTCTCTCTGTTGCATCTATAATTTGTTCTGTTCTTTCATCAATTGTTACATCTGACGCTTCTTCTCCCAACACTTCTTGCCACATCTTCTCTTGCTCTGCTTGTTTTCTTGCTTGCTGCTCATCCATAGTTCTTTGTGAACTTTCTTCCACTTGTGAAACAGATGATCCAGCATTGATATCTACCATATTAGCTTGATTTTGTTCATCAGTAACATAATTAACTCTCACGATATTACCATTTTCATCTTTATGGTCATAATATGATGAAACAATTTGACCATCATCTTTTTTGTAAACTGTTTCACCGATGATATTACCTTTCTTATCATAGTATTTATAGGTAACATTGTCGCCATCGATGTCTTTAGTATATCTTTTATAACTAATTGGTTTAGTTCCTTCTGGCGCTTCCGGTCTTACAGAAGATAATGATTTAGACATATTTGATGTTGTTACTTGCGCTATTCCGGATTCTTCTATGTTATTATCAGAAGTAGTTTCGATTGGTTCTTGTGAAATAGGCTGAGCTGTTTCAGTAGATACGCCTTCTTCTGATGAAACTTCTGATGAATTTTCTAGCGTAGGTGAAACTTCTGGTGAAGGGGAAGCTACATCTTCAGAAATAGGAGTGCTTGGTGTTTGGTTATTTTCAATATATGTATTTCTACTTATTTCATTGCCACTGCTATCATAGTCAATTTCTGTTATGGTATTATCAGCTGGATTTGTTTTAATAGTTTTATAACTACCATCTTCATTTTTTATAGTTTCAATATTGGTGTTACCCATTTTGCCAGTTACCCCATTTGCCGCAACTGTTCCAGTGGCTGTTGCTGCTGCCGCTGCTTCTTTACCAACAGTTGGTTTAGTTACCGAATTATCTGTACTTACAGCTTCAACGCTTTGGTCTGGTAATTGAGTCGGTGTTGGATTTGTATCGACAATGTTTGAATCAACGCTTGGACTAACGGCATTGTAGGTAGGCCTTGTATATGATGATTGATCAACAGTTCTTATATTGCCATTAACATCCATGGCTGAAATACTACCTGCTTGATTTTCAAAATCGGCATCCATGTCGGCACATGCTTGGGCATAACTCATAACTGAAGTTGTTTCATTTGTTATGGAAGTTAATAGTGAACCAACTGCCGTAAAATAGGCCTCAATAAAACTCATTAGACATCCAGGTATACCGGCTGAACTTCTAAAATTTTGACCATGCAATGATGTCAAAAATTGTGTGTTTTTGACATTTGAACGAATATTATTCATATGAAAAGAAATTGTTTCTAAATCAGATACAAGATTGGGATTATGCAAATTTCCTTGCAATTTAGGATATTTTAAATAAGAAATTGCTGCTGCTGATTCAATTGTTGCTAGTGAGCCAAACGTATTCATAAGATTACTATCATATGAAGTAATACTAAAGCCACTATTTTCAGTATTTTCAGGAAAATCTATTTGAGCATAATCGGAGTTAGTTGAATTTGGCATTACGTTATCTAGTACAGTTGTTTTAAATTCATCATAGGTTGCATTTTCCCAATTGCCATTAACATATCTTTGTGGAGGATAGGTATTATATAATTGTTGCATAGCATCTTCATCACCAGCTAATACATCGTATATTCCAGCATTAGCAGCATATTTCCATCCTTTTTGATGTGCATCTTCACTGCCACCAACAGCAAAGAAATAAACATCTGCTCCACTATCAGTCAAATTCGTAACAAATGGACTATTTATGTCTCGTGGATTTTGGAATACAAAATACGTTTTTCCTTCACTTCTCTCGTATCCTTCAGCATCCAAAAAGGCTCTATTAAATCGACCGGTTTTATCAATGCCAGGATGATAGTCATTTAGACCGCCATCTTGTACACCCATCAAGCAGCAAATTCCTGGTTCATCACTATAAGCATATTCACGCATTGCTGGTGCATCTCCCTGGCTTGTAGCAAGCGTATTTCTTGCAACAATATTTAAACCATATTCTTCTGCAACAGCATCTATCAATTCATTATTGATTGCACTTTTATTATCCCAGTTGTCGGTGTTTGGTGTTGATAAATCACCTCTTTTAAAATCATTGATTATTACTACACCTTTATTTGCGCCACTGATTGTTTCACATGCATAACTTCTACCTGAAGTATAATCAAAATCAAATATGCCAGTATTACCCATATACCAAGTACTAGCGGTTGTTGGTGTATCACTATTTATCAATTCCTTTGGAATACTTACAATATCGCCGCTTTGAATATCACGAAAGATTATTTTATCAAGTTGCTCTAATTGATCTCCCGATAGGTTAACTGCTTGTTTGTATTCACCATTTTCATAAGTGACTTCCATCAATGTAGCAGTGGCTAGCATATTAACTTCTCTACCATTTATGGTTATAGTTTTATTATCAAAGTCCATTTTATATATATATCCGTAATCCACTATCTAACACTCC
>CAZEVZ010000006.1:13543-25588 GCA_964514935.1 uncultured Muribaculaceae bacterium
CTTTAGTTTACCTAAAATGGTTTTTTATTATCATTTTTTTAACTAATTTATATCCGTCATAATCTCCTTCAAAGAATACTGACACTATCTATCACTCCTTACTTTTCTACTATTAACATTATATCATTACAATCGTTTAGTTGTAAAGAAAAAACATCTATTTTACATAGATATCTTTTATGTTCTCAATAGGAATATATTCGTTATCAATGGTGACTAAACTATTACCAATAATGCCGATAATTTTTCTTTGAATAACATCATTTCCAACCATAATATTTACCAGTTTACTATATATAAAACTATCCGACTTTATGATATCGTTAATTTTTTTTCTAATATCTCCCCTATCAACGATATTACCCCCATTATTTTCTTTATCGTAGCTAGTATATACTCTCCGATTGTTATGAAATTCTTTATTTATTCTATTTTGATATATTTTATTCTTTTCTTCCATATTTCCTCCTAGTAAATTGTATGTATTAAAACGATACGATATGTGGTAAAATATAAATATAAGGACGTGATTAACTTGAAGAAAATATCAAAATTTAAAGTCGATTATAATATTTTAATACCGCTATTTATTTTCTTTATTATAAGTATCGTATCGATATATTCAACTAGAAGATTACTACCGGTAGAATACCATAATTTGTGGATAAAACAGGTAATTTGGTATACTATTGGACTTGTTTTAGCATACTTAACGATGATCTATGGAAATAAATTCCTTTACAATAACGCCTATATATTCTATACAATTGGGGTTATTTTACTATTTTTAGTCCTCTTCTTTGGAACGACAGTCAACAATGCGACCTGTTGGTTTAAAATACCCTTTATTGGAACACTTCAACCCAGTGAATTTATGAAAGTATTTTTAATTATTATCCTCGCAAGAATAATTGGCGATTTTAATGAAACAAATAAAAATGCCGATATTATTAGTGAACTGAAACTTATTCTCAAAGTACTTTTAATTGTTTTTATCCCTTCGGTATTGACCTTTATCGAGCCAGATACAGGTGCTGTTATTATGTATTTAATTATTACTTTTATAATGTTATTTGTCAGTGGCATCAGAAAAAGATGGTTCATATTGACAGCAGCATTACTCATTCTTGCTTTGGGATTATTTTTATGAATATATTATTTTAAACAAGATTTATTTACCCAGCTATTTAGCACTTCATTTTTTTACCGAATGGATCGAATTACTAATTGGTCTCAAGCAAGCGGACTACAGTTAGAAAATTCGTTAACTGCTATCGGTTCGGCTGGTACGTTAGGCCATGGCATCAACAATACGCCAATATATTTTCCGGAAATGCAAACAGATTTTATCTTTTCCGTCTTTTCTTCAAATACCGGTTTATTCGGATCGATGATTCTAATAATTGCCATTATCTATTTCGATTTAACTTTGATAAGTTATCATAATAAAACATTCGATGAAACCAATAAATATACGATTGGAGGGATAATTGGTGTCATTATGTTTGGCCAAATATACAATATCGCTATGACGATTGGTCTCCTTCCCATTATGGGTATTACCTTACCATTTATTTCGTATGGGGGTTCGTCATTACTTTCCTATATGCTTCTTTTGGGAATGATATTCAACATTTCTAACGAAAGTTTAAGATATGCCAATTAAAAACGATAGTCGTATGATTATCGTTATTTTTGATACTCAAAGTTAGTTCCATTGGTATATCTGACACAGCCTGTAAACATTTCACCATTGGCGTCTTCTCTTTCTTTTTCCGTTAAATCTAAATTGTCAAGCGAGATACATCCACTGGTACCTAAGGTATTCTTATGCCCTTCATAATATAATTTTGCATAACTTACAATTACCGCTATTTTAGTTTCATTTTGTTTAGCCTTGTTTCTTTCAATGGCGGCACTAATCGATGATATCGCCATTACCGATATGGCTAGCAAAAGTACCACTACGGCTAGTAACTCAATCAATGTAAAACCTTTTTGATTCTTTCTTTCTTTATTCATAAGTCCTCCTCAATGTTTTTATTTTAATAGCCGTTTCTGTTCTACCATCTAATAGATCACTAATCGATTCCCCATAGTTAAGTCTACTGATTATATTGGCTATTTTTTCAGAACAATCGACTGATTTAAACCAGTCCATATTTTGAACACTTGCTGGTACATAACTGACATTTGATGCATATACCCTATCCAGTTTACCCTCTTCATGTAATTTGATAAACTTATCGACACCTTCAGTAAACAAGGCAAAAGTTACAATCACAAATATTTTTTCAGCACCTAATTCTTTTATTTCTTCAACGGTTTTAATCATTGATCCACCTGAAGCAATCATATCATCGGAAATAATCACATACATATTATTTAAGTTTTTCGGTCCAACATATATATGATCAGTTATCGGATTTTTTCCATTTTCAACAATCGTATAATCTCTATTTTTACAAAATATAGCCACCGGTGCATGACCGATTAAATCGGAAAAAAATCTTGTTCTTTTTACGGCTCCTTCATCAGGAGATATACATATTAACTTATTAAAATCACTTATTTTTTCATTTTCTAATAAATCATATAAAAGAATATCTCCAAGTCTTACACTTTCAAAGGCGATCATATCGATGGCATTTCCGACAGCTCGATTATGGACATCACAAGTAATAATTTCATTTACTCCCATATATTTAAGTTCTTTAAGGGCTCTAGCACAATCCAAAGACTCTCTAGAATCTCTTTTATCTTGTCTAGATTGATATAAATATGGTATAACTACAGTTCTTTTATGGGCATGTCCGCATTCAGCACTGAGAATTCTTTTAATATCTTGTAGATGTTCATCTGGAGACATATAGTGACGTCTACCATAGTAATTATAATAAGTATCATAATTGCTAACATCCGATAAAATATATAGATCTTTATCTCTAATCGATTCTTTAATTGATGCCTTACCTTCACCATTATTAAATCTTACTAAATCAGTTGGAACAATATAATCTATTTTATTATGTCTTATTTGATTGATATGATTATTAACTTTTTTACCAAAATCACAGCAATTATTGGCTACGATCATTTTTAATTCTTTTACTTCACTCATAATTTACTCCCTACAAAATATCTAATTTATTAAATTTAACATTTAAATAATTTCTACTTGCTAAATAATCGCACATATGAACATACCGTTCATACTTATCACTCGGGACAGGTAAAACGACTTTAGAGTATTTATTCGTATTCCATTTACCCATATGGCTTTCAATCATGCGGCACATCAACCTGACGTCATCGGTATCCATTTTCAGATCTTTGGCATGCTCTATTATCAATTTAGATGCCAGTAAGGGGTGATCAAATCGAGTATACTTTTCTTCAGGATTTCCCTTTTTTAATCCATCGTGCATAATTAAAGCCATGATGATTAAATCTTTTTCTTTTTGATTAAACATTTCCGTAGTTTCAAATAAATCATAGGCAATTCTTACTGCTACTTTGGTATGTTTGACTAATCCATGCTCGGTACTAGCAAATTTTGGATGATATTTACCGGTACTAGAAGCAGGTATTTTAAAGAAATAATCGGGAAGTAAATCAATTAAATACGTAATATCTTCACGATTGTTTTTATCTTCAAGATAACTAATTTCTTTTTCAAAGTATTTAATCTTATTCATATTTCCCCCTAATATTTACATCGACTTTGGTATATGGTATCTCTATTTTGGCTTTGTCTAAATGTCTTTTAAGAATCATATTAAAATCTCTTTTGACTTGGAATCTTTGACTGCTAATACATTCCAACATGACCATATATTTAATACTGCTAGAAGCAAATTCTTGTATTCCCATAAGTTTATAGTTACCGACATAACCAACAATTTTCTCGACTTCTTTTTGCATTGCTCTCAAAGTCTGCTCTAATTTATCAATATCGGTATCGTAACTGACATCTATAGTAATATAATGCGTCGTATTATGCATATTATAATTGGTAACTCGTTTAAAAGATGAATTTGCTAAAATCATAACTTCCCCTGTTGCGGCTCTAATTTTGGTTGTCATAAGTCCAAAATTGATAACTTCACCAGTAAATGAATCGATAGTAATGACATCGCCAATTGAATAATGATTATCGAAAAGAATCAATACTCCAGCAAGAAAATCGGCAACCATATCTTGAAAAGCCAAGCCGATAATAACACCGACTACCCCAATTGAAGTAACAATTGCGCGGGTATCCACTCCATAAACTGATAAAATAGCCAAAACGATAAATATCATGACTAAATATTTAATAATATTTTTAACCAAAGCAATAATCGTTTTCTTTTTATTACCAATTCGTTTATTTTTACTAACTTTATTGATAAATGCTTTGATAATACTATAAGCAATGACACCAATGACAATATAAACTATTGGCAAAATAAATTTTTCACTTGTGATAAACTTTATCATAAACCCTCCCTATCTATAATTATTTTAACATATATTTGATAAATTAACTAGATATCAAAATAAAAAAATGCTTATTTATCAAATAATGTAAAACCTATATAAATATTATAACAAATTGACACTTGACATAGAAAATGTTACCAATTAGGTAACGTTTGCTTATTTTATATTTCTTTATATTGACTTTTAGGTGAACTACCCATTATCTAAAGTTAATGGGCTTCTTGTTTCATAGACTTCGTCAAGTGCAGTCTCCACAAGCGTAAATTCGGGCCATTCCATCCCTACTTAAATTTTATATTTTACTTAAGATAGTACTCTTAATCCTTCTTGTAAAATATTGATTGCTGCATTGATATCTCTATCATGTTCGGCGTGACAATTAGGGCATATCCAATTTCTAACATTAAGATTTTTAGTGTCTTTGTTTTGATATCCACATACATTACATAACTGACTAGATGGATAAAATGGATCTACTTTTATTAGTGTTCTACCATACCATTTAGATTTATACTCTAGTTGTCTTACTAGTTCTCCAAATGATGCATCAGCAATAGAACTTGCTAAGTTATGATTTTTAACCATATTTTTTACATATAAATCCTCAGTTACGATAACTTGGTTTTCGTTAATTAACTTATGACTTATCTTATGTAAATTATCTTTTCTTATATTAGTTATTTTTTCATAACATATAGCTATTTTCTTTTTTAATTTATTATAATTATTACTTCCTTTTTTCTTTTTTGATAATTTCCTTTGTAGTTTTATTAATCTACTTTGATACTCTCTTAATGTATGAGGATTCTCATACTTAATACCATCTGATGTTATTACTAATTCTTTAATGCCTAAATCTATGCCTACAGTTTTATTGATTGCAGAAAGTATTTTATGATTATCGCATTCATAAGTAACACTAACAAAATACTTGCCACTAGGTACTCTAGATATAGTGGCATTTTTAATCTTACCAGAAATATTTCGATGTACTTTTGCTTTTACATTGCCTAGTTTAGGTAACTTAATTAGATTATTATCATAATCCACAGTAATATTATTATTGGTATAATTTGTCGTATATGCATTATAATTATTCTTTTTACTTTTAAATCTAGGAAATCCACTATGTTCTTTAAAAAAATGTTTATAAGCATTATCTAGATTATATATTGCATTAGTAAGAGCAAACTTATCTACTTCCTTTAACCAAGGATAATCATCTTTAAAAACACGATTACACCAGTTGTTACAATCATATTTAGAAAATGACTCTAATGTTTGACTATACATATCTTTTTGAAACTTTAACATTTTATTAAACACAAATCTAACAGATCCAAATGTTTTATTAATAATCATAATTTGTTCATTATTCGGATATAATCTATACTTATTAGTTTTTAACATATGTATCACTTCCTTACCCTTGCTTTTCGATATATTCTTTCAGTATTTACCTATAATTAGATAATACAATAAATACATATGTTTGTCAATGCTTTTGGCAAGAAAAGAGTAAAAAATTACATTTTGCTCTTCCTCAACCCACAATCTTAAGTTTGTGGGATTGCGTCAGGTTTTATTTCAATCATCTATATGTTTATATTGGAACATTTAATAGTTGGGTGTCTGCCTTTTTCATATCAATATGAAAGGAGGCTTGATAGTGATGAGAAAACGTGAATATAACATCAAGACCTTAAAGTATATTGCTATCATTTTATTCTTAACTATCATCTTGATAGTAGTAATAAAAAAATGACACTAGTCATAGACTAATGTCGACCAATTATTTTGGGCAGACATTCAACATAGCAATATTGAATGTTCCCTTTTTTATTTTATGCATGTATTCTTGCTTACATACTCAATATAGCACAAATCTATTTATTTATCAATAACTTTTTAGTAACAAACTACATTTTTAATATGTTCATCTATTATTATTGACACTTGACATAGAAAATGTTACCAATTAGTTAACATTTGCTTATTTTATGCTTCTTTATATTGACTTTTATATTTATTATTTATATGTTTATATTGGAACATTTAATAGTTGGGTGTCTGCCTTTTTCATATCAATATGAAAGGAGGCTTGATAGTGATGAGAAAACGTGAATATAACATCAAGACCTTAAAGTATATTGCTATCATTTTATTCTTAACTATCATCTTGATAGTAGTAATAAAAAAATGACACTAGTCATAGACTAATGTCGACCAATTATTTTGGGCAGACATTCAACATAGCAATATTGAATGTTCCCTTTTTTATTTTATGCATGTATTCTTGCTTACATACTCAATATAGCACAAATCTATTTATTTATCAATAACTTTTTAGTATAATTATATTGGTGATTTAATTATGGATAAAAAACAGAATTATATCAATACCCGAAAGATGACATTAGCAGATAGCATTAGCGAATTTAAAAAGGATCTATCAAAAAAGACGATTAAGAATTATATTAAAAATAAAATGGTAAAAGTAGATGGAAAAATAATTACCAATAGTAGTTATTTAGTCAACCCGAATGTCAGTATAGAAATAAATTATAATAAAAAGAAAACAAATGAATATAATCTAGATGTTTTATATGAAGATGAATGCTTAATAGTTATAAATAAGCCAAATGGATTGCTATCTATTAGTAATGATAAAGAAAAGGAAGTTACGGCTTACCGATGGGTATCTGATTATGTCAAAAAAAATGATAATAAATATATCTTCGTAGTCCATAGATTAGATCAAGACACTTCAGGAATACTGATGTTTTGTAAAGATAAACAAATTAGGGATAAAATGCAAGATAATTGGAATACGATAGTTAAAAAAAGAGGATATTTAGCCATTGTAGATGGTGTCCTTAAAGATAGCGGAACAATCAAATCTTATTTAACCGAAAATAGAGAGCAATTCGTATATTCGACTAAAGCAAAATATGGTAAAGAAGCAATTACACACTATTTTCCGATAAAAGTTAAGAATAATTATACTTTGATGCAGGTCTTTATCGATACGGGTAGAAGAAATCAAATTAGAGTACATTTTAGTGAAAACGGATATCCTGTCGTTGGTGATAAAAAATATCGATGCCGAACCAATCCAATTAAAAGATTGTGTCTACATACCAATATTTTAGAATTTATTCATCCGGTTACGAAAAAACTTATCCATATTGAATGTAATATGCCTAAAGACATGGAAAAACTACTGAAATAAATCCAGTAGTTTTTATTATTCTTCTCTGATATAGGCTCCACATTTATTATTTAGAGTCTTGATAATCGAGTTAATTTGATTATTGATTTCTTCAGTAGTCAAAGTAGTTTCATCATTACCTATCTTTACTCTAATCGTTAGCGATTTTTTTCCTTCAGGAACTTGATTGCCACGATATTCATCGATAAATTCGAGTTCTCTTACTTTATTTTTTATAGCACTAGACAATTCTTCCCAAGTAATGCTATCGTCGATAATTAACGATAAATCTTTTTCGACAAGTGGTAAAACTGGGATATGTACAAATTTGTTTGTTCTAGATGTCAATGGCACTAAAGCGTCGACATTTAATTCAAATACGGCGACATTGGTATGCTTTATCTTCGCATCATTCATTACTGATATCGATAATAGTCCCAATGAACCGATTTTTCTTTCTTCAAGCATAATGTCTAAATAAGCATTGACGTCTGCCCAACTAGGACGTTCATTTTTTGCAAACGATAATTTTTCCATGTGGGTATAGCCGGAGATGTTTTCAATAACTCCTTTTATTTGGTAGAATATTTCTTTGGCATCTTTACCAACAATGGCACCCGTCAAATACTTTTTATGAATTGGTAGTGTTTCGGCTTGCGTAGATGCATGATACTCTCCTTTTTCGAATACTTGAGCCATTTCAAACAATTTAAATTCATCATAATATCTCAAATTTTTGGCAATGGCTTCAAGCATGCCAGGGATAAGTGACATACGCAAGTTTACTTGTTCTGGAGATGGTGGGGTCACTAATCTTACGGCCTTTTCGACATCGATTTTAGCGGCACTGATATATTTGATATCGATCCATGGATAAGTATATATTTCATTAAAACCGCATCTTGCTGACAAGTATTCTTTTAGACGTCTTTCCAATAATACGTTGTTCTGATTTACAGCATGTTCAAAACTAATCGTAAGTGGTTTTGCTTCAAAACTTTGATATGATAAAATTCTGGCAATATCGGCCATGACGTCATCTTTAAGCGATACATCACCAGTACTTCTCCATACAGGAGCAATAACATGATAATTGTGATTATTGTATTCGACTTCGTAGCCAAGCAATGATAGCACCTTCGTAATAGTTTCTTTAGGTAGTTCTTTTCCTAATCTGACATTAAGGAAAGCTTCAGAAACATCGATGATACTTCTTGCGGTTTTCTTTAAATATTTATCGCCATAGGCAACAATTTTACTATCAGCAAATAATTCTTTAATTAAATTAAGGGCTAAGGCTACACCTAAATCAACTCTTTCGGTATCGATATTTTTTTCATATCTGATTGCTGAATCGGTTTTTTCATCAAATCTTCTTCCCGTTTTACGAATAGTACCAGCGGTAAAATTGGCTACTTCTAATAAAATACCTTTCGTATCTGGTAAAATAGAATCCTTTTTACCACCTTTAATACCCGCTAGAGCCATTGGTTCTCTCGTATCACAAATTACCAAATCATCTTCCGTAAGGGTTATGTCACTATCATCTAAAAGTAATAGTTTTTCACCTTTTTTAGCATTTCTGACAATTATTTTACTACCTTCCACATGGGTCTTATCAAAGGCATGCATCGGCTGTCCGGTTACCAACATGACATAGTTAGTAATATCGACAATGGCATTGATAGGACGCATACCACAATTTATCAACATAGCTTTCATCCACAATGGTGAATCTTTTTCATAGATGTTATCGATTTCGATACCGACATAACGATAGCATTTATCTGGGGCTTCAATTTCAATTTTATATTCTGGTAAACTTTTATCGATTTCTCCTTTGGCTAATTCTTTTAAAGGTAAATCGTAGATTGCTGATAATTCTCGAGCAATACCGTAGTGACCCCATAAATCTGGTCTATTGGTAAGCGATTTGTTATCGATTTCTAAAATGGTGTCAGCTAACTTGAGTACTTCGTCTATTTTATCGCCAGGTTTACATGAAATTCCTTTTAGATCGATGATTTCCCTTTCATCTTTTGGAGGGAAATACTTATCCAAGAATACTTCACTTGCACCGCAGATCATTCCAAAAGATTCTTCACCGCGCATTTTAGTTTTTTCAATTTTGATTGGTTCTCCTTCACCGTGCCAAACAACTTCAGCTCCAGGCTTACAAACAACAACCATTTCTTCATTATATAAGTTTATTCCTCCGCAGACAATTTGTACAGGTTCTGCTTCACCAATATCGACAATACATACCTTCAATTTATCAGCATTTGGATGATTCTTTACTTCAAGTATTTTACCGACAACGATATCGTGAAATTTTTCACTGGTATTTTCTACGGCTTCAACTTCAACAGTTCGAAGTGTCAAATCGTAGGCAATATCACGAGTAGTTATGTGCTCTGGGATATCGATATATTTTTTTACTAAATTTAATGATACTCTCATATTTTCCTCCTATTTAAACTGCTTTAAAAATCTCAAATCGGCACTATGGAAATGTCTAATATCATCGATACCATAGCGCATCATGACAAGTCTTTCTAAACCGATATTGATATAGAATCCGGTCCATTCTTCAGGATCTAATCCCGCTGATTTTAAAACGTTCGGATGAATTACTCCACCGGGCATTATTTCTAACCAGCCATTATGTTTACATACTCTGCAGCCTTTACCACCGCAAACTAGACATTCCATATCAATTTCATAACCAGGTTCTACGAATGGGAAAAATCCTTCACGCATACGGACATTGATTTCTCGACCAAAAACTTTCTCTAAAATGGTTTTTATCATAACCATACCTGATGAGAACGAAATATCTTTATCGACAATCAAAGCTTCATATTGAAAGAAGGCTCTTTCGTGGCCTGAATCGACATCTTCATTGCGGTATACTCTACCAGGGTAGACAAATCGAGCGGGGGCACCATGTTTAAGTAAATATCTAACGGAAGCACCGGTCAAATGTGGTCTTAAGCAAAGTCTTTCTTCGGCGCTTTTGTTTTCGGTTCCTTTGATCCAATAAGTATCCATCATCTGTCTAGCAGGATGATCAGCGGCAAAATTCAAATTATCAAAAGCAAATTTCTCACTACTGATATCATCTTCACTAAATACTTCGAAGCCAAGTGATAGAAAAGCATCATTCAAATCATAACACATTTGGGTTACAGGATGTAGACTACCACCATTTACTTTTTTACCAGGCAAAGTTACATCCAATGGTTCACTCAAAACACTGGTATTGGCTATCAAAGCAGCTTCTTTACTTGTTAAGGCTTCATTAAAAGCATTCTTTATTTCGGTAGCCTTTAGACCAATTTCCTTTCTTTCTTCTGGACTTAAACTACCCAAAGTTTTTAATACTTCAGACAAATTACTCTTTTTACCGGTAAGATCTTTTCTTACTTCTTGTAATGCTTCAATCGTCTTTGCTTCAGCAATTAGTTTCAATCCTTGATTATAAATTTCTTCTAATTTTTCTTTCATATTATCCTCCTCAAAATAGAAAAAAGTTATAAATTAAAGGACGGATTAACCGCGGTACCACCTTCATTTATAACTTTTAGTTATACGCTCAAAACTGTAACGTAAGTCAACGTTTAAACTCCTTGGGTGAATTCATACTCAATCAATTATTAGTTTCCACCAGCCACTAATTCTCTCTAAATTGATTTTTTGAGTATTACTATTTCCAAATCATCGCTTATTATATTGTCATTAAATCATTTTCTTTATCTTTTAATTTCTCATCGATAAGTTTATTATACTTATTGATCAATTCTTGTACTTCTTCATTGCCTTGTTTTTCTTCATCTTCTGGCAATTTTAAATTTTTTATTCCTGTGTTGGCATCTTGTCTAATATTTCTTAAGGCAATCTTTCCCTCTTCGGCTAAAGCCTTTACTTGTTTTACTAATTCACGTCTTCTGTCTTCAGTAAGTGGTGGAATTACCAAGAAAATACATTCACCATTATTATTTGGTGTTATTCCCAAATTGGCCTCAAAAATGGCTTTTTCAATTCCTCCAAGAATGCTTTTATCGAATGGTTTTATCATAAGTTGGCGTGCTTCAGGAATACTGATGTTAGCAAGTTGTTTTAGGGGTGTTTCGGTTCCATAATACTCAACGGTAATTCCGTCTAGCATACTTGGGTTGGCTCTTCCGGCTCTAACATTGGTAAATTTATGTTCTAATGAAGTAATGGTATTCTCCATTTTTTCTTCAGCGTTGAATAAAACTGTTTCAATATCCATAGTTATCCCTTTCTTTCTTTTATATGATAACATATTTTTTAAAAAAATACTATATAGTTTTTTTAATATTTGA
>CAZEVZ010000007.1:0-25447 GCA_964514935.1 uncultured Muribaculaceae bacterium
ATACTTAAGGACAGAATGGTGATTATATGAAGAAAATATGGAAGGAAAATGCAAAACTAATAGTTGCTATATTTATAACAGTAGTAATAGCCAGTGGAGCAACATATGCGGCAACGACGATGTATGATTCGAATATCGTTGGCTACGATAATACGACTAGTGGATTAAACTCAAATAATGTACAATCTGCCCTAGATGAATTATATGGAAATGTGGCTGAAGTAATTTTAAATATTAAAAATCTTATCGGTAATAGTACACTTACCACTACCAATCAAACATTAACTGGTGCTATTAATGAACTTGACGATGAGATAGATAACTTAATAATAATAAATAGTGTGACCATTACTTTCGATGCTAATGGAATAGGAACCTTTAGTATTCCAAGCGGATACGTACCTGTGTTTGGATGGTATGATAAAAATTGGGAATTAGCAATTCACAGATTTGGTTCTTCTAATACATACTGTGTCGCACATTTCGTTAATGATCATAATAGAATTATTACAGGCACTTATGGGACAGGTACGTTCATCTTTGTAAAAGAATAATAAACTGCGAGGCTTATTTCTGGCACAATATAGTGAATTGAATTTTGCAAGTTAATTTACTTCTAATTGATGTTATATTTCCTGGTAGGCTAGTTAATGTTACTAATATAAATATTTTATTAAATTTTTAACTTCTTTTTCATTGACAAATTCGCTTAAATGATTATAATAGTTGTAGCTGGAGGGGGATATAATGAATCTTAATCATGAGAGAATTGATAAAAATACTTTTTCCGTTTTAACAGATAAAGGTGAAGAAATAACTTATAGAGTTGATGCTAGAGCTGATGATTTGGATGTTTTTAGTTTTGTTTTTACGACTAACGAACTAGAATATAGAAGACATAAAGTCGATCAATTATGTGATGAAAGAAAAAATTTGAAGTTAGATTTGCTTTATCTTAGACGTAGCATTCAGGCGTTGAAAAAGTCTAAATATCAAATTGCTGAAGCAAAAAAGGATTTTGAAACATCATTGAGTCGTTATCAAACTTTAAAAAAAGATTATAATATTTTAGCCGTATCAATGAAGACAAAAGTATTAAAAAAATAATATTTATGTCTTTTTTCTTTTGGGAAATATGTTATAATTAAAGAGATTTGATGGAGGAATTATGAAGGAGATAGTAGAAATACTTACTAGGAATAAGGAGACAATAAGTACAATGGAATCTTGTACTGGGGGAGCAATTGTCAATGAAATTACCAATATTCCTGGAGCAAGTGAAATTTTAAAGTATAGTGCAATTACCTATGCCAATGAATATAAGATTAAAATGGGTGTAGATAAAGAAACAATTGATAAGTATACCGTCTATAGTGAAGAAGTCGCTAAAGAAATGAGTAAAGTGATTAGTGATTATACACTTTCTGATTATGGAATAGGAATTACGGGAAAGCTAAATAGAGTGGATAAGTATAATCCTTATGGTACTGATGATATGGTATATATAAGCATCTATTCGCGAAAAGATGAGAAATATTATACGGCAACAACTGAATGTAGTGCAGAAACTAGGGAAGGAAATAAAAGATTAGTTATCGATACGGTAATTTATCTGTTGGAGACGATTATAAAATAATTAGTACGAGGAGTGATTTTATGTCAAAGAAAACGGTTATTGAACACTTAAAAAAATATGGTATGGATGGGAGAATTATTACGGTCGAAACGTCTAGTGCAACAGTGGCTGAGGCGGCAGAAGCTTTAGGTACCGAAGAGGCTAGAATAGCTAAAACGTTATCATTTAGATTAAAGGATAGATACATTCTAATTGTGGTAAAAGGTGATGTAAAAATAGATAATGCTAAATATAAGCATACTTTTGGTGAGAAGGCGCACATGTTATCTTTTGATGAAGTTGAAGAGATAACAGGACATCCAGTTGGTGGGGTATGTCCATTCGGCGTAAAAGAGGGGGTAGAAATCTACCTAGATGAATCGTTGAAAGTATTTGACACAGTGTTTCCTGCTTGTGGAGATATTAACAATGCCATTGAAATAACAATTCCAGAATTAGAAGAAGTAACCGGTTATTCTGGTTGGGTAGACGTATGTAAAGAGAAAGAAAATTTAGAATAATTATATCAATTTGTGTGAATATTTAATGTTTTTTTAATAATAAGAGATAATTTATATTTTACTGTGTCTCTTATTTTTTGGGGTAAATAATAGTTAAAATAAGAAATAATAGATTGTATTTTATGGAGAATTAGGGTATAATTTAATTAAATAGTGATAGGTTTATTTGGTTAATTGTAAAACTATGTAAAGAGGTGGGGATGATTGTTATGAAGTTAGATGATAATAATTTGATGAAATATATTTGTGCGGCTGGAACGGAGAATTATAAGTGCTACGATACGTTAAAGGAATTGTTAAAAAAAGATGCTCATTTTAGAGAATTGATTATAAGTGGTGTAGCCGAAGGAAAAATTGAGGGATTTAATCAAGAATTGTGGCAGCGGTTGGATGAACAAAATTTAAGATCACCGGGAGTAAATAGTTTTGTGGATGTTTTTTCAAGTGGAGCCAATCAGGGATACTGCACCGTATGTGCTAAACAAGTAAGTTATTCTTTAGATACATGTTTTCTCTGTGGAGGGGTTCTACCAATTTTAAAGGGGACTGTCAATTGTCCAGATGGTAGTCATACATGGATTGAATATGGCAATAAAATCATCGATACGACCTTGATGTTGATAATAGATACTAGTTTAAAAGATATGGTTGGCTATATTGAAGAAAATAGATATAATCCAAATTATGATCAAGTCTATAGTGCTGCAAAAGAGTTTACGAACGATGCTTCACTTAAGAAAAGATAAAATTTGGGACTAATCAACAATCTAAATTTAGAGGATAAAAGGAGTTGATAAAAAGTGGAATATATTTTAGAAACAGATAATTTGAGGAAGCAATATGGCTATTTTAAGGCTTTAAACGGCTTGTCGATGCATGTTCCAAAAGGTTCAATATATGGTTTTGTGGGTAAAAATGGTGCTGGAAAAACGACACTGATTAGACTTATTTGTGGATTACAGACACCTATGGGTGGCAATTTTAAGTTATATAATGTGAGTTATAAGGATAACAATATTAGTGATGTTCGCAAGAAAATGGGAGCTGTTGTCGAAACACCATCAATTTTTCACGATTTAACGGCTTGGGAAAACTTAAAAATGCAATATGATATTTTAGGAATTAAAGATTATACTTCTATAAATGAATTATTGAATTTGGTTGGTTTAGGGAATACTGGTAAGAAATTGGCCAAGAATTTTTCACTTGGGATGCGTCAAAGACTTGGTATAGCCATTGCATTATGTGGTAATCCTGAATTTTTAGTTTTAGATGAACCAATAAATGGGTTGGATCCTGAAGGAATCGTAGAAATAAGAAAACTTATTAAAAAATTAAATAAAGAAATGAAGATAACAATCCTTATATCGAGTCATATTTTAGATGAATTATCTAGAGTAGCTACTCATTATGGTTTTATCGCTGATGGAAAGATTGTCAAAGAAATGAGTGCCGAAGAATTTGAAGAAGATTGTAAGAAAAGTATAAATATTGTTACGGATAAGAATATGGAGCAGGTATTAAAAGAAAGCAATTATAAATATAAGCTCATTTCTGAAAAGAATGCTAATGTATATGGAGAAATAGCAATTACTCCCCTGGTATTAAAATTATACGAGAAGGGAATATCGGTAGAAAAAATAACGGAAAACGAGGAAAATCTGGAACACTACTTCTTCTCACTTCTAGGGGGTGAGAGAGATGAGTAGGTTAATTAAGGTGGAACTTAAAAGTATTTTTGGTAAATTTGATATTAGATCTACAATGTTAATATTGACTTTATTAGGATTCGTAACCGGTATTTTAAACAAAGGAAATTCATCTCCATCGTGTGATGGTATATTTGAATGGACCATGGTATTGACATTGCTTATTTCGGCATTAGGTGGCTTATATATAAGTAGAGATTATACCCAAAATACGATTAGAAATAAAATAATCGTAGGACATACGAGATTGGGAATATATTTAGCGAAACAAATAGCGGTAACTTCAATGTATTTGGCTTGTAGTGGACTATTTATGGTATCGATGATAATTTCTAACTTTATGTTTATCGGAACTGACAAACTTAATATGAATGCTCTTCTTACAGGGATATTGGTATCTATTTTTGGAATAATAGTTCTATCTACCATTACTACTTTTATTGCAATGTCAGTGAAAAAGGAAACTGGTGGGCTCATGCCTTTACTTGTAATGTTTGTAATGATGATGTTGAGTGCTTGGATACCGGAATTTGTTAAAGGAAAAGCCATAGATGTAATCAACGATATTGTACCGACTTCACAGATGATGTTATTGAATATAGCTGTCGTAGATTTGCATCCAGGAAGACATATTTTATATTCACTGTTGTTATCACTAATTTTCTTTATTAGTGGATATGCGATATTTAGAAAAAGTGATTTGAATTAGTAAATATGATATTAAAAAACAAACTCTTCATCTTTATCTTGAGTTTGTTTTTATTGACATCTTTACTTAGAATTATACTTTTTGGTTAGTGCTTTGACATCTTCTTCGTTAAGTTCGATTGATGGAGTAGTAATTTCTTGTTTTAGTCTTTCTTCCCAGAAACCACTATGGAAAATACGCTTCACATTATCATTTTCTCTCAAAGTAGGTTTATCCATACTCATCATATTTAAGAAAGTACTTGTATCCATTACATATATTGCTTCGTTGTATGTAGGGTTGATATCTAATGATTCATCATATAATTTATCTACAACCACCATACCATTTGGGTAAAAATAAGCAACATGTGATTCAAAAGGACCAGTACCAAATAATCGCAATTCATAATTAGAATTTTCATAAAAGTTCAATTTACGTACTAGCATAGCCATATATTTTTCAGCAATTTTATGCTTTTTATCTCTTTTTTCAATTTCTGGGTGTTCTTTATTATAACTAGCTATATTCTCTAGACGAACTTTTTGATTTTTTAATATTTCTTCGGGAGTTATTCGAACGACACACCAGTTTTCTAAACCATTAAAATATTTGTTGATATGATTTTTCACATGTTTAACATGATAGGAGTTAAAGACATCACGTGATTCATTTACTGGTTTCAATGTGCGATTATCATTTAAAAATTTTCTAAATTCTTTCAATAATGATATATTGGATAGTTCTTTTCCCATATAAGTCATCGATATAACATGACCACATGATTCATTTAAATATGTCGTTAAATAATAAATGGCCGCTTGTTTATCTTTATCTTCTTTGGCAGTTTTGGCATAGTTAAGATATCTATATGCAACATATAATTCAAATTTTTCTTTATCTAACCCCTTGAATTTGTCTAAATCTATGGGATTACTATTGGCGTATGCTTCAATTTCTTTAGCATTTGTTACCAAATTACGATACATTATCTTTTGATTTAATAAGAAGACTTTGAAACGAGTGTCTAGTCCATATTTTTGGTAATTAGCTCGCATAAGATCAGCATTTCTAGGATTATTTTTTTCTTCTTTACGAATTTCATCGATTAGATTTAGACTGTATTTGTAATCATCGAATATAATTGGAAATTTTTCTTTTAGGTCATCGATGTCATCGATAGAATTTAAAACTTCTAATCGATCATTAAATTCGTTTATAAGTTCTGGATTATCTAAATCGATTGTTTCATTATTTACGCCTAAAATATCCTTTAGGCAATATAGGAAGTTCTTTGGTGAGACATATACTTGAGTATCAGAATTTTTGTAATTGGTTATCAAGCGCAAACTACTTAGAAATTCATGATGAGATTTGTTGTAGCCGCTTATTGACACTATGGCATCTTCATATTGTTTTCTGATGCTTTGCATAGATGTTGCTAGTTCGTAAACATTTTCTGAACAATATTTAACAAGATCTACGATTGGTAATTCCAATCTAATTTGAGTAGGTATTCCTTTGTTGATTGCATTATACATTTCTTCTATATTCATTTATTCACTCTCCTCTTATAATATATTATAACATGGGAGATATAGAACTGTAAAGAAATACTATTGTTGGAATTATGTTATAATGCTGATATTATATTTTCTTTTTGAAAATAATTTGATATAATATTGGTAGTTATTTAGGGAGGTTTTGTAGATGAGTGAGTTGTTTTCAAAGGCTGAAGATTGTTATTTATTAGCAGGTAAATTAAAGCGAAAATTAGGGGATAAAATTGAGTTTTATGGTTCTACTTATATAGAGATTCCAAGTGGTAAGTACTTATCTTCATATAGAAGGAGCTGTGATGAATATTTTTCATATAATTGCAATTGTTTACCATTTTATTTTAAATATGCTGAAAATGAATTTTTAAGAATTGGTGTTGGTTCTCATTCAAGCGATAATTCGCTAGGAGAAAAATTGGCTGCTTTAAGTGATTTTTATGAAGTATTGAGTGAAGAATATGGGGATCCAACTGTGTTTTATACGACAAAGGGTGATGATGAAGGATTATTAACTTTACAATGGTCTTTTGTTAAAAAAGAAGAAGAAATAGCAAAATTTGAAAGTGGTACATACTTTGATGACGCGGAAGTTGATACCCTAATAATACTTGGAAAAAATAAAAATGATGTTCAAGGATATAATTTAAAGGATAAAACCAAAAAAATTATTTCTAGACAAGTTGGTTTGCCTTTTGATTTATTGTATTTAATCGATGAAGATATAGAAAATTATATTAGACATAAAAGAGGAAAAGAAGTAACTGTACCTACCGATGCTAAATTAGATGGTATACATGTGACATCTTTTAAAAAAACTAGAAAAATTTAATTAGATGATATGAAATGTGATTTTTTCGCATTTTTTTCTTTGTAATGTGAACGTGCGGCATTATATCTGTAAATAATTAGTTAAAAATCTATCAAAAAATGCGTATTTTTCCTATAATTTTGCGATATATTCTATTTGTTAGAGAGGGTGGGGTGCCTCCCATCATTTAGCCAAAATAAAAATCCTTGAAAACTCAAGGATTAAAATTCATATGGAGCAGATGAGATACCTCTCCCGCACCCTATTTATGTTTAGAAAGAATTCTCTTCTTACCATATTTTAAATATGTTTGTTTAGCAGCATCATGTTGTCCTAGTTGTTTTGAATATTTATTAAATACTCTTTGATATTTATAAAAATCTTCTTCAATTTCATTATATCCAGCTTGATGTATTTGCATCAAACTATTGTATTCACCAATGTTTTTGTAAGTTATTGTTGGTCTCTTTCCAATAATTATATAATTTTCTTTTTCAAATTCTTCTCTATCTTCAATTTTAACTATTTTTATACCACCAACTAAATTGCGATATAAAACATATTCTTTGTTTTGATAGAATGGTGGTACATACATTAAATGCAATCCATAATTGTCAAAATAATTTTCGTAACGTTCTTCTTCGTCTTCTTTTAAAAAGCTAAATAAGTAATATATTCTTTCACAACTTCTATTATCATCATCTTCTTCAAGTGAAGTTGAAATATCTTCAACTCCAAATACTTTATTATCATATAATTCTTCTTCTGTATTTTCAAGTTCATCAGCTATTTCCTTGAAATAATAGTAATTACCTAGACCTTTTTTAAGACTTTTTCTTAGTTCTTTCTGCCTATCTAATAATTTATGTAAACTTGTTTCTTGATCATTTTTTATCATTACAAAACCCTCCATTTGTTTTGCTTTTTATTATAGCATATTTTTTCTCATTGCAATCAAAAAATATAGATTTTCATTAAAATATGTGATATGTTTTAGTTACACGAGGGGTGGAGATTACGGGTAGAGTGCGATTCACAGCATCTATTCAAAAGAAAAAACCCTTGTAAACAAGGGAAATACTCAATGGAGCAGATGAGGGGAGTCAAACCCCCGTCACAGCCTTGGCAAGGCCGTATTCTAGTCGTTGAACCACATCTGCAAGTAAGTTAATTATAACAGAAATATGGGAAAAATCAACCTTTTTATTAAAATTTGTTTATTTTTATTGTATAATAAATGGTAGGTGATATATATGTTTGAAAGTTTAAGTGACAAATTACAAAATATTGCACATAAGGTTAAGGGATACGGGAAAATTACGGAAGAAAACATTGCCCCAATGATGAGAGAAATTAGACTATCGTTGTTGGAAGCGGATGTTAATTATAAAGTTGTTAAGGAGTTTACTAATACGGTTAAAGAAAAGGCTTTAGGGGAAGAAGTTAGTAAAAGTTTAAATCCCGGTGATTTATTTGTCAAAATAGTTAGAGATGAACTTAAGGAACTATTAGGTGGCGAAGATGCTCCTTTAGTTACCGATAAAAAACCAACTATCGCAATGCTCGTAGGATTACAGGGTTCAGGTAAGACAACTACCATTGGAAAATTAGCAAACTTTTTGCGAAAGAAACATAGCAAAAAACCATTGCTTGTGGCCTGTGATGTCTATAGACCAGCGGCCATTGATCAATTAAAACAAATTGGTAAAGAATTAAATATCGAGGTATATAGCGAAGGTAAAAAAGATCCTGTAGAAATAGCTAAAAAGGCGATTAAATATGCTTCTTTAAATGGTTTTGATTATATATTGATAGATACGGCTGGAAGGCTTCATATCGATGAAGAGTTGATGAAAGAACTTAAAAATATCAGTAGTGAAATAAATCCTCACGAAATATTATTAGTAATCGATGCGATGATGGGGCAAGATGCGATCAATGTAATTACCGGTTTTAACGAGGCACTCGCTTTGACAGGGGTTATTTTAACAAAATTAGATGGCGATACTCGTGGAGGGGTAGCTCTGTCAGTAAGACATCTTACAAATATTCCAATTAAATTTATCGGTATCAGTGAGAAGATGGATGGGCTTACCGAATTTCATCCCGATAGAATGGCCGATAGAATTATTGGAATGGGAGATGTTATCAGTTTAGTTGAAAAGGTTCAAGATGAAATTGATGAAGAAGAAGCAATGAAAACTGCCAAAAAAATGACTAAAGGTAATTTTGACTTGGAAGATTTTTTAGGACAATTAAATCAAATAAAAAAATTAGGACCACTGGAGAATTTGATTAAAATGATTCCCGGGGCTAAAAAAATGGGACTTAGTGATGCGAAAATAGATCCCAAGCAAATGGCTCACATCGAAGCAATTGTCTTATCTATGACACCTGAAGAAAGGCATAATCCTGACATTATTAAGGCAAGCAGAAAACAACGAATTGCCAATGGTTGTGGACTAACGGTAGCCGATGTCAATAGATTATTAAATCAATTTGAAGAAATGAAAAAAATGATGAAAATGATTGGAAAAGGCAATTTTAAGTTACCATTTTAACTATTATGTTTACTATTTGTTGGGTTCTTTTGTGTTATTTGCATAGTCATATTTTAAAATAATACATATGATAAAACAGATAGGAGGAAGTAATATGTTTGCTAGTAACGATGATTTTAGACAAAATGGTGATTTTGGATATGGTGAAGATATCAATATCGATATAAACAATTTTAATACAAATACGAATACCAACTTCAATAGCAACGATGTCGATATGAATATGATGAGTTCTGGCTCTACAATGATGGGATCTGTTCAAGGACCGATCATTGAACCAGGTAGAGAAAGAGTAGTTCAAAGAAACATAATTCACGAGGTAAAACACATATGTCCAATGAACACTAAAATAATTAACAATCATATATTTAGACATACTTACGAGCCACGCTATACTTGTTGCGAAGAGAATACTTGCACTAATGTACAATGCGGATCATGTTGTAATTTTAACTAATGTAAAGACCTTTTGTGGTCTTTTTTCTTCTTTTGTGTTAAAATATTGTTGAGATATGATACTTATATGGTGATCAATATGAGAGATATTAAGAAGATATTTTATGAAGGAATTGTACCAGAAGCGATGCAGGGAAAAATAAATGTTTATTTTAATTATAGTGTGGCTTTTAGTACATATATTGTTCCTTCAAATAAGAAATATGTTTGTAAACTTGATAATCAAGAATTAGAGATTCCAATGTTGGTAATTAAAGATAAGGAATTATTCGATAAATGGCTTACACTGTATGTTTATAAGGCTTTGGATTTCTATGATGATGGTAATTTTTATGATGAAATTAAATATGGTAAATATGATGATAAGAATATGATTTGTAAAGAAAAATTGATTTTAGTATGTCTTTTTGCGAATGCAACAGTTGAGGACTTCAATGATCCGATTAACTTTCTTAGAAAAAGAATCAATTTTATGAACAATCATAGTAATGAGAAAAGACCACTTGGGTACTCTGATGATTTAAAGGCTAATATCGATGTAATCATATGTAAGGATACGATCAATAATGAAGGAACAGGACAATTTATAATTAAAGCCTATGATGAAAGGGAGAAATATATTTTTCCAAGAGTAAAATTTGGGATTAGTGATGATATGGTATATGTCTATGCAATTCAAAATGAAGATGAAAATACTGGTGAATTGAGTAAAAAAATCAATAGACGACTATATAAAGTGGGAGAAGGTTTTGTAGATTTAGGAAATGAAGAAAATCCAAAAGATATAACGGCTAGTTTTTTGGTCGTATTGAATATGTTCATACGTTATTTTAACGATAGGGGGTATACGAAAATTATCGTGCCTTCGATGTTAAATGTCAGATGGAATTCAAAGAAGATAATTCACGATGCAAAGTATAAGAAGGGGAAGATAGATTTAAGTAAAAAGATCGAATTGGATAGGCAATTGGAATATATTCAAAGTAATTTGACAAATAAGTTGATTCGGACTTTTTTACGCTTGGCATGTCACTATAACAATATCGATGTTACAGCCTTTCCATACGAAATAGATTCTTCTTTACATATGGAAATCAACAATGCGATACCGGCTAAATGCAACAACAAGTTACTTTATGGTACTGGAGAAATGATTGGAAATAAAATGGATAGTGAAAGAAAGAGATAAATAGTTAGTTATTTAGGGCTAATTATTTATTTTTTATGAATAATATGATAAAATGTTGTTGGTGAGGATTATGAAAAAGTGTGCTATCGTTTATAATCCAAATAGTGGCAGAAAAGTAAAATTTAACATTATGCCACAATTTGAGAAAATGCTTAATAGATATGGCTACGATGTGGAAATATATTATACCGAGTATAAAGGTCATGCGAGCAAGATTGTAAAGAATCTAAAACATGTCGATTTGGTATTATCGATGGGTGGAGATGGAACTTTTAATGAAGCAATTACTGGTAATTATGCGAGAAAGGATAGACTAGTTTGTGCCCACATTCCGGTAGGAACGACCAATGATATTGGGTCGATGTTGGGATATGGAAAGAACATGCTCAACAATCTTAAGATGACTCTCGAAGGAGTGGTCAAGACTTTCGATATTTGTCTTATCAATAATAAACCTTTTATATATGTAGCAACAATTGGAAAATTTGCCGAAATTCCTTATGAAACGCCGAGAAAATTAAAGAAAAAATTTGGACATTTAGCATATATTACCGAAGGAATTAAATCATTTTTCAATAAAACAAAACTATACGATGTAACATATGAAATAGACGGGGTAGAATATCGTGGATTATTCTCTTTTATCATTGTTTCGTCTGCCAATAGAATTGCGGGAATAAATAACTTTTATAAAGATGTCAAGTTAGATGATGATAGATTTGAGGTATTACTTTGTAATTTTGCCAAGAAGAAAGATATTATTAGGAGTTTATATTTTCTTACAATATATGATGTAGAAAAGGTACCCGGTATTCATTTTTATAAGACAAATAATTTAAAGATGAGTTTTGCAGAGAGGCCTAAAAAGAATTGGTGCATCGATGGAGAAGAATTAAATGATGATGGTATTTCTTTTGAAATAAAAATTGACAATAGTATCAAAATGTTGATTCCTAAAAAGAACGTCGATAAATTATTCGTAGAGAGATAAAATGAAATATATTTTAATATGGTTAATTAAAGGATATCAAAGGATACCTGGACATTGGCATGGTTACTGTAAATTTAGACCGACGTGTTCAGAATATGCGATTGGTGTCTTAAAGGAATTTGGTTTTCTTAAGGGAAGTTATTTAAGTATAAAGAGGATTATGAGATGTAATCCTAGTAGTAGGGGTGGATATGATCCAATACCAATTAAGGAGAGGTCGTAATGGAAAAGATCAATAAACAGAGAAAAGATTATTTAGGTTGGGAAGAATATTTTATGGGTATCGCTAAATTATCGGCAATGAGAAGTAAAGATCCCAATACCCAAGTTGGAGCATGTATTGTCGGTAATGATAATCGTATTTTATCGATTGGATACAACGGGTGTCCTAATGGTTATGATGATGCAGCATTTCCTTGGGAAAGGGAGGGTGAGCCTCTAGATACGAAGTATTTATACGTTTGCCATGCAGAAATGAATGCAATACTTAATTATCGAGGAAATAGAAAAGATCTTGAGAATGCTAAATTATATGTCGATTTATTTCCATGTAATGAATGTGCTAAATTGATTATTCAATCAGGGATTAAAGAGGTCATATATCTAGTAGATAAGTATAAGGATACTGATGGGGTAATTGCTTCAAAAAGGTTATTCGATGCCTGTGGTATTAAGTATAGACAACTTGAAAAGATCGATAGGCATATCGAATTCGATTTATAAAATACTTGAATTTTTGAACAAATGGGTATATAATATGTATACCTTTTTGGAAATGCGCCCATAGCTCAATTGGATAGAGCGTTTGGCTACGGACCAAAAGGTTTGGGGTTCGAATCCCTATGGGCGCGCCACTTTGATATATGAAGGCCTTTGGTCTTTTTTATTTTCGGGGGCAAAATTTTACATATTTTTAGGGATATTGGGGTTGTTTTTCCTTTATTTATATGGTATAATGGGGTATATCAAGCGAAGAGTGGGCAAAAAATCCACTCTTTATTGTGATTTTATTGGAGGTATGTATGGAAGAAAAAGTAAGAAAGTTGATTGAAGAAGATGTCAACAAACTAGGGGTGACCATCGATAGCATCACTTATGAAAAAGAAGGAAATAACTACTTTTTAAGAATAGTTATCGACAGAGATGAAGCAATCGACATCGATAAGTGTGTCGAAGTTACCGATGTTATCAATCCGTTATTGGATACAGCAGATTTTATTAGCGATAGTTATATTTTAGATGTTAGTACTAAAGAGAAAGGTGTTAAAGATGAATAGTAAGCAAGCAAAAGATTTTATTAAGGCATTAGATGCTTTGGTGGCCGAAAAAGGAATCGATAAACAAATTGTCATCGAAGCAATGGAAGCAGCAATGGCCAACGCTTATAAAAGAAATACGGGAATTGCGAATGTCAAAGCAGTGGTCGATCAAGATACGGGTAAAATAAGATTATTTACGTATAAGACTGTAGTTAGCGAAGAGCCAATCGTCGATGAAGAAGGAAATGAAACAATACCGTTATTTGATGAAAATACGCAAATTAAAATCGAAGAGGCGAAAAAGATTGTTCCAGACATCGAGGTTGGAGAAACAATCGATACCGAAGTGACGATTATTCCAGAAGAATTTGGTCGTGTAGCAGTTCTTTCAGCAAAGCAGATTATCGTTCAAAAGGTAAAAGAAGCCGAGAAAGAATTGGTAAATCAAGAATTTGGTGATAAGCAAGATGAAATTCTTATTGGTACTCTATCGAGAGAAGATTCCAAGAATTATTATGTCGATTTGGGAAGAGCACATGGTGTATTACCAAAAGATGAAATAATTCCGGGAGAGAAACTTGAAATGGGTTCTTCAATAAAGGTATATGTTTCAAAAGTAGAAATGGGTTCAAAAGGAATCTTTATTCTGCTTTCAAGAAGTCACTATGGATTTGTTAAACGACTTTTAGAAAATGAAATACCTGAACTTAGCGATGGAACAGTAATCCTTTATTCCGTAGCGAGAGATGCTGGTAACAGAAGTAAGATAGCGGTATATACCGACTATGATAAAGTTGATCCAGTTGGAGCGGTTATTGGCGAAAAAGGTTCGAGAATAAACAGGGTTTTAAGTCAACTTAATGGTGAAAAAATCGATGTTATTTTATATGACAAAGATCCCGTTAAATTTATTCAAAATGCTCTTAGTCCAGCTAAAAATGTTGAGGTTAGAATTGTCAACGAAAAAAATAGGGAGGCATTGGCCATCGTCAATGAAGAAAATTCTTCTTTAGCAATTGGTAAAAAGGGACAAAATGTCAAGTTGGCATCTAGACTTACAAAGTATAAGATTACGATTAAAAAGGCTGGAGAACTTGATGAAGAATAAAAAAATTCCAATGAGGAGTTGTGTTGTAACAAAAGAAAAATTACCTAAAGGAGAATTGATTAGAATAGTTAAGACACCAGAAGGTAATGTTATAGCAGATGTTAGTGGAAAATTAAATGGAAGAGGAGCATATATTAAAAGAGATATAACTGTTTTAGAAAAGGCAAAGAAAAATAAAATTTTAGAGAGAGTGTTAGAAACAGCGATATCTGATGAGGTATATGAACAAATAAATGAAATAATTAGCAAATAAAAATGGGAGGCGATTAAATATGATGAGTGTATCTGAATATGCTAATGATGTGGATAAAAGCATCGAATATATATTAACGTTATGTCAAAGACTTAATATAAGTGCTAACCAAGAAGATGATATGTTAAGTGATGAAGATATTATCTTATTAGACAATGAAATTGAAAATACAGCTGATGAGGAAGAAACAAAAGAAATTGAAAAATTTGATGAAGATGATTTTGAAGATTCTTATGAAGAAGAATTACAAGAACCAGAAATAATGGTTACCATTAAAAACAACAAGAAAACAAATAAGAATAACAAAGTCAGTAAGAAAAGCGATAATAAAAAAGATGAGCAGTTCGTCAAACAAAAAAAAGAAATGTACAAGCATAAGGAAAAATTACAATCCAATGTAAGTACCGATGATGATTCAATTGTCTTATATACTGAAGGAATGAATGTAGCTGATTTTGCAAATGTGTTAGGTTTAAATGTGGCTGAAGTTATTAAGAAATTGATGAGTTTAGGAAAAATTATGAATCTAAATGCCGCCATCGATTTTGAAACAGCTGAAATCGTCGCTATGGAATATGGTAAGACTTTGAAAATGGATACGACGAGGGATGAAACTAATTTTGAGGAACTTGAAATAATCGATGATGAAAAGGATTTAGTACCTAGACCTCCAGTAATTACAATTATGGGACACGTCGATCATGGTAAGACAACTTTGCTCGATACGATTAGAAAGACGAATGTGGCTGAAGGCGAAGCGGGAGGAATTACCCAACATATTGGGGCTTATCAGATAGTTTATAATGATAGACCGATAACTTTTATCGATACGCCAGGTCATGCGGCATTTACGGAAATGCGTGCTAGAGGAGCCAGTGTTACCGATATTGTAATTATCATTGTGGCAGCGGATGATGGAGTAATGCCACAGACTAAGGAAGCCATCGATCATGCGAAAGCAGCAGGAGTACCGATTGTGGTAGCGGTAAATAAAATCGATAAACCAAATGCTAATCCAGATAGGGTTATGACCGAAATGAGTCAAAATGGAATTACACCGGATACTTGGGGTGGAGATACTTTATTTGTAAATATTTCAGCTAAAAATGGTGATGGTATTCCAGAATTACTCGATAATTTGTTATTGATTGCTGATATGCAGGAGCTTAAAGCAAATCCGAATAGATATGCTTCAGGGACAGTAATCGAATCAAAAATGGATAAATCACTCGGAGTTGTCAGCACCGTTTTGATTCAAAATGGTACTTTGAGACTAGGGGACGCAGTAGTCGTAGGTAATTATGCTGGTAAAATTAGAACACTTAAGAATGATAAAGGGGAAAATTTAGTAGAGGCTACGCCTTCAATGCCGGTTTCAATTACGGGTATCAGTGAAAGTCCAGCCGCTGGAGATAAATTTATGGCTTTTGAAAGCGAAAAGAAAGCCAAGATGATATCAGAGCAAAGAATAGCAATTGCTCGAAAAAAGAGTTTAAATACGACGACTTCGGTTTCTTTGGATGATCTATTTGGTCGTATCGAAGCAGGAGAAAAAGAAATCAACGTCATTTTAAAAGCCGATGTTAAAGGTAGTGAAGAGGCAGTTAAAAACTCTTTACTTAAACTAGATGTCGAGGGTATTAAAGTAAATGTAATTAGAAGCAGTATTGGAGCAATTAGTGAAAGTGATATTGTTTTAGCTGCAGCGTCTAATGCTTTGATTATTGGATTTAATATTAGGCCTAACAATAAGATAATCGAATACGCCAAAGAAAAAGGGGTCGATATTAGACTTTATAATATCATCTATAAAGTTGTCGAAGAAATGGAAGCAGCAATGAAAGGTAAACTTGAACCAATTTATGAAGAAAAGGTTTTAGGACAAGCCGAAGTGAGAAAACTATTTAAGTTTTCAAAGGTAGGAACAATTGCGGGTTCTTATGTAACCGATGGGGTTATTAGACGCGATGCGAAGGCAAGAGTAATTCGTGATAGTATCGTTATTTACGACGGTAATATTGGTTCGGTGGCTCGCGAAAAGGATCAAGTTAAAGAAGTAAAACAGGGGCTTGAATGTGGAATTACAATCGAAGGATACAACGACATTAAAGAAGGCGATATAATCGAAGCCTATGAAATTGTGGAGGTAAAAAGATAATGAAAGCAAATATTGAAAAAGTTGTAAGAGATGTTTATGATAAAAGAGGTCATAATGCTGATGCACTTAACATCATCAGACAAAAAGCCTATACTTTATGTATTTTAGATGGAAAGTCTGAAGAAGAAGTTATTAGTGAAACATTTAATTTTGCAAAATATGCCATTAAAGATGGTAAAGTTACTAAAGAAGACGTCGAAAAAGAAATTGCAAAAATTTTAAGTATGAATCTTAAAAATAAGAAAACAAGATAAGATTGATTGGAGGAATACCTATGAGCGTTAAAATAGACAGATTGAATAATGCTTTTGTGGAAAAAATTAGTGAGATACTTCACGATGAGGTAAAAGATAGTGCAGTGAAGATGGTAACGATTACCGATGCAAGAATTACCAATGATTTATCTTTTGCCAAGATTTATTTTACAACGCTTGATAGTGATCGAAAAAAGGTGTTGGATGCTTTGAATAAGGCAAGTGGTTTTATTAGAAGCAAACTATGTGAGAAAGTTGAGATTAGGAAGATGCCCGAGATAATGTTCGTATACGATGAATCGATCGAATATGGTCAAAAAATCGAAGAGATAATCGAAAGGATCAACAATCATGAGTGAGATATTGGAAGCAATTAAGGGAAGTAATACGATATTGCTTCTTTCTCATGAGAATCCAGATGGGGATGCGATTGGTTCACTATTGGCAACTTATCATATGTTAAAATCGATGAATAAAGATGTCGATTGTGTCATTCCCAAGATACCGGAAACTTTTCTATTTTTAAATAAAATAGATGAAGCCCTTGATGATAGTAATAAAAAATATGATTTAGGTATCGTTTTAGATTGTGCTAATATCGATCGAGTTGGACAGACCAATAATGAATTAACTAGATGTAAAAAAATGGTTGTCATCGATCATCATGCATCTAATAGTGGATATGGGGATATCAATTATGTCGAAGAAGATACGGCCTCTTGTTGTCAGGTACTCTACTATTTGTTTAAAAATTGGGGTATAGCAATAACCCACGATATTGGGGAAGCCTTAACTACGGGAATGCTTACCGATACGGCTGGTTTTCGAAACGATAATGTCGATAAACAAACATTTTTAATGGCAGCAGAACTAATGGATTTAGGTGTCGATATCCACAAGATATATTATTTGGTGTTATCAAAAAAATCGATGGCACAATATCTCCTTATGAAGATGACTTTAGATAGGCTAGAAATGTTTGGTGATGGAAAAATTGCTTTCTCTTATATTTCAGAAGAGGATATGGCCAATGTTGGTGCTAAATTGGGAGACCACGAAGGACTTGTCGATATTGGGAGAAATATCGGTGGGGTGGAAGTATCGATATTTATGCGAGAATGTGGCGACATCTATCGTATTTCACTTCGCTCCAATGGTTTAGCAGATGTCAATAAAATAGCGAAAAAGTTTGCTGGTGGTGGACACAAAATGGCGGCTGGAATCAAGACAAGTGGCAATTTTAAAGAAATAAAAGAGGCTATAATTGAAGAAGTTATTGGAGAGTTGACAAAAGAATGAACGGCATACTAGTTGTTAATAAACCATTAGGTTACACCAGTAGAGAGATCGTCAACATCGTCAGCAAAAAAATGGGAACCAAAAAAATTGGCCATACAGGAACACTAGATCCGAAGGCTAGTGGAGTACTAGTTTTGTGTATTGGTAACGCCCTAAAAATGATTCAACTGATGGATGATTATGATAAGGAATATATGGCTGAAGGTATTTTAGGGATGGCTACCGATACTTTAGATACGGATAAGAACGCTACAGTTTTGGAAGAGAAAAATGTCGATATCAAAGAAGATGCGATAATTAAAACAATTAGGTCATTTAAGGGAAAATATAGACAGCAAGTACCATTATATTCGGCAGTTAAGGTTAATGGAAAAAAATTATATGAATATGCTAGAAGTAATATACCGGTAGATTTACCATTTAAAGAGGTAGAAATTAAGGATATTGAGATGGTCGATGAGATTACTTATCGTGGTGGAAAGATATATTTTAAAATTAGATGTACTGTTAGCAAGGGAACCTTTATTAGAGTTTTGATTAGCGATATTGGTGATAGATTAAAAGTCCCTGCGGTTATGAATAGTTTGATTAGGACAAGAATTGGTAATTTTAATATCGATGATAGCTATTCTTTGGAAGATATTCAAAATGGAAATTATAAATTGATAAATATTACTGATGCCTTTGTGAATATTAAGCGTATTATGGTCGATGATGACATGGCATCAAAAATAAGTAATGGTGTTATTTTGGATAGATTTTTTGAGGATGATATGGCCTTTATCTTGGATAAAGATGGCAATTTATTGGCAATATACAAAAATGTAGATAATAAAAGTAGACCTTATAAGATGTTTATATAGGTCTTTTTTTATTTGATGATAGAATGTATAATATAGCCAATTTTGTCTATGGTGTCGACTTATTTGAAGTTTTTTGTTATAATACAAGTGAAAAAAGAGATGATGTTATGAAACTTACAAGTGAAGTTATAAAGAAAATATCGGAAATTAAAAATGAACCAAGCTGGATGAGAGATTTTAGATTAAATGCTTTTGAATGTTTTTCTAAAATGGACAATATTAGTTTTGGACCCAAGATAAATATTGATTTTGATGCGATTACTTATTATAAAAAAAGAGATAATGAACTTACTAATGATTGGGAAAAGATCAGTTGTGCGATTAGAAATGAATTTAAAGATTTAGGGGTAATTGATGCAGAACGTAAATATTTAGACGGAATGGGTGCACAATATGATAGTGAAGTAATCTATCATAATATGATACGTGAGCTTGAAGAAAAGAATGTTATCTTTATGGATACGGATAGTGCTTTACAGAAATATCCAGAATTATTTAAAAAATATTTTAATAATTTGGTCAAATATGATGAAAATAAGTATACGGCACTTAATGGTTGCGTATGGAGTGGAGGTACTTTTATCTATATTCCTAAAAATACGAAATTAGATAGGCCTTTACAGAGTTATTTTCGAATAAATAGCAAGAATATGGGACAGTTTGTAAGAACTTTGATTATTGTTGATGATAATAGCGAACTGCATTATATCGAAGGTTGTACAGCACCGACCTATACGGAAGATGCGTTACATGCGGCAGTGGTCGAAATATACGTTGGTAAAAATTCGAAATGCCGATATACGACAATTCAGAATTGGTCAAATGATGTCTATAATTTGGTTACTAAAAGAGCAATTGTCGATGAGCATGGACTAATGGAGTGGATCGATGGAAACGTTGGCTCGGGAACAAATATGAAATATCCAAGTTGTATCTTGAATGGTCCTTATGCCAGAGGTAGTTGCGTGACAGTAGCAGCGGCTGGTAAGGGTCAAATACAGGATACGGGAGCAAAGATGATTCATTTGGCACCATACACAAAGAGCAATATTATCTCTAAATCAATTGCTTCAAACGGCGGGAATGCTACTTATAGGGGGACTGTTAAGATTAGTAAAGCAGCCAAAAATTCAGTGGCGAGCGTCAAATGTGATACGATTATTTTAGATAAATATTCCAAGAGTGATACGATACCAACAAATATTGTCGATAACCAAACTTCTTATTTAGAACATGAAGCAACGGTATCAAAAATCGAAGAAGATAAACTATTTTATTTGATGAGTAGAGGACTAGATGAAGATAAGGCTAAAGAGTTGATTGTCCTTGGTTTTGTCAATGCTTTTAGAGAAGAATTACCGATGGAATATGCAGTTGAACTAAATAGACTTTTGAGTACGACGATTGGAGGTTTTTAATGAGGAAATTTTTGCTTGGTTTACTGATTTTATTGCTGGCTTTTGGGGGATATATTCTATATGATAAATATGTTAATAGGGGAATTCCTAAATTGATGGTGGAAGAAGAAGTTGTAAATATCGATGAATTATTCATTTATGGGAATCATTTAAGTTTACATGGGAGTAGTGTCGATGATGAGAATTTAGATTTAATACTATATAATGGAGATTTTATTAGTTATGAAATCAATCTAGATGATAATAGTTTTAGTTTGAGTGACAAAATAAATGAGGGATTAGACTTAGAAAAAATTCCTGTTGGAACCTATTATGTATTTTTAAGAAGTAGTACTAAAGATGAGAACGATAAAGATGTCTATAGATACTATATAATTAAGAATAATACCAATTATAAAGAGACAACTTATTATACTTTTAGTAATGTTAATAACAAAATAATAATCGGTATGGACAATGATTACGAGACATTGATGTTTGATGTTAGTGAAAATAAAGATACAGATGTATACGATGTCGTTATCGATCCTGGACATGGTGGAATGGACGGCGGAGCAAATAAAAATGGTAAAAGAGAGGCCGACTATACGATGAAAATTGCTACGAACTTAGAGAAAAAGATGGAAGCAAATGGCATTAAAGTTAAACTTACAAGAGAAGAGGGCCAACTTAATAATAATGAAACACTTCCTGACTATGGACCCCATGGAAGGGCAGTAACAAGTCACGAAGTACATGCCAAATATTTATTTTCAATTCATTTAAATAGTAATTCAGCTAGTTATGTCAAAGGAGTAGAAGTCTATACGGCCGATAAGATAAATTATGATTTGGCTAAAGCGATAGTTAAAAATGTCGTCGATTTGGCTGGAAGTAGTTATTCGACAAACAAAATCAATCGTGTTAGTGATGGCATCTATACGAGAACTTTCAGTGATAGTGATATAAGTAGTTCTTTGGCAGAATATGAAAGAAAGAATATGAATGCTTACGAAATTACGACAAAATCTAACTATTATTATATGATAAGGGAAACCGGAGGGATAATGACTGGGGCTTATGTCGATGGTAGAAATGAACCTAAAATTCTCGGAAATCCTTATTATAATAGTAATGTCGGAACAGAAGCCTATTTGTTAGAACTTGGTTATTTGACCAATACAGATGATTTGAATAATATCGACAATAATATCGATAAATATACAGATGCTATTTTAAATTCATTTTTGACAGTGTTTGGTGAATAAAATGTAAAGTTTGCGTAAAATTAGGAGAAATCAAAATTTATGATTTGATTTCTTTCTTTTTGACTATTTTTTAATATTTGGAGGGGAATATTTTGATAGATTTTGAATATCTATCTTTTTATTTTCAATTATTGATGACAATTTCTTATTCTTTGAGAGTGATTTTTGACTATTTTCAATTTTAGTAATTTGTCAACATTAGAGGGATATGGTACATTCACAACGAAAGGAGGTAAATGTTATGATCAATCAGGTAATGCTAGTGGGAAGGTTGACGAAAACACCCGAATTGTTTTTAACGGAAAATGGAAAGAAAGGTTCTTTTATTACCCTAGCGGTTGGAAGACCATACAAGAATGTTGATGGACAATACGATGCTGATTTTTTAGATTGTACACTCTGGACAGGAATCGCTGAAAGTACGGCAGAGTATTGTAAAAAAGGTGATGTTGTGGGCATTCGTGGACGTCTTCAATCGAAAATAATCGAAAATGAAGATGGGACAAAATATAAAAGAATGGAAATTATAGCCGATAAAGTTACTTTTCTTTCGACGACTAAAAAGAATAATGATGAAGATAATGTCAACATTTTGAATTTGGGCAATAGCGAGACATCTGAAATTCCTAGTTTTGATGATGATAATGGCGATGAAAGCAATTTAAAAGAAAAAAAGAAGAAATAGTTTCAAAATAGAGAAAGGATAAGGAATTATGTTTTTAGGTTATAGATTAAAGTTATTAAGAAAAGAAAATGGTCTTAGCCAATGCGATTTAGGGGAACTTTTAGGTGTTTCTAAAGTTTCTATATCAAATTATGAAAAAGGTACTAGAATACCAAGTATGGAAGTATTTTTAATGATAATGAGTGTTTTCAATGTTTCGGCCGATTATTTGTTGGGAAGAGAGTTGAATGCAATCTGTGAAAGTGATGAAAGTTTAACGATGATTTTATCGACCAACGATGTCAATATTATTAGTGAGATTAGGAAAAGACCGGTGTTATATGGAAAGATTGCCGAAAATCCAAAACGATTTTTTAATAGCTTGGGTAAAAAAAATATATAATATGCTTATTTTATGGTATAATAAATCAAGAGGAAGTGATTATCATGATAGATATTAAAGATTTATTTAATGGCGATTATATCGATAAAGAAGTAAGCATTAGTGGATGGGTTAGAAATCATCGTAAACAAAAAGAATTTGGCTTTATCGATTTTAATGATGGAACTTATTTTAAAAATTTGCAGGTTGTCTATGATAATAGTTTAAAAAATTTTGAAGAAATTCAAAAGATACATATCGGTAGTGCCATTACGGTTAAAGGTAAAATTATCAAATCCGAAGGTAGTGGCCAAGATATCGAAATGAAGTTAGTTGAATATATGCTTGAGGGTGATTGTCCAGAGGATTATCCAATTCAACCGAAGAGACATACGCGAGAATTTTTGAGAGAACAAGCATATTTGAGAATGAGAACCAATTTGTTTGGAGCCGTTTTTAGAGTTAGAAGCGTGGCTGCCTATGCCATTCATAAATATTTTCAAGATAATGGCTATGTTTATTTTCATGCTCCTATTATAACAGCAGCTGATGCGGAAGGCGCCGGAGAAATGTTTCAAGTAACAACTTTAGATTTAGATCGAGTTGCCAAGAATGGAAAAGTCGATTATAGTAAGGATTTCTTTGGTAAACCAGCTTCACTTACGGTATCTGGTCAGTTACAAGCGGAAACTTTTGCACTATCATATAAGAAAACATACACTTTTGGACCGACATTTAGAGCAGAAAATTCCAATACCAAGACACATGCTTCTGAATTCTGGATGATCGAGCCAGAGATTGCTTTTTGTGATTTAGATGAGGATATGAACATAATGGAAGAAATGTTAAAATATGTTACGCAGTATGTTCTCGATAATTGTAAGGAAGAAATGTCATTTTTTGATAAATTCGTAGAAAATGGATTGATCGATAAGCTTAAAAAATTAGTAAGTAGTAAGTTTGTAAGAATCGATCATGAAGAAGTAATTTCAATTCTTAAAAAGGCTGATGTAAAATGGGAATTTCAGCCGGAATACGGAGAAGATATCGCTAAAGAACATGAAAAATATATTACTGAGTACTTCAATGGTCCCGTATTTATTAAAAATTGGCCTAAAGATATTAAGGCTTTCTATATGAAGCAAAATCCAGATGGTAAAACAGTGGCCGCTGTCGATTTGGAAGTTCCAGGTGCTGGTGAGTTAATGGGCGGTTCACAAAGAGAAGAAGACTATGATAAATTAGTTAAGCGAATGGAAGAGCTTGGAATGGATAGAGAACAATTAGAATGGTACTTAAATCTTAGAAAATTTGGTGGATGTGTACATTCTGGATTTGGTATGGGATTTGAGAGACTGCTAATCTATCTAACAGGTGTCGATAATATCAGAGATGTTATTCCTTATCCTAGAACACCAGGAAATTGCGATTATTAGGACGTCGATATATTGAATTAAATTGTTTTAATCCTACTGGTTATATCTAATAAAAGATATGGCTAGTAGTTTTTTTGTAAAAAATTAGCAATTATTATTTTATAAAAGATGATAATAATATGAATAAAAGGAGGTATTTATGAAAAAAATTTTAGGTTTATCAATCCTCGGTATTTTTATGCTTACAGGTTGTGGTGCAGGGGCTACAAAAACAATGAGTTGTTCTTACGAGACAACAGCTGGCACAATGACGACCAAAATGACATATAAAATTGACCACGAGGGTAACGATGTAAAAAAACTACGAGTTACTTATGATTATCATCAAGATATCGATACCAATGGAACGACTAACGACAATATGGATGGTGTAGGTACTGGTACAGATGGTACAACCAATGATACACAACCAGATAATGATGGAATTGTCGATGGAATTGTCGGAAGTGCTATCGACAGCATTATCAATGGCGTTACCGACACGATACTCGATATTTCTGGCATCAGGGATAGACATGTCAACGTTCAAAACACTTATGGTAATATAACTGGTTTTTCAGTACAAAATACAAATGATGTGAACGATAATAACTATCGTGTAACATATGTCATCGATTATGATAATATTAGCGATGCTGATCTTACAACGCTAAACCTATCGAGAGATATCGATACTTTAAAAAGTAATTACACAAGTCAAGGTTTTACTTGTACGGAGTAATGCTTTTTTAATTGGAATGATTGTTATTGATATATTTATTGAATATTCACTTTATTTACGATATAATTATTATTGAGAGGTGGATGTTAAATGAGTAAATATAAGACAATGGATGCGAACGAAGCGGTTAGTAATGTAGCCTATAAATTTAGTGAATTATGTGGTATTTATCCGATTACACCGGCTAGTCCAATGGCGGAAAAAGTTGATTTACTGGCGAATAGTGGCAATAATAATTTTTGGGGTAATAAAGTTAAGATTATCGAAATGCAATCTGAAGCCGGGGCA
>CAZEVZ010000008.1:0-25440 GCA_964514935.1 uncultured Muribaculaceae bacterium
TTCAAATCCTGTCTTCCCGACCAGTTTGTTTATAAAGCCTTGTAAATCAAGGCTTTTATAATATCTTGATTGCTTAATCCCTTAAAAATCCCTTAAAAATCCCTTAAAAATTTTTAAGTTAACATTTAAATTTGATTATGATTCTAAAGTTTCAAGAGCATAAATTGCCTTATCCTCATCTTTAGGAATCATATGAGAATAGGTATTGAGTGTCATATTGATATCAGAATGACCTAAACGTTCGGAAATAACTATTACACCTTCCACTATTATATTTTTATTTTATTCTCTTATACATTTTTGCTTTATATTCTTCTTTATTTACACCACTATCTTCATATTTCTTTTGCATATTTAATAATTCTTTTTTACTATTTTTTAAATCATCTATCAATGCTCTTTTCTCATTTATTTCATCAGATAAACTTTTATTCATAAGAAGCCCTTTATTTTCCTGTTTCTTATTAATTAAATAAATCATTAAATATGTAAGCATTGAAGTTGTAAATAATCCACCAAACATATAGATAATAAGTAAAATAGTATTCAAATCTTTTTGATATTGTTCTTCATCAAATGATTCATATATATCTCCATATTGCATTCTTTCTACCACTATGTATTCTTCTCTACTTAATTGTTCACTCATACGATATTTAATGCTTTCTTCATACCTTCTCTCTTCAGAATCATACTCATCTATATAGTCTTTAATATTTTCTAATTCTATCTCTGATAAATTATATTCTTTGGTTATCCTCTTCCCAGATTCATTTACTTCACCATATACTTTTAATGTTACATATTCATCTTCACTCTTATGAACACGTGCTTCTTCACTCCTGACCTCATCACTTATCGTATCGTAAACTTCTCTTTTCGTCATATAAGTTGTATCGGTATTTTTATTTTTGACTAATCCTGGCATAAACTTATAACCTAGAATATTTAAAGTTACGAGTACGGAACTAATTATAGTTTTTACTAAAGCCTTTTTCTTTTTAGCCTTATGATCATAAGTATTATTATTAATATAGTTCAGATTAGCATTATCTTCATCGATTGATTCGCGACATGATGCAATATTTTCATCATACATTTTTATTTTATCGTTAATTACTTTTTCGACCTTATCATCTATCTTTAAAGCAATTGCTAAAATTAAATCCCCATCTCCATAGTGATAATCTATTCCTTTTTTACTAAGATTACTAACTATATTGTCAATTTCTGAGTCATATAAGTTACAACTCTTTAATTTATTAATATCATCACGTACTAAGTCATTAAGATATTCAATTCCCATATTCTTATCTACGATATAATTAAGAATATTGGAATTACCTTCAAGAAGTAACTCTAATTTAATAATCTTATATAATGTCTCATAGACACCACTAATTATTCTTTTAGCTTCATGTACATTATCGATATCAATTTTAAAAGTTTCATTTATTAAAACTATTCCTTCATTAACATAAAAACCAATCTTATTCTTTGTAAATTCATTATTATTATCAATATCGTTACTTAAAGCATTATTTCTGAAATAGACATTCATATATTTTTGATAACCATCTAATTTCTTTTCTAAATTACGTAAATTCTCTAATACCAATTTATACATCGTTTCTGCTTGCATCTTAAATGCAATACCATTAGAACTACTAGTGCTTACTTTTTTATCCATATCATTGATAATAGTTGCAAGTTCTTCTTCATATATAGTCGTATCGATACCATATCTTTTAACGATATCTATCTTATCTAATATCTTAGATTCACAGGAATTTATCTCCATAATATAATAATTCATAACAACCTCCCAAAAATTAATAATATTATAAAAAATAATAATTCTAAAGTCAATATATCAAATATTAGATAGAAAAAACAGGATATATTGTAATTTCCTGTTAGTTTTCGATATAATATGATGGTTTTAATACTCTCTTTAGTTTTTTCTCGACATTTTCGATACTTTCTTCTTGAATTTTCGCAGCACCAGAATAAGGGTTTCCGCCACCACCTAATTCGCCCATTATTGAACCGACATTGATTTTTTCGGTTGAACGGCCTGATATCGATATAATGCCATTTTCAATTTTTCCAATAGCAAATGCAGCGTCCGCTCCATATTTAAGTGCATAATCTGCTGCTTTTGCAATTTCCTCACGAGAATATTCTTCATCATCAGAAGCAGCAATTAAAGCTATCATGCAGTTGATCATTTCAATATTGTTAATCAATCTTTGTACTTTTCGATCGCTTAAGTAATCCTCCTTAAACAGTTCATTTACTTTGTTAATATTGGCACCACTTTCTAATAATTTAGCGGCTACACGCATCGTTTCGGCAGTACAATTTTTGGTTAATTTTGCAGTATCTAAATATATTCCGGCATACAGATAATTAGCCACCATTGATGGTATTTTAATTTTACAAGCACTGAGCAAATTGACAACAATTTCTGAAGCACTCGAACAGCTTGTATCGATGTATAAACTATCTGTAGAAATTGTATTTTTATCCGCATCGTGATGGTCGATAATTATGATATTATCAGGATTGTTTAATAAATCTTTGACACTTACCAAATATGATTTATTAACATCAGTCAAAATGAATAAATCATTTGGATGAGTTATTCCCAGATATTTATCACAATTAATAATTTCATAATCCTTTTTACTCTCATCTATTATCATTTTGACACCAGGATCTATAATGTGCATCGGATCATTTACTATAATATAACTTTGCTTTTTCATTTTTTTAGCAACTAGAACAAGTCCTATTGCCGAACCAATGGCATCAAAGTCAGCATTATTATGTGGTACAATTATTACCTTTTCTGCTGATATTATCTTATTTTCAATATTAGATTTTAAATCTTTTATATCAATCATTATGATTCTCCTTTTGGTTTATTATATCACTAACAAATTGCAATTGCAAATTTGGGATTTCTGAAAATACTTACATCTTTACAAAGTTATCTGTTGTATATGCATTTGACGATATCCATTTGACTAGCCTTGATTGCGGGAATAAGACCAGATATTTTAATTATCAACATATTGATTATGAATACCAAGAATACTAGATCATATCTGATAACAAAGATATTCCCTATACCCATATAATTATCGATGATATTATTGATAGGTTGATCAATTAAATTGATGATGAGAATACCAATTATTAGTGATATTGTGCCAATAAACATATTTTCTAAATTGAATAACTGACGAATATTGCTTTTACTGGCCCCTAAACTTCTAAAAATACCAATTGCTTTTTTTTGTTCTAATACTCTAATATTGGTAAGAATACCTGTCATAAGTGACGAAATTGTAATAGTAACAATCGAAAATAGAACTAGGACAATTGTAATCATCATTATGAATTGCCGAACAATATCGATAGCTCCAGCCATCGTATCAACATAGATCAACTTATCATTTTGGGCATTATATTCGTCTAATTTTTTAATTACTTTATCTTTATTTTCAAGATTATCAACGTAAATATTGATCATATTGGGAAGTGTTTGATAACCTAAATAAGCCAATAGTTTATCCCTATCCAGGTTATTTCCTAAAACATTATAATCACTATGCAACTCATCTTTGACAATATTACTCCGACTATTTAATTCAATAAGAGAAGTGATTATTCCTTCTAGGCAATAAAGATAATTATTGTTATCATTCTCTTCCTTTTCTCTAATAATACCTACGATAGTAAGTTCAATGATGCTTTTTTGGTACATCGAATTATTATCATTAGAGACAACATAATAATTACCATTTTTAATATAGTAATCGTCATTGGCGATAATTTTAATTTTGCGACCAACCACACTGACATAATTGATATCTGTATTTATATTAAAACTATTCAATATTTCACTATCGACATTATTATTGATATCTACTTTTAAGAGAATTTCATTTTCTGTTGAAATATTTCTACCATATAAAATATCGTAATTATCATCGATATATTGGGTGCTTGGAAGTATTTTTAAATATTTATTATCAATTGTTTTATAACTATCACTAATTAGGGGTAATGAAATATCATAATGGTAACTAAAGTACGATATCTCTTTGATCGATTGTAAATATTCAAGATATTTGGTACTTATTTTATTCGTATAAGCATATTTATTTTTATCTTTGATGATTATTTTGTCATTCTTCGATTCTTCGACAGCTTCATCATTTAAATATTCACCATTGCTGATGGTAATAGGAAATACGGAAACGATATTACTTTCTAGTTCATCTATTTCACCATTGAAATTGCTATATAGATTGACGACCAATGACATACTTATAATTCCTAAAGAAATAGCAAAAGCAGTAAATATTGTCCTTATTTTTTTTAACCATAAATTCTTGATGGCTAATTTAATTATCATTATACGTTTATTATTTTTCTTGATGAGGTTGCTTTTAATCATATGATTACCATGGAGTTCTTCATAGTTACATTTGCCATCTTTAATATTGATAATTCTCGTGGCATACCTACTGGCTAGATAATTATCGTGACTAACGACGATGACAAGTCTGCTATAAGATATTCTTTTTAATATTTCCATTATGGCAATACCGGTGGCATAGTCTAAAGCTCCCGTCGGTTCATCGGCTAAAATGATATCAGGATTACTGGCTAAAGTTCTGGCGATGGCTACCCGCTGTTTTTCACCCCCCGATAGCCTACTAACGAGCATATGTCTTTTATCATATATATGTAATCCTTTCAATAATCTATCGATATCTAATTTTGATAGTCCATCATTAAAACCTAACATAATATTATCGTAAACCGTCATATAATCAATTAAATTATAATCTTGAAAGATGTTACTGACGACATTGGAACGATAATCATCTAACTCACTATCACTATAATTAGTAATGCATTCGCCATCTAACCAAATTTCGCCACTATCGCAAGATAAATTACCTCCGATGATATTTAATAATGTGCTTTTACCGCTACCACTGGCGCCCAATATAAACACCAATTCTCTATCTCTAAAATCGAGTGTTATATTATCTAAAATAATTTTTTTATCTTTATCAATTTTATAATATTTACATACATTTTTAAGTTTTAACATATTACCTCAATCTTAAATATGTAAGTTAGATATCATAATGATAATAGACAAATATATCTTTTGTCAAATAAATTAACTAGATGTATACTTTGGGTAAATGGAAGGACAATTTCGTCAAAAAAAGAACCAAAATGGTCCTATTTAGTTTCAGTGTTTTCCAATTTTTTAAGAACTTCTTTAGTAACTTGAATTGCTTTTTCTTTTACTTCAGCGGCTGCTTTCTCTAAAACTGGAGTTCCTTTTTCTTTTGCTAAATCAAGTAATTCATTGGCTTTAACCTTTAAATCTTCACTCTTCTTTTTAGCAATATCTAAAGCTTTTTCCTTATCTAAATCTTCAATTTCTTTTTTTAAATCAGTTAATTTATTTTTGAAATCATCAGCAACTTCATTGATATCGATTTCTTTTGCTTTATCAAGTAATTCGTTGATTTTTTTAGTTAAATCCTTTCTAAGTTCTTCACCTGTTTTAGGTGCTAAAAGCATTCCTGCACCAACACCAATGCCGATGCCTGCTAATAATTTAAATAAGCCTCCACTTCTTCTACTCATCTTTACTTTCCTCCTCTTTCTTTCTCATAAATATTTTTCGAATAAATTCGGTAATTGTCTCGACAACTTTATCACTAATACTAGCTAATTTATTGGTTGTAAAATCAATTACGGAGAATAATCCATTTAAAGAATTTACTTTTGTATTTATATTATCGACAGTAATTCCTATTTTATCCATAGTAATAATCAACTTTATACCTAATATTATTAGCACAACTAACAAAATAGAACCAAGGATGTATAAAACTATTGGCAAGACTTCAGTCATTTTAATCATCTATCCTTTCTTTATACATTGAATCGATCAGTTCAAAGAAATCATCATCGACCTTTGTTTCTTTTCTTTTTTCTTCTCTAGTAGGTAAAACTTCTTCTTTTACTATCTCTTTAGGTTCTTCTTCAGTTTCCTTTAGAACAACTTCTTCTTCGATTTTGTCCACTAGGGGAACATATTCTTTTTTTTCTTCTAATTCTTCATCATTGTTTGTATTGTTGATAATATTTTCAAATTCTTGAGGTAATTCGAAATCATCTTCCAGTTCGACTTTTTCTGAAACTACTCTGCCTACTTTTTTAGGTTCGTAGGCAACTCCGAATTCGTGATAATTGTCATAGGCTTTTTCGATTGTAACATCTTTTTCTTCTTGCTCATTATCTACGGTCATATCGTACAATAAATCGTCTTCTGATAGCGCACTAATTTTTTTAACTTCTTTATATAATTCACAATTTTCACACAATAAATTGTCTTTGATTTCATCGGCTAAATTACCAAATGCTTTTTTTCTAACGGTCTCAAAGTCCACTTTTTTAGATGGTCTTTTGATTGCATTATTGTCATCAGATTTTTCACGTACTTCCTCTTTGGTATAGTTTTTATCGAGAACGCCGTATACCGGAGAAATTACAGGTGAAGCCTTAAATTTAGGTTTAGTTTCTTCTTTTTTAGGGTATAGTTCAGCAACCTTTTTCGGTGGTTCTTTTTCTAAATTTAAAACATTGATATTCCGATTACCAAAACTACTACTTTTAAGATTATCATCTATTTCACGATAATTACTTCTTCGTGGTGGAATTGCTTCTTTTTGTTCTGCTTTGAATATCTCTTCTTCAAAGTCGATTGGAAAATTGAATTTCTTCGGAGTTTCCACTACCTGTTCTTTGACGGGTTCTTCTTTTTTGAATTCTAGGGGTGGCTTTTCTTCTTTAGCGATATCTTCACGCATAACTTTAGGAAAAATCCTCATTTCTTCCTTAGGTGGTTCTTTATATTCTTCTTTTTCTTCGACTTCTAATTCATCATCATCGATAACTTCATCCATAAACAAATCTTTAATTTTATCCATCAATTTCATTATTGCACCTCTTACATTATTTATCCTCTGGTAATTCTACTTTGGTTTCTTCTTTTGGAACGAATTCTTGTAAATAATCAGAAAACGTACTTTCACTATCTTTAGGACTATCCAACTCGTATTTTAATTCTCTTCCATCGCTAACATCACTATCAAGTTCCATTTTGATTAGATTATCGTTAAATTTGACACTCTTCACAATGATTAAAGCATTAGCTAATATTATTGGCAATTCATCTTTATCGGCATAAAACTCGATCTTCGAATAATTATAGACGACGACGCCATAATACAGATTATCTTCTGCTGCTCTGACACCGACATATCCCGTCTTATCGTTTAATCCTAGTTTGCGATAATAGTAATCGTAATCGCCAACATTCTTATAATTCAACATATTGTGATAGTAATAACTGACCATATCGACATAGAGATAGATATATCTGTTGCCAATCTTAAATTTCTGGTTATTATTACTATCGGTAACCTGTTTAACCCCAGTTGGTATATATAATTCATATCCAGTGGAAACGGTATTAGCAGGTAATTTACTATCTATAATTGTTGCATCTACCACTTCATCTAAATTATCAGTAATTTTAGTACAGCCGGTTAGCAGTAGAACAATAATTATGAAGAACATAAACTTCTTTTTATGCATATTCCACCTACTCTTTTTAATTATATCAAATATTTATGAAAATTTAAATATTTTTTTATGATATTTTAAGATATTTTTAGGAATAACATTTTTTTTAATATTCCATACAATATAAAGAGGTGTTTTATGTTTAACTGGTTTTTAAACTTAAATTATGTATATCAAGCTCTACTAGCCACGATATTTACTTATTTCGTCACCCTTTTAGGGGCTTCGATCGTCTTCTTTTTTAAGAAAATCAATAAAAACGTCATGGATGCGATGCTAGGTTTTGCGGCCGGAGTTATGACTGCGGCTTCATACTTTTCGTTATTAGCACCCGCTATCGATGTTGCGAAAGAATTAGAATTAAATACCTGGTTGACTGCTTTTTTAGGTTTTTTTGCTGGAGGAATTTTATTGTTTGGAGCCGATAAAATATTTAATAAAGTATTTACCAAGAAAAATAAACGTATTTTGATGTTAATTTCATCGATTACTATTCACAATATTCCCGAAGGAATGGCCGTAGGTATTGCTTTTGGTTCGATATTTTATGGAATAAATGGTGCCACGACGATATCTGCTATCATGTTAGCTGTGGGAATTGGGCTGCAGAATTTTCCCGAAGGTTCAGCCGTTTCAATTCCGCTATTACGTGAGGGAATGTCACGGAAGAAAGCTTTCTTTTATGGACAATTATCGGCGATTGTCGAACCTATTTTTGGAGTAATTGGAGCTTTACTCGTATTAAAAGTGAGAATTCTGCTACCATTTTTACTATCGTTTGCAGCGGGGGCCATGATCTATGTCGTCGTTTCAGAATTGATTCCCGAAAGTCAAACCAACGAAAAAAAAGACCTAATGGCCATATTTACGATTATCGGTTTTTCCGTCATGATGATTTTAGATGTTGCACTGGGATAACCTAACGATATGTTCCTATATAGGCTTCAGGAATACTTCCATTGACAATATTTATCGATATTGGAATAACATTGGTAATACTTATATCTTTGCTCACTAGGGGTAAGATAACTCTAGCATTGGCATAAAGTTTAACGCGTACTTCGACTAAGGCATTATTTATTCCATAGGGTTTAACTTCGGTCTCTAGTTCACTCAAGACATCACCAATAATATCAATTCTTATTTTAATTCTTGGTCCAAAATTTCTAATGACAGCATTATTAAAAATTACGCCAAAAGGGATATCACCAATAATATATATATCTTTATCTTCTTCCAACATATCTAAATCGTTTTCGATATTATGGGTAATCTCGTTAATCAACTGGGTTGCTTCATAGGAATTATAAGTAATCATTTTAATTTCATTATCATTACTTTTTTCAATGGTAAACAAATCGTTATCAAACATAATTTTGTCGGCCGCATTATTGATTGTTTCGGTAATATATTTTCGTGTTTTAGCTTCAGCTATCGGCATAACTACTGCATTAAATTTATAAGAAAAATAATTGATGACGATAAAAGCAGCAATGATGCCTAAAACAATTATTATTATTTCGTTAGTAATATGACTACCAATGGTCTTTTTTTTATATTTTCGAAGTTTCATATTAAATAATATGAATTTATCTAATTAAAAAGAAAATAAATCACTTATTTTCTCTAATATCATTCAGGAGATTAGGATTAAATCTCTTATTTCTAATCATGGCTATTTCGTATTTATAAGGAGGATATATCTTTTCTTTTGAATTATCATCTGCAGTTACATATGGTGTTTCTAATATTTTAGGAATATCTTTAAATCTTTCATCGTAGATAATTTTGATTAGAGTGTCAAAGCCAATGGTTCCAAGACCGATATTTTCATGTCTATCTTTGTGAGATGATATATTATTTTTGGAATCATTGATATGGATTACTTTAAGATAGTTAAGGCCAATTTCGTGGTCAAATTCTCGGATATATTCATCAAATTTAGTTAAGTCGATGCCACTATCATTTAGATGGCAAGTGTCTAAACAGATGCCAATTTTATTTTTAAATTTAACACCTTCGATAATTGTTTTCAATTCTTGGATATCGATACCAATTTCTGTTCCTTTGCCAGCCATCGTTTCTAGACATATCGTTACATCTATTTCGTTATCGAGGATTAAATTCAATCCTTTAATGATGCTTGCTAGGGAATCTTTGCGGTCGTATGATACGCTGGCTCCTGGGTGTAAAACGACATTTTTAATTCCTAACTGACCGGCTCTAGCTACTTCACCACGCAAGAAATTTACTGAAAAATCGAAGTTTTCTAAATTGCCTAAATTGACAATGTAAGGAGCATGAATTACAACTTTAGATAAATCGAGATGATTATTTTTCATAAGTTCATATGCGCTATACGTATATTCATCATTGATGGGATTTCGTTTGGTATTTTGTGGGGCACCGGTATAAAACATAAAGGTATTGGCACCATATGATAAGGCTTCTTCGACACTGCCTAGTAATTGTTTATTAGCACTAAAACCGACATGCGAACCGATAATTAAATTATTGTTCATAATACATCACTTCCAAATATAATTTTACAAAAGAAAAAGACTATTGTCTAGTCTTTTAAAACTTATTATAGATTCTTACAACTTTCATATGTTGCACTTGGAGTATTGTTTATGTAATAGGAACCATCGGCAGATGGAGTCAAAGTTACACATGCTTTACCAGAATTACCGGTCGTAAGTGTTATAACAAGCGTATTAACATCAGTAGTTTTAAATCCAGCTCCTTCGACAAAAGCCTTTTGAGCATCAGTGGCACTAGCTATTGTAATTGTCAAATTACTGCATCCCGTACCATCAGCTCCACAAATATCCTTCCATGCACTATTAGCATCGAAAGGACTTACCGATAATATTGTATATTGTTCAGCAATCCAATTAGCTGCAATATCAGTAGCTGTTTGCGCTGCTTGTTTTCTTGATGAATTTATAGTATTTAATACGGCAGGAATAGTAATACCAACAACAATCGCTAATATGATGATAACTGCTAACAATTCAACTAAAGTAAACCCTTTTCTATTCAATCTTTTCATTTTTATTCCTCCTCTATTTAAGTTAAGTTTAGCATACAACCAAAAAGATGTCAATTATTTTTATAAATATTGACACTTTTACTACCATATTTTTTGGCTTTAAATAAAGTTAATCTATCGTATTTATCTTTCAACTTAAGATTGTGATGTTCAAGTATAATCAAGCCATCTTTATTTAATAAATCTAGCAATGATACTTTGGCCAATATTTTTTCATAAACATCGTAATCATAAGGAGGATCGACAAAAATCAAATCGAATTTAAGGCCATTACTGGCGGCTTCCTTTAAAAATCTTTTCCAATCGGATAAAATTACTTTCGTTTTATCTTTTATGGCTAAATTAGCAATATTGGTGTTTAATACTTTGATTACTTCGCTATTGTTATCGATAAAATAACCATACTTTGCGCCGTTTGAAATTGCTTCAATTCCCAAGCTTCCGGAACCGGCAAATAAATCTAAAACAAGACTATCTTTGATACGATCTTGGATCATTGCAAAGAGACTTTCTTTGACTCTATCCATCGTCGGTCTCGTTCCTTCGATATTATATCCAGCTATTTTTCTTCCTTTTAATATTCCACTTATTACTTTCATATTCTTTATCTCCTACAACTATGTTCACTCGTATTGGTATATTCTTTGTATTTACGATTGATTTTCATGATTAAAAACGACAATTCGTTATAGTATTTCATATACATTTTATAATCATCATCGGCATAGATAACTTTTCTACCAGCGATTACTTTATTATCATCTTTTTCATTTTGAACACTATTTATTTTAGTTAAGAGTTCTTTATTGGCCATCAATTTATCTCTGTATATCGTTATCTTTTTAATCATATCTGTCTTATCTAGGGCGTCTAAAAAACTATAGGTAGCTTCAATTATTTCACTCATCTTTTCACCGCTTTAATTGTACCATATTTATTTTAGGACATCAAGAAAGGACTTAAACATATCGATATTGTTAGCCATTTTATTGATTTTATCAGTTGTTGTCAATTTATATTTTTCTTTCATATCTTTGATAAAATCTTTGTAATAGAGGTTACTTCGATTTAAGTATTTGTACCAGTAGGAGTATTCTCTTAAGAATTGTTTTTCGATTGGATTATTGTTTATATGCATAAAGGTATCAAAGCGCATCAATCATCGAATCTCCTATAAACTGCTCTTGGAGTATAGGTATCACTTCCAATACTTTTGTTAGCAAATAAATCACTAAATAATCCAAAGGCTTTACTTAAAGAATTGACACCATCTTGAAATTTATCCATATCGATATTTTTAGCAATATTGATGATATCATTTAATGTAGGACCATTTTTGGTATTGGTTATCGTCTTAAATTCATCCCATACTTTGGAATCTTCACCATACATATCGTATAATTCATAAAATTTTTGCCATGTCATCGAACCATCTTTAATAAATCTAACAAAGGTAGGGTTTTCTTTTACAAATAGTTTGAAATTATCTAAATTATCCATATTGTCACCTAATTTATTATATGTAAAATATTGATTTTTTTAACCGATTATCAATATTTAGTGCTATAATGAAAATAAGGAGGCTATGATGAAAAGAATTAGTTTGTTTTTTATATTTTTATTGTGCTTATTTATGGGAGGATGTGCTGAAAAAGAAGAAAAAACTGTCAAAACACTAGACGATTTTCAGGTAGCATGTACGAATAATGGCTTTACAGTTACCGATAATATGAATAGTTATCAGAATGTCGATTATATTACCGGTTCAATGTTGGCAACCCTAGATAATTTTACTTTAGAGATGGTTACTTATGATAAAGATGAAAGTGCCACAAAAGCACAAAATAAACATATTGAAGCCTTTAAGGCTATGAAAGGTTCCGGAGCAGCAATCAATAAACATAAAGGTAAAAATTACTATAGATACGATATGGTATCCAACGGGTATTATATGGTAAGTGTAAGAGTTGATAATACTTTAATTTTTTCAAAATCCCAGGTTGAAGCCAGAGATAAAATTGAAAGTATTTTAAATGAATTAAACTATTAAAAAAAAATGCTATGTTAAGCATTTTTTTTAGCATCAAATTTCTTTCTCGATTCAGTATTTAAAATCTTTTTTCTAAGTCTTAAATAATGTGGTGTTATTTCTAATAATTCATCACTATTGATATAGTCTAAACAATATTCAAGGGTAATTGGTCTAGGTCTTTTTAAGACGACGGTATGGTCTGATCCAGCCGCTCTGGTATTGGTTAATTGCTTACCTTTAACGACATTGACAGCCAAATCGTTTTCACGATTACATTCACCGACAATCATTCCCTCGTATACTTCCGTACCTGGTTCGATAAACATCGTACCTCTATCTTCTAGGTTGCCGATAGAATAAGCCGTAGCCTTGCCATTTTCCATGGACACAAGAACGCCAAATTTTCTTTCGCCGACGTTGATGTCTTCAACGGGAAGATATTCTTTAAAGGTATGGTTGATTATGCCATAACCTTTGGTCATCGTCATAAAGTCAGTGGTAAAGCCTATTAAACCTCGTGATGGAATGGTATATAGCAATCTAACTAAATTGTTGACATTGGTCATATTTTCCATCTTAGCGCCACGTAATCCTAACGCTTCGATGACATTGCCGACCGATTCTTCAGGGACTTCAATTTGGACTTCTTCGTAAGGTTCACATTTAATACCATCTATTTCTTTGATGATTACTTCTGGTTTAGATACCTGGAGTTCAAAACCTTCTCTTCTTAAATTTTCAATCAAAATAGATAGATGTAATTCTCCTCTACCAGAGACTACCCAAGAATCTTGGCCTGATTCTTCGACACGTAAACTGACATCTCGTTGGGTTTCACGGAATAATCTTTCGCCAATTTTTCTAGCTGTTACATGCTCTCCATCACGACCTACGAATGGGCTATCACTAGTCATAAAGGTCATCTTTAAGGTTGGTTCATCGATTCTTAAAATGGGAAGAGCCGCTTCTTTACCGATGTCACAGACAGTCTCACCGACAGAAATATCAGGTAAGCCAGCAATGGCAATTATATCACCCGCATGGGCTTCTTTTATTTCAATTCGTTTAAGGCCTAAAAAACCAAATAATTTTTGAATTCTAAACTGTTTGATACTTCCATCTAATCTAACACAAGAAACCATTTCATTTTCTTTAATGGTGCCTGCTTTAACTAAACCGATACCTATTCTACCAACATAATCATTATAGTCAAGTAAAGCTGGTTGAAATTGTAATGGGGCACTGATATTGACATTAGGTGCTGGTATTTCATTTATAATTAAATCATATATACATCCATAATCCTCTGTTTGGGTACTTATTTCCGGACTCAATGAGGCGGTACCATTTAATGCTGATACGTAAGCCACTTTGAAGTCTAATTGTTCATCGCTAGCCCCAAGTTCGATAAATAGATCGATTACTTCATCGACAACTTGGTTGAGTCTCGCCGTTGGTTTATCGATTTTGTTGATTAAAACAATCGGTTTTACTCCAGCTTCCAAGGCTTTCTTTAGGACAAATCTCGTCTGAGGCATCGTTCCCTCGTAAGCATCTACGAGTAAAAGTACTCCATCGACCATATTCATAATTCTTTCGACTTCGCCGCCAAAATCAGCATGGCCGGGAGTATCTAAAATATTTACACGATAGTCTTTATAATTGATAGCGGTCGTCTTGGCTAAAATAGTAATTCCTCTTTCTCTTTCAATATCGTTCGAATCCATTACTCTATCGCTAATCTGTTCATTTTCTCTGAAGGTACCAGATTTTTTTAGCAATTGATCGACAAGTGTCGTCTTACCATGATCGACATGAGCAATAATAGCAATATTTCTAATTTTATCATTCATATACTTCCTACTTTCTTCACACAAATCATAATTATATGACAAAAGTGAAAAAAAGACAAGAATTTTCTTGCCCGATGTTAAATTGTTTTCACATATTAGCCAATAAAACCACCTAGATAAAAAGTTATTGTATTAAAGATAGTAACAAAGAGAATAATTGCCACAATAATTAGTTTATGATTGTTGCTTTTGTTCTCGAAGGTATATAGATAAATAGGAAATAGATTAAAGACATATCTAAATAGACTGGCACTAGCGAGTGAAGTCCAATAGTTAATATCACGATACGTCAAAGAAAAGGCCAATAATGATACGATGACATAAATACTAGAGACCCTATCCTTTTAAAGATCTTTATGCCAAGAATTAAAGTGGCAAAAAAGGATAGCCAATTTTCTAAAAAAACAATCATATTAAAGGGAGCAAGTGAACGTTTTAAAACAGTAATATCTTTCATAATTCCTGTAATAATGAACCCTTTCTCACGATACCAGTACGTTTCTTGCACTGTAGCAAACATCAGCGGATTACCGGTACGGTTAGTCAGATAAACGGGATATATCATGCCGATAGCCAATGAAATAGTGCCATATAGAAGAATATTTTTGACTTTAATATCTTTGGTTTTAAAAAAATGAAACAACATATCTAAACCGATTGCTCCCCAGAGAATAATCCCCGAATTACGACATAATATCGCTAGACCGACAATTATTCCCGATAGGATATACTTATCTTTTTTATATAGATAATAACCTGATAAAGTCAAGAGCATAAATAAACTTTCCGTATATACGACTGTCGTATAGGCAAGAATGGGAGAAAAAATTAAATATAATAGATTTAAGGTATTATCTTTCATATTTTTGGTCAGTTTATTCAAAATGATAAGGGATATGAAAGAACAAATATTACTGATAAAAAAGCCCGATAATGGATACGAAGGGATAATGAAATGAAGAATTCTAATAAATAAGGGAAACAAAGGAAAGAAAGCATATAATACTGGTTCTCTATAACCATGCATAGCCATATTTATATAGTGTTCTCCATCGTATAAAGTTAAAATCGATAAATCTTTTTTTATAATTATAAATGCTAGCAATAACAATCTCGATAATAGAAAAATAATAATTAGTTTTTTTAATTCTTTTTTACTCATACTTACCTCTATTTATTTTATTTTGGTAATCACTTACCGGTTTATAACTACGTCTATGATATTTGGTAATACCATATTTTTTTATAGCTTCGATGTGCTTTTTAGTGCCATAGCCTTTATTATTTTTTAAATCGTACATTGGAAATTCTTTATCGATTTCATATAACATATGATCTCTTGTCACTTTAGCAATCACGGAAGCAGCTGATATAGTAATACTTAATAAATCTCCTTTAATAATCGAAGTCGTCGGTACTTCTAAATCGAGAGGCATGGCATCGATTAGGACATGTTCGGGTTTAATTTTTAAGTTGCCAATTGCTTCATACATCGCTTCTTTGGTTGCGGCATAGATATTTATTTCATCGATTCGTTTCTCGCCAATGACACCAACGCCAATGGCAAGGGCTTCTTTTTCGATAATTTGATAAAAGGCTTCGCGCTTCTTTTCACTCAATTTCTTGGAATCGGTAAGTCCTGGTAATTCAAAATTTACGGGTAAGATGACTGCAGCGGCTACGACTGGACCAATCAAAGGTCCCCGACCAACTTCATCGACCCCTGCAATTAGTTTTATGCCCTGTCTATTTAATTCACGTTCATATTTATAATTATCGATTACTTCTTTCATATCTATCACTAATATTATTATAAAGAAAAAAAAGTGATAAATCAATCATCACTTTCGATATTTAGATGAGTATTCAACTTTATATAAGATATATCATCTAACATATCATCAATTAAATCATCTAATAACATATAGTCTGGCATATCTATCTCCTTTACTTTTATTAGATAATAACACTTAAATTAAAGACATGCCAGTCTTTCGACAAAACTAGTTATTTATTTCGGGTATCTACCAGAATAATATCATCGCCAATTTTGACAATTTGATTCCATAAAATATTATATTCTTCATGAGAAAACTTACGTCCTCTTCGATCTTCAAGAACTAAATTGATGATGTTTCCTTTTTCATCGACATTGACATCGATAATTCTGCCTACTCTTTTACCATTAGAAATGTTGACTATTTCTTTTAGTTGTAAATCTGATAAGCGCACATATATCACCTATTTAATTATATTCTACTTAATCAATTTTTTGATATTAGCTAAAGCATTTTTTTCAATTCTCGATATTTGAGCTTGACTAATTCCTAGTTCATTGGCTATTTCCATTTGCGTCTTACCGATGATAAAGCGGTCTTTTAAAATTTGTAATTCTCTTACTTTCAATTTTTCCATGGCTTTTTCTAGAGCTAATTTCATTTCCTTATCGTATGCTTCTTCGGGTAAACTAAGTTGATCATATAGATAGATCGTATCTCCTCCATCGTTATAAATTGGTTCATACATGCTTATCGGTTCTTTTAAGGAATTGAGGGCATTGGCAATTTCATATTCACTAACGCCAAGTATTTCGGCTATTTCTTTGTCACTTAAGTTTTTTCCTTCGGTACTCATCTTTTCTTCTTTCAGTTTGATAATTTTATAGGCCAAGTCTTTGACACTTCTAGATATTCGTAAGGAAATGTTATCGCGAATATATCTTTTCATTTCTCCAATAATCAAGGGACATGCATAAGTTGACAAAGTTACTCCATAGGAAGTATCGAAGTTATCGATGGCTTTGACAAGTCCTAAACAGCCCACTTGAAAAAGATCATCTAAATTATCTACTTTATTATTAAATTTTTTTAGAATCGATAAAACTAACTTTAAATTACCATTTATTAGTTCGTCACGAGCCCATTTGTCGCCATTATGCATTTTTTCAAACAATAGTAAGTTTTCTTCGTTAGTCAATACTTTTAGATTAGAAGTATTGACTCCACAAATATCCACTTTATATTTAGACATAAAAACTCCTTTCATATCTATAATGATATAAAAGGAGCAAAAGTATACAACTTATATTTTCTTGGCATGGAGAACGACTCTTTTTTTGCCATCGCCACTACATGTCGATAATGTTAGAATCTGTTTTGGATCACTTATATCGACACCATATTCGTATAATGATCTAAACTTCAATGTCTTGACAAATGTTTCAAATTCTAAATCATTGGTAAATGAGGTTGTTATATAGTAATTTTCACTGGTAATTACATATGTTGAAAATACTTGGTAATAACCTATCTCATCATCGGTGATAAACATAATTTTATAATTATCCTTATTTTGATGCCAATCATCATCAAAGACATTTTTTAGCGAACCGAACATCGAGCCATCCCAGGTATTATGACCATAGATAATGATATTTTTATCACTACCATCAAATCTATTGTGATAGTCGGCAAATATCCATCCAGAGACATTATCTTTTTTATTAAAATTATGATTTAAATAATATTCATTATCAGTACCTTTGACTACCACATAATCGATATTGGTATTATTTACTTTTAAATAGGCCACTACATCACTATTTTGTTCTTTTAATTTTTGAAAATCTACTTTATATAATTCCTTTAATTTGTCATTAGTATCGATTGTCACTGCTTCGCTGGTAATTTTCTTGATTTGTCTATTGGCCCTATTATCATTTAAATAATTGATAATTTTAACTACCGATAGAATAAGTACGATTGTAAATATCAACATACATACGAATAACAATAATTTACCCGCATTTATTTTTCTCTTTTTCATCTATTTTTTTATAAAGGTAAATGTACCATTATCTCCATTTAAAACTAATTTATGATCTTCAAAATAGTATGTATATTGAGGATCAGTAAATTTTTCATTTTTAAAATCAATATCTAACTTATTATCGGTAATTTTATAGGTAAATTCGTATTCTGCTAATGACACAATCAATCTACCGGTATTATCATTATTGAACTTATATGTAGTCACTCCATCGGTCGTCCAAGTACCAACGATGCTTTTTTTAGGTGTTTTTTTAGTATTTAATAATAAAATTACGATTGCTAGTGACACGATTAAAATCAATATAATCATAATTATATTCTTTTTTTTCATAAACCCTCCAAAACATAAAGGCGATAATAATTACTATCGCCTTTGAATTATCATTTATTTTGTCATTGACTTTTTAATTTTTTTAGTGGTAATTGCCAAGCCAATTACGGAAATGAATAAAGTAATTATCCATATGTATATATTATCTAATGTCTGTGGATTAGATACATTATTACCTACGAGTACATAGTTACTAAGGTGTGGTAATGTTCCTACCAAGTAACCATTTTCGACTTTTAAGACAACCGTTTTTTCAATTTTGAAATTATCATTGATATCGATATATAGTAATTTGAAACTATTAAATTCTTTCATTTCATCAGTCATCTTTATTTTGATATTGAAAGGTCCATTATGTTTGTCACCATTATTCGCATCATTGACAATGATGTCGTAGAAAGCTACCAAAGTACCTTCTTCTTTAACAGCTTCGGTAAGGGCTGCCTTAACCTCTTCATACATTTCTCTAGTTATTTCGTACTCTTCTAATTGTTCATCTGTAAGGGTCATAATATCGATGATTTCTAATGAATAGTTACGTCCTTCTTCCTCTTTGAATGAGATACTATTGCCATTATCATCATTTACGGTATAGGTGGTTCCCTTTTCTTTCCACTTGGCATATAATGTCAAATCGTCATTTATTTGCTTGTTAAAATCAAATTCAACTAGTAATGTTTCATCTTCATACCAACCTTCGAAAGTAGAGCCATCATTATTTAATGGTCTAGGTGGTTCTAAAAGTCCACCGTGTTCTACTTCGGCATATTCAAGTTCATCATCACAATTAGTTACGAATTCTATTTTATGTATTCTATGGTCTTCAAATACGGGAACAATATATGGATTGCCTTCTGGGGTAAAGGTGTATACCGAATTGCTAGAAATAAGCGTATCAGTAGGCCACTCTTCTGGCGTTTGGGCATTGACATTGCCTTCATACCAACCTTTGAAAGTATATCCTTCAGCAGGAATGGCGGTCAAAGTCATCGTCTTTCCGTCAGGAACAAAATATACACCCGATGCATTGATCGGTGCTTCCATTGGTCCTTGTTCATCATCGTAATCTTCATCAATTTCAAAATTGACAATATAGGTTCCGCCTTCACCAAAGAAAATCGTATGAACTGGAACTGATGGATTTTTCCATTTGGCATATAATTTTAAATCATCAGTTATTTTCTTATCAAAGTCGAATTTAACTAATAAAGTGGCATCTTCATACCAACCGGCAAAAACATAATTGCCATTTTCAGGTTTGTTAGGTTCCGCTAGATATTTATTATGTTCAACTTTAGCCTCAGCAATGGTTGCTTCGCAATTGGTTTCAAACTGTACGGTATGTTCTACCGGAGCAGCCATTTGCGTAACGGTCACATTTGCTTCTTTAATACTTCCACCAGAATAGTTGGCACAAGTAACTTTGTATTCACCGGTGGCAGTTACGGTAAAATTGCCTTCGAATGCATTATTACCTACAGCTACGGAAAGTATATCAATTTCTTTATCATTAGAATTATACAACTTACACATTACGGCGTGTGAACCGTCTTCGGTAGTTCCGGTATAACCAATCGTATTGTTCGTTGCTTCGGCATTCAATGTTAGTACCTTTGGATCATCGGCAAAGGCCATCGTTGGAGTAACGAAGAATACTGCTAATAAGAATATTAAAAATTTCTTCATCTTATTCCCCCCTATAAACCTTTACTAAAACGCCTTCACCAGAGCCAACATAAGCACCAGCATAATTGGTACTAGTACTACCTTTATATTCAGCGTTTATATACATCGTATCGATGGTATCGATTTCACCATCTTCTAGTTCGTATTCAAAATATGATTTTTTAAGTCCTTTACCATGAGGCACATTATTATCTCCCGCTTCAACATCTACTTCGTAGGCATCAGTAATATTGCCAAGGCCATCATCAATGCCTTTGATTGCTTCCATACCTACAGTCTTAACAGTACCATCTTTATAGTTTATCTTTAGTGTCAAATCAAAATCATCATAGTTTTTAAGCCTATCGAAATAGAATTCCGCAGCAATTACTGGTTTAGAACCAGCCATTTTGAAATAGCCATCAACCGTATATCTTTGTACTAACACATAATACTCTTTATTATCCGTACCGACTATTTTAAAGACCACATTATCATAGAAATTAGATGAAAATACTAAATGATATTCTCCCTTTTGTTCATCTTTACTAATCGTAACAGCATCATCAGGGACATCTAAAGCCTCAATCGATTTTATTTCAAAATTATTATATTCGAGTGGTTTAATTATTACAGTGCTTTCTAATAATATCGAATCGATTGGTGATGGATCATCTGCCTCAGTATCAGAAATATCATATTGATCTCTCTTGATAAATGGATTGGTCCATTCACTTGGATAATAAGATAACCTAGATAAGTCGCCCATAGCAATTCCTCGATAATCGCTATTGTAAATAGCTACTTTAAAGTTTCTATCACCGTATGATACGTAAACATTTTTGTATTCTGGTTCACCAACCGGTTGCAATCTTATAAATGGAAGATTACCAGCAGCGATGTAGTATTCATCAACACAGTTTTCAAATTCATCCCATTCATCACCTGGAGCATTGTTTCCTGGTCTACGGCAACCCGTTTCATGATTATTTTCATATGCTGCTACCGCAACTGCTTCCCACTGGTCCATTTTAGGTGGGCTTTCGGATATGATATCCTCGGGATCAACTTGTGTCCAATCGATATTTTCAACATTGTTTTGCTCTTTATAGGCTTGTACCCAACGATTAAACTTATTAGGTAAGGCCCATGCTTTATATTCCGCACTGACATCAAAATGAATGCTTTCATCATTGTCAGCTTTTATTTCGGTATCTTTATAAAATGTGCTGTTACCATCATCAAAATTAGGAATATTATCAAAATAATGATAACATGTACCGGTACCACAAGACCAAAGAACATATGCTTTGCCATCGAAATGTGGTTCATTTGTTCCGCCCCATGCTTCTCCTTCAATAATTTTTAATCCCAAGAATTCTTGATTTTCAGCATTGTTAACGTCCAATACGAAAGTATAATTGTTACCTTCATGTTGAGTGGACATTTCTATATAATCGTTCCAATTACCTCCATATTCGATTCCTGGTATTTTATCACCTGTAATTTCGTTACCAGAAACGTTTATTACAATGTGATATTGGTCATTGTTTGTGTAAAACTCATCATTGCCATTTTCCCATGGACTGTTATTGACCGTAACACCAGTAATCGTAACTCCAAGTTGATTATCAATACCAACTTTCATATAATGATTACCTTCACCATAGGTAGCAGCAATTACCTTTGTTATGGAAGCAACAGCACTAAATAGCATAATAAACACCATAACACCGGCAATTATTTTCTTTGTAAATGTTTTAAATGTCTTTTTCATTCTTTCCTCCTTCTACTACATCTATTATATATAAGTATTATAACATAGATTGCTGACATTTTTCAACTTAATTTTCAGGTTTACAAAAAAAATAAGTCACATTGTTATGACTTATATAATCATATCGGTAATAATACCAATAATAACCCCGACAGAATAGATAATTCCTAGAATCGTAAAATTCTCTTTTAAATCTTTATTTGTTCTAAATAACAATAAAATTCCAAGTCCACTACCCGTAAGTAATCCAGAAAGCAAGGTTCCAATAGTAATCAAATTGGCTAAATATAATTCAGTTATGATAACACTGCTTGCACAATTAGGAATTAGGCCGATTAGACTGGCTATAAAATAAGTGACAACATTATTATTTAGAAGTAAACCAGATAATTTATCTTCACCAATAAAGTAGATGATTCCATTTATAAGCAGATTAGCAATCAATACGAATAAAGTTATTTTTAACGTATGCTTAATACTAGATAAAAGAATTCCATCTTCTTCACAATGACAATTTTCGTGATTACACATTTCATGAATATGTTCTTTATTTTTACTATCTTTCTTTGTCTTATAGATAATATCGACAATAACACCGATTAAAATACCTATCAGTACTTTAAAACCAATTATTCGAAGGACCAACAAAATATCCACTTTCTCACTTAACATTATCGGTAACATTTCATCACTAGTGGCTAAAAATATGGCTACGACTGTGCCAATAGTAATTACTTTATTAGAAAATAAACTAGCAGCCATGGTACTAAAACCGCACTGTGGTAAGGCCCCTAAAATACCGCCAATAAACGGGCCAAACTTTTTATTTTTAGCAAGTATCTTTTCATTCTTTTTACTTAATTTATGTTCTAATAATTCTAGAATAATAAAAGTTATAAATAAATATGGTATTAGTTTTAAGGTATCTACCAAACCATCGATAAGCATATCAAACATAATTATTCCTCCCAAATAAACCATATATATTTTAACACATATTTAAAAGAAAAAAAGAAGAAATTAAATATTCTTTAAAACTTCGCTTAATACTTCACGATTATTTTTAGGTTCTTTTAGGTGAATAATACGACAAGTTTTAAATCTTTCTTTTAATATTTCCTCTGTTTTAGGCGCTTCTCCACTACCACTATACAAAATAAATGTTATCTTTTTCTCTTTTAAATCCAAACTATCCAATACCGTATTGATAGGACATGATAATTTACCATTCCAAATAGGTGAACCGATAATTACTTCATCATAATCACTGACATCATTATTAAAATCGACAAGTTTATCTTTGTGGTTGATACCCGCTAGGAAACCACCTTTGATAATTCTCAATACCATATTATTAGGAAGTTGTTTTTCAGGAATAACTTTGCTAATAGTTACCTTCTTTTCTTTAAGATAATTAGCAACGACATCACCGTTACCACTCAAACTGTAATAGATAAATATTTTTTTCATTCAATCCTCCCTATAAATACTTATTTAATTTCTTTTTAGCCTTCTTTTTTATATTCTTATCACTAATAAAGACAATTATTAAAAACAGAATAACGATAATGACAATTTCTTTATTGGTATAATCATCACTAATTACTTTAGCATCGGTAACTAAATTATCTTCATATAGTTTTTTCGCTTCTTCATTCCAAATACCGATACTTTTGGCAGATGCCAATTCTTGCTTTTCTTGTAATGTACTCGTATATTTATAATCTCCATATAGATAGGCTACTTTGGCATATCCCTTTTCGACCAATTCACTTTGAAGTAAATTTCCATCGACATATACCCATGCAAGTAATCTATCATATTTATCTACTTTATCGCTATTGGAATCATACTCCAGCTGAATTTTTTTAGCCTTCTTTATTTTATTACAAGTATATTCGCTTGCTTCCTTACCATAATACTCGATCTTACTATTAGGTTTGACAGATTCGGGAGCATCAATAGCAAGTAATCGAACTGTTTTCTCTTCTTTATTTAAGATGACTTTAATCGTATCTCCATCGACACAGGCACTATATTTGACATTTTCTTTGGCATATATATTATTTATTCCAATTAAAAATATCCCGATAACTAATATTATTTTCTTAATCATACACATCACTATAATAATTGTACCAAATTTATGATTCATTTTCAAAGAAAAAAGACAATTTGTCTTTTTAGATAATATACATAAAATTAAGAATAGCAGCAACCACTAACCATATGGCATAAGGAATTTGTAAATTACCGGCGGTTTTATCGATACTTCTAAATTCTCTAATCATTCTTATAACTAAAACAAATAAGATAATTATCCAGATAAAAGCAAATGTAAACCATCTAAATTTAAAGAAAACAAAACTCCAAAGTAAATTAAATATTAGTTGAATAATATATATTCTAGGTATTTCATCTTCTTTTTCATATATTAAATATGAAGATATTCCCATTAAAATATAAAGAATTGTCCAAACAACTGGAAAAATCCATTTTGGCAAGATGCTATCAAGATCAGTATTGACAGAGGTAAGTAAACCTACCAATCCTCCAAGTAATACTGGTACTAAAACAAATATAATCAATCTTCGATAATTGATTTTCATAAGACCTCCCTAATAATATATATGAAATAAGAAGGAGAAAAATAAATATAATTCTACTTCTTTTAATATTATTGACAATTATTTGGTTTTTAATCGTCTATGTTTGTCAAAAATCATATTTTAAGCGGTTCTTTTCCACATATAGACGGTGATGTATGGTTGAATGTTGTTGTGGGCAGACGATGCACTAGAACCAGAAATAGTTACAGTGTGTTTATGAGTTAAACTAGACCAAATAGTATTAGCATTACCATTATAATCATTTCCTGATGCACATGTAATATATGCACAAGTTGTTCCGCTGGAATATCCATATTGAAATGATAAACTTGGTGTTGTGCTTGATGTATTAACGGTTCCTAAATTTTTTTGACCACTTTCATTGCTTGTTAAAGTGTGATTATATTCCCCTGCTGTTTCATTGATGGCAAACGTTTTACTAGTACTATTACTGTCTGTTCCTGTACCAACCCCAATTATGGTTCTTCCTTCACCAAATGATACCCAAGTTCCACCGAAAAGTGTTCCTGGATTGGTGTTACTTACCCCAATATAGATACTTCCTACGGGATATACATTACTTAAATAATTAT
>CAZEVZ010000009.1:0-25383 GCA_964514935.1 uncultured Muribaculaceae bacterium
AAATACTAATCAGGTGTCTAAATTAAGTAATGATGATAGTACTAAAGAAATGGCTAGTAAAGATATTCTTAAGAAGAGAACTATCGGGTTAAACGAGTATAGATTTAAATTAGAAAAAGATGGTTATTCTTGTAAGTAAAGGTAGATGGTTATGGGAATTTTAGATTTATTATTTAATATTACTTCTTCTGATAACGATAAGGATGATGGCCTTACTGATGAGGAAAGAGAACATTTAAAAGATGGATATGAACCATATAATTTTGAAGAAGATGAAACTGAAGATGATGATTATTATTATGAAGATGAAAAAGAGTAAGCTAAATGCTTACTCTTTTATTTTTTCTGGTACCAGCCAAGGGACTTGAACCCTCACGTCATTGCTGACAATAGATTTTGAGTCTATCGCGTCTACCATTCCGCCAGGCTGGCCTTACAGATATAATTATATAATAAAAGAAGAAAAAAATAAAGTATTTTTTACTTTATTTCTGATTTTTTAGGCATACACAAAGCACATACCAAATAGGCAATTAAACCAGTACCACAGGCAAAGATGAACAATGTCCAAATTATTCTTACAATAGTTGGATCGACATCCATATATTCGGCCATTCCTCCACAAACACCAAATATTTTAGCTTCTGGTTCCTCTACTCTGTATAATCTTTTCTTCTTTTTATTAGCCATATTGCATCACCTCTTAAATTATAATTCAATTACTAATTATTATCAATATAATTTTTGATTATTTTTATCATATTATCGGTATTACTTACGTATTTATTGGGCTTAAATTTTTGAGATGCCTTGATTGTCTTACCTAAATCATCGCCTTCATTGTATGGTAGAATATATCCCGCCATACTAAACTTTTCAATAATTTCTTTTTGATGGTCATTTATGTGCTCATTATATTTAGCTAGTCTTGGCGCGGCAATAACTTTTTTATTGTTTTTAAGACCAGTTAAAATAGAGCCTACGCCACCATGGGTAATGAGTAAATCACATTCCTGAATGTACTTATCAAATTCATCTTTATCAAGCAAATCAAATACGACCATATTTTTACTATTATATTTGGTAAAACCGGCTTGAACGATTACTTTATCTTTGATATTTCCTTTAATTATTTCATGATCAATATCTTTAAGAAGACGTTCAAATACTTTATCTTGAGTACCTAGCGTTACAAATATCATTAAAATATCCACCCCCCGTAAACACTACCAGGATATAGTTCTAACATGCTCTCCCATTGGACGATAAACAGATCAGCAAACTTCGATACGAGGGTACCAGTTCGCGATTTGCTTTTTGAATTGGCAAATGTTTCAATAAAGATAATTTTACTACCAAATATATGACCAATTAAGCACATTGGGCCGGCAGTGTGAGCCCCGGTTGAAACGATGTATTTAGGTCTAATTTTTAAATATAAGACGAATGATTTTAAGGTATTATACATTAGTTTAAAGGGATAGATTAGTTTTTTTCCTAATGATGTATAACTACCATAGACTAGGAAATTTACTCTACCGGGATATTTTTTTAATAATCCCCTATTCGATTTAGTATTTTCAGTGATAATATGATAATCATAATCATCAAACATCTTTTTTAGTTGCATCAATTCTTCTAAATGACCACCTGTAGATGATATAAACAATACTTTTTTCTTCATATATACCTACCTTATTTCGTTAAAATAGCGATTTAATTCATCGATTGTCGTATAGGTAACTACCACAAATCTTGGAATTTCTAGTTTGTCACCGCCGACTTCAGCCAACTTATAGGGGCCATAACTACAATTATAGACTTCACCGATGAAAGCCATTGTAAAGCCGGCTTCTTTTAGTAATTCTCTTGAATAGTTGTTAAATTCATAAAATGGATAGCAAAAGGCAGTACTGCCACCAAGGGCTTCTCTGCTAGCTTTTAAGTCGGCAAGAATTTCATCTCTTGGTAAACATTTTATGGCACCACCCTGACCACCTGGGCATTTGCCACCATCATGCATGTTGTGGGTATGGGAATGAAATTCGATGTAATCTGTTTTATAATAATCATCTAGATTAAACCAAGAAGTAATTAGGAATATGGTCGCATACATTTTATACTCCGTCAACATATCGACAGCTACTTTCGTTCTTCCTCCATCATCGATCGTTATCAAGACACTTTTAGGCAATTGGATTTTTTTATCCATATACATTTCTAATTCGTGCATTTTAAGGGTTAAAATATTATTCTTTTTAAAATATTCAAGATGGGATCTTAATTGACTGGCAGAAGCACAGATTACTTCATTACAGCCATCTTGATTATCATCTTCGTAAAAGAAATGATAGTTTAAGACGGCAGCACCATTGGTATTACTTTTATCGGTATTATGGTGGTCATATACTTCCACTTCATCTTTTTTGACGTATAATAACCCGCCATCAAATTCAACTCCATAATAATCATTATCTTTGACGATAATAGGGCTATCAATAGTTTTATTTAATGTATACATCAATGCTTTACTTTCGTTATAGAAAGTAGTTTTATCTTTGGTTTTAATATTTTGGTTAAATGGAATATATACTTTATATCTATCTGATTTAGTTTCTTCTTCAGCAACATCGACATCGTCGTATTTTATATAGAAGCCTTCTAAATTACTAATTTCAAAATATTGCGTATCCTTGGTAATTTTATTATCTGCTAAAACCAAAGCTATACCTTTACTAATGTGTCCAGCTTCTTTAAAATTGCTATCATATAAATTGGCATCTTTATTGGTAACTACATAGATGCCGTAGTGACTTTTAATCGTTGCTAGCAATTTTGTTTCATTATTTTTTATCCGTTTCTCATTAGTTTTATCGTAAATGTAGTACACACCACCGAGAATTAACAGCAAAAAGATAATAATGATTATTAAACCACTCTTTTTTAGTCTTCTTCGTTTTCTATTCTTTTTCATTTATTTCACCCCTAATTACTCTATGCCACTTCTTGATTATTTCATCAGCTGTAAATTTATCTACGGTTTTAAGTGCATTTGCTCCCATAACATGGCGCAATTTATCATCAGTTGTCAATTTATCTAGGCAACCGACGTAGACGGCTTCATTTCTGTCTTTGATGACATAACCATTGTAACCATCTTTGATAATGTCATTTACACCACTGGCAGTTTCATAAGCGATACATGGAATTCCATAGCTCATTGCCTCTAATAAGACCATCGGTAAACCTTCGGTAAGCGAAGCCATTAGGAAAATACTCGAATCTAGTAAATACTTTTCTAAATCTTCTTTTTTAATATAGCCGGTTAAGATGACGCGATCAGTTAGTTTTAATTCTTTTACTAGTGACAATAGATTGTCATATTCGTTACCATCACCCAAGATATATAACTTCCAATTCTTATTCTTTATTTTAGCAAAGGCTTTAATTATATCATCATTTTTCTTACCATAATCAAGCCTACTCATCGTGATCAAATTGCATTTATCTAATTTACTTTTCTTGTTAGGAATCGTACTCAACATATTAGGCATCAAGACAATTTTAGTGTGGGTATTATTTTTTAGAAAATCGTGATAATCATCGTATAGGGTCTTGGTTAAGGCAAAGAGATAATCGATATTATAATACTTATTCTTAAGAATATTTATATATTTTTTATTATTGTTATGATAGTGATGTTCTTCAGCAATTTTTATATTGACCGAACTACCATACTTACTCAATAGAACACTGAAATCATATCTTGTCGATACGAGATATTTACTATCACTATTTCTTATTTCATGAATGATCAATAATTTTTTCAATATAAGAATAACAGTTGCTTTTATTCCTTCTTTAATCATATTTAAATATCTATGTTCATGTAAACTTTCAAGAAAGGCTTTTTTATTAGGTTCCCCATTGTATAGATATTTAATGCTGATATTTGAATTTATTCGGCTAACTTGATTATTCTTTAAGTTATATAAACTTACTAGTTCAACATCGTATTCTTTTACTAATTCATTAGCTGTATTGATAACAGCTGTTTCGATGCCCCCATAACCTAGATGAAGTAATAAAAATGATATTTTGTTTTCTTTGATAATCGTTTTCTTAAGGACTTCTCTTTTTATTTTTAACATCATTATTAGTAAAATTAAGAAAATCGAGAAATTCGTATAGATATATGTATAACCAGCATAGATACTGATACAGAAGAAGATACCTAGACCCATATATAACATGTAGGTTTCTAAATCGACAAGTTTTAGATTTCTAAAGATGTAGATTGTCATGACGATAAATTCTTTGATTGGCAGGATTAGGAACAAGATTAGTCCTAAAAGGCCAAATGAGAATAAGGCCATGGTAAAATCACTTTCTAAGGCTAAAGAATCATTTTGATTTAAAAATCCTAAACCGAATGTCTTATACTTAAAACTGGCTAAACGATACTTATATGAAGCATATCTAATTTGTTTTAGACGCATATTAGATGGATGTACTTTACCACTTTCAAATAGTTCCTTTAAATGATCACTACTTTTATTAGCCCAGGTATTATATTCAAGTAATTGGGTAATATCTTTTCCGGGATACATATTTTGTAATTTTTGGGGGTCAACTTCTTCGTAGCCAGCTTCGACATCTAGATTATATAGTGATATTTTTGTGCTAGCTGCTTGATTATTCAAATCGATATTGTATTTAACCGGGGTATATTTATATGTTAAAAACAATCCTATTATCATCATAAATACAAATAATATATTAAAGTAATTAGGCATATGCTCTTTATTAAATATCTTAATAAAAATAGTAATGATTAAATATAAGATAAGAACAATCATCGTAATAAAATATGGTACTCTAGTTCCCAGTAAACTGATACTTACTATAAATAAGAGAATAATCAAAGCTCGGTAATACCATTTCCTTTTTGGATCTAACGTCACATACATAAGGAGTGGTAACATGACACTATAGGCATGTCCTAGTATTTGTCCTGAATCATACCATCCTTTAAAACCTAACTTATTCTTATCGGCAATTTCATAAGTCATACTTGAAGTACCGGTAATAATTGAAAGGAGATAAAGTCCAAAGTATATAATAAAGGTATAAAGAATGGTTCTTTTAATTTGACGATACATTTCTTCTTTATCTTGACTATAATAATACAATGTATCTAAACTGATATATAATGCTAACATATAAGCAATATTTATCAAGAACCTAAATTCATGTAAAATAGTTTCGGTATCTAAAAGCAGTTTATACAATAAATAAGTGTGTACAATAACTAACAAACCAAAAATGAATATATAGAATAACCATCTTTTCTTTTTCGGACTATATAGTAGTAATAAATATCCTGTTAATCCAAATACAAATAATGGTTTTAAATAGGTTGATATACGTGGAATATACCCTAAAATAGCCCCTCTCGATAGTATATCTAATAGTGGTTGTAATAATATAAACAATAAAATTATTTTAAATATTAACTGTTGTTTTTTCTCTGTCATCGTTATATCCTTTCTATAAATCTAGAAGTTTTAATGTTTTTTTCTTAATTTCCTCATTATCACCTTTATAATGCAATAACGCTTCATCTAAATAATCATATTTATTTTTATTTTTTAGAATATCTTCCATCGCATATTTGATATCATCATCGTTATTAGGAACAATGATCCCATATTTCCCATTTTCTAAAATTTCTTTAGGCCCTACAACATCGGTAGTTAAAACTTTCTTTTTTAAAAGTAATGCCTCTTTGATTACAATGCCATAGCCTTCCATAAAACTGGATAACACAAAGAAATCAGCATTTTTAATATAAGGATAGGGATTGGTTTTAAGCCCTAACACTTCTACTTTATCAGCCACATCATTATCGCTAATCATTGCTTTTATTTTATCCAAATTAGGTCCATCACCTACTAATTGAATATTAAAGTCATATCCTTTTTCTTTTAGATAAATGGCTGCTTTTACCAATCTATCTTGACGTTTTTGATCACGCATTTTAGCAACATTGACAAAGGTAAATACCCTATTATCAACCTTAAATTCATTGGCTTTATGTAATATAGCATCTTCATCGATATAATTGTAAATAACCGTTACTTTATCTTTACTAATATTATATTTCTTACAAAAATTGTCTTTTGCTTCATTGGAAACACAGATGACTTTCGTCAGTTTATTGTAACTATTTTTAATTTCTTTTGAGGATATTCCAATATCAAATTTATAGACATCGTTATGAATCCAGGCATATTTTTTAGGGTGACAGTCTTTGATATCGCTAACCCAAGTAGCACTTCTGCCTTCCATATAGCCAAATACATAATCGTATTTCTTTTGGTTATATATCTTATTAATTTTATATTTACGATAGATTGATATAAATCTAAAGAATAAATATTCAAATTTATTTTTCTTTAGTTCATATACATTGACATCACTTGGTACTTCATCCATTAAAGGACCTGTTTTTGTAAATAAATACAAATCGATATCGATCTTATCATGTAGATATTTTAAGGTGTCGAGAAGTGCTTTTTCAGCTCCCCCCATGTCCATCGTATAACCAAATACGAGTAATCTCTTTTTCATTATTACCTCCTAATTAAGGCTATTATTTTAACTGGTAAATACATAATTAACACTAGTAATTTGTTGGAATGTTCCTTGACTATCTGCTTAAATTTCTTATGTCCAAAAAAGCAGAATAATAAGTACCCATATATGTTGTATATACTTTTATCAAAGCAATATAATTCCTTATAATATAAACTAGTTCCTAAGGGATTATGTTTTACTAAACTAAAATAATTATTTGTAAGACCATTTTCTTGATATTCAACCAACATAACAATCTTATTAAGTGTCATTATCTGATATTTTTTACTTATCTGCATCATCAAATAGGCATCAGGAATAAATTTTTCACCCTCGATTATTGGAAAGGCATAGTTTTTTAAGACTTTGCTTTTCCAAAGAGTTGCTTTATCGCCATTAACTTTATACTTAATTCTTAAATCGATATATTTACATATTGTCATATCACTAGGAAGATATGAACCAATAGGTTTATCGATAGCGCTTTCATAAGCCGCCAAATAGACAATACCAGCAACTTCTTCATTATCTTTGATCAGTTCGTAATCGTGTGCCAACTCTTTTAAAATATTGGGATATAACATATCATCGGAATCGATGGCAATGAATGCCTCTCCTTTAGCCTTTTGATGTGCCAAATTGACGGCAGACATTTTACCGGCATTTTCTTTATATATGTAATTGATTTTAATTTTATCCTCTTTAATCAAAGAAGCAATATACTCTTTTGTTCCATCGCTACTTCCATCATCGATGACCAACCATTCAAAGTCCTTATAATGTTGCTTTTTTAAAGAATCATATAGACGAGGTAAGGTTTTTACCCTGTTATATGTTGGAGTAAATACGGTAATCATCGTCTAAACTTTCCTTTCACATAGATAATTATTTTAGCAAACCTAAACCAACATAGCACCAAGTAATAGTGCTCTCTTTTAAGTAGTTTATAGGTTACTTTAGTAAATGTATTATATTTATCATAATTGATATTATTAGCAATATTTTTTACTTCACTACGATTATATATTTCCTTGATGACGTCGATCTTTTTATCGCTAGTCTGCGATAATTCATACATAAATAAGATAAGTAAGTACATCGTATAGGTATCGATAGCGTGCTTTTCTTTAGGAATAATATGTTTAGCTTCTTTGTTATAGTAAAGTACTCCATCGATACGTTTATATATGCGGTCGATATCACGTGAAAAAGTAAGTCCACTCTGATTGTTAATGTAATTATATAATGGCATATTAAGTAATCCTACTCGGTTAGTTAAATTGAGAATTCGAACATAGTAAAGCAAGTCTTCTAAATAGTATTTATCGCCAATCGTAAGTTCATGTTTGAAAATAAAATCTGCTTTTATCATAATAAGTTGCATATAGGCAGGAACTTTTCCTTCGATTAAAAGTTTGATAAATTTGTCTTTAATTGCCGTTGAAAAGACACCAGTATCAATAGGAATGTTTGCCTGATGCGGAACTCCATCGATATAATTCGTATAATTGCATCTTACAATATCTAGATCGTTTTTGACAGCAAAATTTAACATCTTTTCAATCATATCGGGTTCTATATAATCATCGCTATCGACAAATGATAAATAATCACCTGTCGCTTTCTTTATACCATTATTTTTACTGATACCTGGTCCACTATTTTTACTATTCTTATAATAATGGATACGTTTATCCTTTTTTTGATATTCTTTGATAATCTTAGCTGACCAATCACTGCTATCATCATCGATACAGATAATTTCGATATTTTCATATGTTCCAGTAATTACACTATCTAAGCATCTATTTAAGGTGCTTTCGGCGTTATAAACGGGAATTATGATACTTACTTTTTTCATCTCATCAACTCCTAGTCGAATATTTTAATATATAATTTCAAACTTATCATTGCAATACACCTTTTTACTAGTTTCTTTGAATTATACGGATTAATTCTTTTAACAGTTTTCAATCTTTTAATTGTCTTTAAATATTCTTGGGTATCCGCTTTGTTTAAATCACGCATCTTTAGGATTACACATTCAGACACATATGTCATTATCGCCCTACGTACAAAGGAAGGTTCTTCTTTATCTAAAGTATTAACTATATTTTCATATTGATCTAACAAGTCAAAAGCTGCCTTCCTAATTTTTTGGTAATCCTTAGTTTTCGTAATACTTCCATCTCTTTGAACGTAATAGTAGCCGTCGTAATTGATACTGGTGATACTTTCGGCATAAGATAAAATTAGTGGCGTCAAACCAAAATCTTCATGAATTTTTGATACCGCATATGAAAATTGATATTTCTCCCAAAACTTTACATTATAACAATATAACCATGCTGGTTCGACAAAACTTCTTCTCATCAAATCACTAATTATCTTATCCACCTGTTGATTCTCATATGCCATATCGTTTGATTTACTAATGATATGGCCTTCTTCATCACAAACACAACAATTAAATCTTACAAGATCGACCTTGTTTCTAGTTAGCGTATCATTTAATTGTGATAACAAGTTTATATCAAGATAATCATCGCTATCGACAAATAATAGATAATCTCCCGTTACATATTTTAAACCATAGTTTCTAGCAGATGATAATCCTCCATTTTCTTTAATATATCCTTTAAATCTTTCATCTTTTTTGGTATATTTATCGATTATTTTTTGTGAATTATCCTTAGTTCCATCATTGACAATAATGACTTCAAAGTTTTCATAACTCTGTTTGGCTATAGAATTTAAACATTTATCAAGATACTTTTCAACATTGTATACCGGAACGATAATACTATATTTCAATTTTATCACCTACCTATTTCATAAATAAATATTTTATTCTATTTTTCATATCAGTAAATTCCCATGTTTTAAAGAATTCCAAAAAGAATATTATGTTACATAATATAGCACATGCTATTACACATAAAATAACATCAAAAATATTATGCATGGTTATGTGACTAAATATTTGGTAGCATATAACTAAATTTATAATTACCAAAACAAAGTTTCTCGTAAACTTTAAAAAGTATTCTTTAGATGATTTTTTAAATTCATATTTAAATACTAAATATGGATCTAACCAAACTTGTGCACAAATTCGCGATAAACCTGTGGCTAAAAATATTCCAAAGATACCAAATTTATATCCCAAAGCGAGTGATAAAATGACATTGATAATTGCTGAAGCAAAAGCTCCCCACTTAGCTTTTCTAAATAGACCTGTCGTTATCGCAAAATTATAGCCTGGATAGATAACCCCACAGATATAGAAATCGAGTAATAGCGCAAAAACTACCTTAGGCGAAAGCAGAAATTCTTTACCTATCCAACATACTTCAATAAAAGGATTCAAAAATACTGCTAACATAATGGCACAAAAGCCAAATATCCATGTCGAAATAAATGTCAGATTATAAAAAACTTTTTCTCTATTTTCGATACTATCTTTAGCATTTAAATTCCCGATACCAGCAGTAAAACCCGACATAATCTTTTGAAGAACCTGAGAAACAGCCCCAATTAACAATGCATAGTTGGAAGCAAGCCCCACTGCCGATAAGTTTAATAATTTGGTAATAATAATATTATCGGTACCACTATTGATGGTTGAACTTATCTTATATAGCATTAAATCCTTAACATTACTAAATATTCCTTTTACTTCATTTTTAGTTAAAGATTCTGGTGTTTTTTCGGTTATTTCTGGATATATATATTTACTTCTTATATATAAAATAAGATTAGCAATTAGATTCCTTGATATTTGAATAACCAAATATAAAATATAAGCTTTTAAAACCAATAAGATTATTATCTTTAAAATAGAAGCTACAATCTCCGATATTAAATCGGCATTGGAACACATATAATCTTTTTGACTGGCATACAACAAAGCTCTGCGATAAGCCAAAAAATATGAAGTAATCGATTGAAAAAGAAATAGAATATAAATTAAGTAAATATTTTCTTTAATTTCTGGAGCATCGCCAATTAAACTATGCAAAAATGGTGTACATAAAATACCCACTACAAAAATAAATAAGGCAATTAAATTATAACATTTGCGATATAATTTTAATAATTTACTTACTTCTCGATTATCTTTATTGGCAATTGGCTTATACATATTATAAATAATGGCATTGCCAACACCAAGTTCAGCAAATGACAATATTGTTAAAATATTGGTAAATAAGCCATTTAACCCGAGATATTCTTCACCTAATACCTTAATAAATACCGTACGGCAGATAAACTGTAAAATTAATACTCCAAATTTACTAACAATACCATAAAAAGAATTTTTAATAACATTAATTGTTCGCGAATCTTCTTTTTGTTTATTTTTATGCATTCTTTATCAACCTACTTTTTCATCAAAATGTAATTCTTCACCATCGGCAAATCTAATTATATAGGGATGATGATTAACTCTCTTTTCCTTTGGTGGCAATTTCATATAATCGCCATACATTCTCTTTAAATAATAATCATTATCATTAAAACCAGTAAATTCTATATCTTCAAAACTAATTTTTCTCGCTGGAAGCAATTTATCTTTTTGGTAAGTTTCTTTTTCTATTGAATACACCGTTGAAAAAGATGTCAAATAATCTACTTTATCTTCATCATAGTGACTATCTATTTTATTTAAAAGAAAAACTAATAATTTTAATGGAACCAATTTTAATATTCCACCATATATTTTTCTTTTAATCTGCGAATTTTGATAATAATTAGAACCATTTTTAATAGTAATAAACGTCTTAAGATAACCATGCATTTTAAACTGCCATTTTTGAATTTTACTATGCGGTTTCTTACAACCATCTAATGGAAAAATGTCTACCCAAATACAACTTCTGTCATCATAAGTATTATATTCAAGTGATTCGACAAACAGTGTATTTTTCATTTTTACTTTGGCATATGGAAAATAGTATTTTTTGTTTGTTTCATAACAATCCAAAAAATACTCATTAGGTAGTTTTTCTTGGCATATTTTTAAAAATTTACAATAATTCTTTCTAGTCATAGCAATATCGATATCATCATCCCAAGGAATAAATCCTTTGTGTCTAATAGCTCCAAGCAATGTTCCACCACAAAGATAATATTCAATATTATTATCTTGACATATTTTATCAATTTCTTTTAAAATTTGTAATTCTGCCAATTGTAATTTTTTAACATATTTTTCCATATTTCACCTACTTTTATTTCCAACCAATAACTTTCCTTTTCTCATCGATAACGGTGGTAATTGGCATTTCACCCTTTTTGAAAAGACTACTTGAACCAGCAACAAAAATATTGGCTCCTTTTTCATATAAAATCTGAGCATTTTCAATTGAAATGTTACCATCTACTTCAATTTCTAAATCTAATCCTAGTGAATCTAGATGTTTTCGTAAATCGGCTACTTTGTCGATAGTTTTAGGAACTAATTTTTTGCCAGCAAATCCAGGATATACCGTCATTACTAAAATACCATCAAGATCATTAAGATATTCATCTAAAACATGATAATCAGTATCTGGGCTGATAGCAATAAATTTTTTGGCCCCTAAACGACGTAAATAATTTAGACATTCTCTTATATTATTATTGTTTTCGTAATGAAATGCTACTTGATCACCTTCTCTAATATCAAACCAACTCATCTTATCAAGTGGATTATTGACTAAAAAATGATAATCAAATGGGATATCGGTAATTCTTCTCAAACTTTTTACATAGTCTGTACCTAAGGCTAAATTAGGAACAAATTCACCATCCATAATATCGATGTGCAAGTATTCCAAATTCTTTTCTTTAAATTCCGCTAAATAATAAAATATTTTATCTAAGCCCGCACACATCATCGAAGCCGATAATTTACCTTTAATTTTCATCAATTTTAAACACCACCTTAAACTTTTGAGTATTTTTATTCATCAAATAATTAAATGCTTTATTACTTTCTTTTAAAGAATATTCCCGAGTAATTAATTTTTCAAATGGAATCTTACCATTTTTCATATATTTAATAACTGCATGCCAATCATTTACATCGTGTCCATAACTAGAATTCCAACTGCCAGTAACATCCAATTGCTTTCTTAATATTTTCCAATAATTTACTTTATTAAGTAGTACATCTCCTTTTGGATTGCCTACGAGTACCACTTTACCAAAGGTATTTACTAATTCGATTGCTTGATTGATGGAGTCGTTACTGCCAACGGCTTCAACAACACTATCAAAAGTATTTTTACATTCATCAATATCATTGACATTTAATGTATTAAAGCCAAATTCACTTGCTTTTTTTAATTTGTTACTATTCCTACCAACGATAGTTACATTAGCGCCTTGATATTTTGCAAAATATGCGATTAAGAAAGCTATGGTTCCCGTTCCACTGATTGCTATCTTTTCACCCTTTTTGATCTTTAAAATATTTACCGCATGTAAACTAACTGCTGCTGGTTCAGCAAGACAAGCAATTTTCAAATCTAGATCATCGGTAAATACCAAATTCCACTTAGGAACAAGTAAGTATTCAGCAAATCCTCCATCGCATCTAGAGCCAAAATAATTATAATTGCTACATTGAGCATACTCTTCTTTCTTACAAGCATCGCATTTCATACATGGTAACATTGGAAATATGGTAACATTTTTTCCAATTAAGTCTTTATCTTCACTGTTGGTAACAACAATTTCTCCAGCCATTTCATGACCTGGAATAGTTGGAAAATGATATGTTCCGTTCACAAATACTCTTTCTATATCGCTAGAACATATTCCACAGTATTTCATTTTCACTAAAACAGTATCTTTTTTAAGTTCATAATTAGCCACCTCATCATAAGTTAGTTTACCTACCTCGTGTAACACTAAAGCATGCATCTTTTTGGGAATATCTATCGTCTTTTTCATTTAACTACCTTCCTTAATACTTTCAATAATTCTAACTGCCATCAACAAATCAGAATCAGTCGTTATTTTAAAATTGATTTCATCGCCAGGAATCATTCTGATTGGATAATCGTTCATCGTACATATCTGACTAGTTCCCGTAATAATTCTTTTTTGTTCATCAGTTAGTTTGCTTTCTAACTCGATAATTTTTTTAAGTTTAAAACTATCAGGAGCTTGTCCCTTATACAGTAAACTCCTTTTAGGAATAGTTTCTACATTTTCTCCATCGCTAGATATAAGCATCGTATCACTGGCTGGAACTGCAGCCACAGTTGCTCCGTAAAGGCGAGCATAATGGATACTATCGGATAAAATTTTATCGGTTACAAATGGTCTAACCGCATCATGAATAACAATAACATCGTCATCATCGATATCATTTTTACTTATTTCATCGATGACATTATGAATCGTATCGATTCTCTCCTTACCGCCAAAAACAATTCTAATTTTTTTATTATTATCAATATACTTTTTTAGATAATTATTAACTAAATCTAAATAGTCTTCTTTAATTGCCAAATATATAACATCAAATAAATTACCTTCAAGCATTCTCCTTAATGTATAGATAAATATAGGTATCCCATTTATCTCATAAAACTGTTTCGGTGTATCGATACTTTTTACTCTAGTTCCTACTCCACTAGCAAGAATAACACCATAATTCATATTTACATCCTTTCTCAATGATATTACTTAAGTTAATTATACCAAAAAATTATCTAATAATAAAGGGTTTTGACGAAATATGTCAAGTAAAAAGAACTAGGCTTTAGTTCTTTCATCTACTAACGATATGGCTATTATTAGTGGCATACATGTAAACAAACCATAAATATATCTAAGTTCAGAAAATACTGGTGTCGCCAACATCAAACTCATCCATAAGGCATATATTGGAATATAACAAAGTAGATATTTACTTCTCTTTTGATATATCAAAATAAATGTACTAAATAATAACGTAATAAACATGAGTCCAATACTCCATATCATATTTGATAATGGTATTCTTCTAGAAGTAGTACTATCGATAATATTCATATTGGGTAATTTAGAATCGGTATATACATCGACATCATCAAAAATACTCTTACTATCTCTAGCAGTTGCCCAATAGATAACATCCGGATACCAATAACCTAAAGTCTGGCAAAAATAAGCTTCGACATAAGTTCTCGGATATCTTACTAGTAATTTTAACCATGTCCTAAAAAATTCACCTTTAGTTTCTGATAACAAATTATTGTTTATTTTTTCTTTTACCTTGTCAGATATCGTTGGATTATACAATTCTTTTACTTCTTTAATATCCATAATACTACTTAGATAGCTATATGATTCATTATCTAATTCTTTATCCATCGTAATAACTCTAGCTATTTGTTGTATCGGTATCGATAATGCCTCAGTTGTCTTTGACTTTTCTACCCCAAAATAGGTAAATATTGGTCCTTTAATGATAAAATAAATAATAATTATCATAATATTAGTAATTGCTAATACTTTTTTATTATACTTACTCAGTAATACTAGAAAAGGGGTAAATAAGATTAAAATATAGATACCATTATTCCTCATAAACAATATAAATAATACCGATATAAAATAAGGAATAACTAAATTATATGATATTTTATAATCATTTTTAATATATTTATAGATTGTAATAAACAATATTGGAAATGCCATACCAAACAGAACATCTCTCCAGATAGTAATACTATAGATGGCAAATAATGGTGAAATAGCAAAGATAATACTAACTACATATAGATAGATCTTTTTAATCTTTAATTCATTTAAAAATTTAACAATATATACGAATACATAATCACAGATTAGCATTTGAATAATTGTATAAAAAGCCACAGCCTGATTCATATTATGAAAAATTAATTTACCAAATAGATAGATCAGTCCCACAAACCAAGTATGACCGAATGTATGATGATCATTTAAAATACCATGTTCAATATAATAGAGACTATAATAGGAATCGTTCGTCATAACCGCCGGAAAATATCTTAAAAAATATGGTAACCAGCAGATAAAAATCACGATAAATATTATTAGCAAGTGTTTCTTGGTCAATGATTCTTTATTCGTCTTGATATTGGGTAAATTATTAAATATATAAGTAGTTATTATTTCAAAAAAGTAATAAAAACCAATCGTACCGATAATCGTATATAAGATATGCTTACCTGTAAAAATAGTCATGTCTTTGATACTTATATGGGTATATACCATCGATCCGATAGTCAGAATAATACTTATTAAAATTGAACCCCATGTACTTAGCTTTCTTATTTCTATATTTCTATTTATTAGTATTTTACTGCCATGCTGATAAAAGAAAATAAGTATAAAGAACAGTAATGTCAAAAGAAAATTATATGTTTTTTCCGTAAATAAGATATTAAAATATATCAAGAGTGCTAAATATGTGAAAATACTTTTAATTATATTTTTTATTTGGTATTTATATTTTTTAATCATTATTTTCCGCCCCATTTCATGAGAACGACACCAAAGATAATGATAAAGATACCAATTCCTTGAGTTAAGGTTATCTTTTCATGTAGGAAATATAATGAACATAATACGATTAATGTATTAGTAATTGCTACCGATAGCGGCATAATTATCGTAAGATTATTCTTACTTACTAAATATAACCATAATAAGAAACTACCACCATAACATAATATTCCCAAGAGCATCTTATACGATAAAGATAGATGTAAACCAAAGATACTGATAGTAAAATCAGTAATACTAGTTCCTAACTTGAATAATATTAAACCCGATGTTGTTAAAATAATATATATAATAAATAGTAATACCAACATAATTCTACCTCTCAAATTTATCACTTTCTTTTAAAATCGATACTTCTTGAATTAAAGAAACGACTTCTTTTCTCAATTTTGATATACTTATTGTCTCGATAAAGATGATATAAAATAAGACAAAATAACCGAGTAAAAATATCATATTAGAGGCTTTTTCAAAACCAAATAATTTTGCTAAATCGATCAGGATATTAGGGAATATTATGGCAACAAATAGACAGATGATGATTAGAAACCACATACTGGCATATTTGACGACTAATTTTTTTCTTTTTAGGGTTCTTACAATAAAGATTATTTGTAATATTAAGAGAATGCTCAAAGTTATTTTTAAACTTGTACTCATTATTTATTCCTCCTTCTGGCATGGGCTCTAAATATGATGGCCAAAGATACGCTAAACATGTAGTAAGCACTCTTCGTTATATTGATCGATGATTTCCCGGCTACTCGGGGGTGCATTTCGACGGGAATCTCGCTTACTTTGTAACCATTTTTTAAAAGATCGGCATTTGTCTCTGGTTCAGGAAATTCTAGAGGGTAATCTAGGGCAAATTCTTCAATGATTTTTCGATCTACAGCTCTAAAGCCACTCGTCGGATCGAATACTCTCCTACCGGTAGTCATTTTGATAATGGCCGATAAGATTTTGATACCCAAGCGACGCATCTCACTCGATTTGAATTTACTTAATTCTTGACAGAATCTCGAACCAATTACCATATCATTTCCTTTTTCGATTTCTTTGATTAAGGCTTCGATATATTTTTCATCGTGTTGACCGTCACCATCAAACTGGATAGCGATATCGTAATCATAATAATAGGCATATTTATAGCCGGTTTGAACGGCTCCCCCAATTCCTAAATTACTTATTAAATTGATGACATGATATTTATTTTTTTGACATATTTCTTTGGTATTATCTGTACTGCCATCATTGATTATGACATAATCGATGTGATACTGGCTCTTTTTAATTACTTTAGCAATTTTACTAATGGTATTTTCAATATTTTCTCCTTCGTTATAAGCGGGAATTATCAATAGTACTTTCTTTTTCATAAATCTTTACTCCTTATACTTCTCAACATAAAATAGAGCGTTAATCTAGGACTAATGCTCATTATTTTCTTCAGAATTTTTAATTTGTTTTTTTCTTTTCTTTTTCATAGCCTGCTCTAACTTTTCTTTTTCTATGCGCATTGTCTCTTCATATAATTCTTGTTCTTCTCTTCTAGAGGCATTGATTGCCATACCCAAAACAAAGATATACGATAAGAAATACATCCAGACCATCATAATGATAATAGCAGCCAAATTTCCGTAGATAATATCGTATCTAGCGAAATGATTTAAATAGAATTTAAAAATTAAAGTTGCTAAAATCCAACCTAAAGTAGTAACGATAGCTCCATATGTCGTCTCTTCACTCTGAATGTTCTTTGAGGGAGCAATCGTATAGATAAGTTTGATATTTAGATAAATGATAAGTATGGTAAGTGGCCATTTGATAATATTGAATATTACCATCGTTTCATCGGCAAAATTAGCAAGTATTTTAGCACTAGCCATCAAATTGATGATGTTATCACCAAAGATTGGCACGACAAGTAGAAAGACGAAGAGAATGATGATGATGAATAGTAAGATTATCGAACTAATTCGATCCTTTAAATAATCTCTTTCTTTTACTTGATATAGTGTGTTAGAAGTGTTAATAATCGCATATGTTCCATTGGAAGCGACGATGAAGGCAATAATGTTGAATAAACCGACACTTCTATCGAAACCTTTACCAGAAATGACATCGTTAATGATATCACTTACTTGACTAGGCATTACTTCGGAAACTAAATTGCTTACTAAATCGATCGATATATCGAAATAAGAGGCAATCAAAACAACAATTGTCAAAAGTGGAATGATGGCCAAAATGATATTGAAAGCAATATTAGATGGCAATATCGTCATTTCGGTTTTTTTGAGTATTTTAAATAATTTTTTTGAATACCCCTTAAATCTTTTCATAATTTTCTCCTTATAATTTTTCTTTAGCTTGTCTCATCGACAATGTAGCTTCATTGATCGCATCATCGATCGTTTTAACATTATCAAGAATCATACTGTAACCTAATGTAGCTCCAAATCCGTGAGGAAGTTCTTTTAGTTCCTTGCTGATTTTTCTTGTAAATTCGATAACTTGATTCTCATTATAACCAACCATATAAATCAAGAATTCATTACCATCAGTTCTGACGATATCGGTATTTTCTTGTTGGTTATTGATAAGTACGGCCGCTGCTTTTTTGATTACTTCATCACCTTCTGCATGTCCATAGTTATCGTTGATATATTTTACATTATTCAAATCTATGATTACGATACTTTGTGGATAAATATTGTTTTCATCCCAAGTTTTAATATTGTAATTTAAATAATTACGGTTTTTAAGTGAAGTCATTACATCGATAAATTTCATTTTATCTTCTTTAGGAATTTCACGTTTTTTACTTTTCATCTTGAGAATAATAATAAATAATATCAGTGCTCCAAAAGTAATTCCTAAGATAATAAATAGATATTTTAACATATTGCTAAGTTCATTTTTAGAATTGACAATATAGTTGGTATTGTAGTCATATTTTATCGTTTTATAATTGATACTTGAAACATAATATTGGAATAGTTTATAGAATGTTTCATTTTTATTGACATCACGAACGACAAAACAATAATTATTATCTAGAACATCTTGGTATACTATTTTATAGTTTTTAAACTTATTATCTTTGTAATATTCGTAAGTATCCCTATCGATCATGACAATACTTTCACTACGGATGTTTCTTAACAAACTATCGGTATTGTCGTATGATATTGGAATAATTCCGTTTTGATTTAAATAATCGTAAAGATAGGTATTACTAACGGTATAGATATCTTTGCCTTTGAGGCTTCTTATCGAATTAACCAAGATTGTATCTTTACTTAAAACGACATATTCTTCTTTAAAAGGACTTGTAGTCTTTAAAATATCGACATTTACTCCTGTCGGATCAAAATTATCAAAAATAACATCGACTTCACCATGTGATAGTGCCTTTTTAAGTTCTAGGATATTGGGGTATTCGACCAATTTAAAATCGACATTGGTAAGTTCTTCAAACCCACTAAGGTAATTTGACATAACCCCGACATATTCCTTGTTTACGGTACTTTCAAAAGGCATATTGGTAACATAGCCGTATGTATACGATGAGGCATTATAATTCATTTTTTCGGCTTCACTAATACGCTTATATTTAAAGAAAGTATCAAGAAAATATTTTTTATAATTTTCCTCTTCATAGTTATTCCTGTACATCATATAGAATTTATTCATGATACTTTTTAATGTCTTATCGTTATTTACGGTCAAAACATACTTTTTATATAATTCACTGACATGATAGACAATGTTTAGATCATTTTCCAAGATTTCATCTAAATATAGATTTCGCGGGATGGCCATATAATCGATCTCTTTCCCATTTAAAAGATTTAACATATCGTCAAATGATGTACTACTGACAATCTTGATATCTTTACCATCGTTCAGATAATACCTAAGGTTGTTTATATCACTATCTAGGGCTGCTAAAGTGGTCCCTTTCAAATCAGAAATGTCGTTGATCGTATCTCTTTCGGCTCCGACAATAACATAGTAATCTTGATATATTTCGATGTCATTATCGGTAAGTTCTTGATTAAAATCAACTATTCTAAAGGAAACATCTTTCAAATTGCTTTTAGAATCGATCAAATACGATATTTTATTAAAGTTGATACCATAGGACTCGGTAAATTTATCGAGAAATGAAAAGGCAATACCTTCCCCATCTTGGCCATATACCGGTACATCGTTGTATATACTGATATCGATGACGTTACTGCTATGGTTACTAATCCAATTCTTCTCTAAAATGGAAAAACTAGAGCTATCTTTCGTATAATTCAATATAAAGATTACCAATGATATGGTAAATATCAAAGCAATTACCGATAAAATAACTATTTTGTTTAATTTATTATTCTTTTTCATAACTACCTCTAATTCTTTGTCCAGCTAATCTTTTCGCGTTCTGGGTGTTTGGTACCTGCTATCGTGAACGCAGTATCCTTACCATCATCATTTAGTTTTTCTTTTTGGGTCAATAGGAATTCAAAATCGTAACATTCGGTTATTTCTTCATCGTAATAATCGAGAATTTTGCTAGCAATTTCTTTAGCTTTGTCTTTGCTCGTCTTTTCCGTATAAGTAATCGTTATGTAAACAATCTTTCCCTGGGTTCTAATGGTAATATCTTCGACTTCATCCTTGGCTTCAGTTTCCTCGATGACTTTATTAGTTACATCTTTAGGAATAGCGACAATGCCATTTAGTCGATCGCCATATTCTCCTTTACCATTTGAAAAAATCATTCTTGAAAACATCGCAAAAATTACGATAATTAAAATTAAAGTTAAACCTCCAACAATCGCTAACCCCTTGTGTCTTTCAATCATTTTCATAATTTAGCCTCCACTATAAAAATTATACAATAAAAAAGAATATTTGCCAAGTCATATATTACATAATATGCAAATATTCTGTTGCTATATGCTGTTTTCTAATTTTATTTTATTTAGTCTATTTACCGATACTTTGACACTCTGATATTCGGCATTGATAGTTCCTAAAACTTCAAAATTAGTTATTATTTTAGCGTAATATGAATAGATTAGAAGAACTGTCCCAATTTCCATTTTACCTCGGCTTACAAGATATATGGCGTATATTATTACCCCGTAACGACATAGTTCGATGAAGGCTAGGACCAAAAAAATCATCGCGTTGACAAATAAATTGAATTTAGCATTACTTTCTAAATATCTGATGGTACTTTTAATAAAACTATTATCTTTTATCTTTTCTTTTCTTTTTAAGATATCGTAGATATTATGAATATTGATTGTCTTATAATCCAAATTATCTTTACGATGTTTATTTTCAATTTCAATTCTAGAACCAAAATAAAGAATAATTATAATCATAAAGATAGAGACGATTATGGTAATTAAAAAGATATAGAAATCAACTTTTAAAAAATACATATAAATGACGATAAATTCCAGTATTTGAATTATTCTGGTAACGGCATTACCAATAAAAGTGCCGATGATATCGATGTCGTTATTGATGATGTTAGTGTATTCACCAAGGGTTATTTCATCTAGATTTGCTTCGGTTACTAAACTGGTATATTCTAAATATAGTTTATTGTAATAATTATACCAAGCTCTTTGATTGAAGTAACTCCATAAGTAGTATAGTAATGATAATATTAAGGTTATAATTACTAATTTAAAAGAAACATCAAACTCCAAGTCAGTTGCATGATTGATAACTTTGGCCCAATATACAGGAATTATCAATAATAATCCCTGAATAATAACCGAAGTAACAATCTTTCTTATAAGTTCATGTTTCGTTCTTTTAAGAATTGTAACTATATCCATATTATCACCTATTATTCTAAGATGATATAGTCACCATTTTCCAAATTGTAATTAGCAGCATCTGTTCTGTCAATATGCATTTCTAATTCATAACTATCTTTCATTTTTAGATGTACATTATCTATCTTCTGACCATCTTTAGTGGTAACCGTAACTATATCTCTATTATTATGGTTAGGAAGATGAGATTTATTACAATGAATATGTCTAGTTGCTCTAATACAGCAATTTTTTTTAAACATTTTGCCTTTAGGTCCTGCTATATAGAGATTTTCAGTGTTATCTAGATCACCAGAAGTTCTGATTGGCGGATCGATTCCAAGGAGTTTGGCATCATCTAGCGATATTTCTACCTGGGTGTAATCTCTGAATGGACCCATTACTCTGACATGATCAAACACGTATTTATCGGTACTGATGGCAACGATTTCTTCGCAAGCATATTCTCCTTTTTGACTCAAATCGTTCCTTTTAGTAAACTGGTAATCTTTACCAAACAGAATATCGGCATCTTCTTTGCACAGATGAATATGTCGGTTGGATACCCCTACTTTTATTTTCATAATTCCTCCGTCTTAATACATTAGTTCAAATAAGTATTTTCCGATAAAGAAACCGACGATAATGGCAAAAATTAAGATAATAACGGTTATCGTTATTTCTCTTCTAACGGAATCTTTATATAGATTGGTATTATCTCCAGCCTTTTTTTCTAATTCAACTTCTTTTTCTTCAACAATTTCTTTCTTAGGTGCTTCTTCTACCTTAACTTCTTTTACTTTAGGTTCCTTTGGTTTAACAGTTTTTGTTGCAGTAGTACTTTTCTTCTTTTCGGTTGTTTTAGCCGTACTTCCCTTCTTATTAGTTTTTGTTGACGTATTTTTTGGCGTTTCCTTTGTATTATTTTCTTTTTCCATTTTTATCCTCCATAACCATTATATCACATTTTAATTATTTTTTATTTATTTCTTTTAACATTTTTTCAAAAGCTGGTAATCCGTAACTTTTATTGTAATAGTTGGGAAATTCGTTTAGGTGGGCTAAAGCTATTTTAGCGGTCATCAAAAGATTGTTATTGGTAACGTTGGTAAGGGGATTGATTAGTCCATGCTCTAATTCAATATTGATTCCAGTAATGAAATCTTCCAAGGAAAATTTTGCAAAATCAATGCCTAAATATTTGGCTACTTTTAGAATATCTTCGATATCAAACATATATATCACCACTATATTATATGTCTTATGAAAAAAAGAGATTCAAACTCTTTCTATCTTTTACTCGTCTTTCCAGCATTATCATTATTCTCTAGTTCTTCTTGCTTCATTTTGCTTGAATAATTATCATTTGGGTTAATGCCCAATTTACTATCTATTTCCTTATACCAAGCAAGTTCTTCGGCTATTTCTTTGTCGCTTAAATATTCATCATTAGCAAGCATTACCGAATTTATTTCATAATTTATCTTATCTTCAAAATCGCTACCTAGCAGTCTATCTATAATACTTCTCTTTTTCTTGGCTTTTATTTTGTCAATACCTTGAACAATTCGATTACATTTTATTTCTATATATTTGATAAATTCATCGATTGCTATTCCCTCCTGTGATGATATTGTTTGATAATTTTTAAGAATATTATTTATTCTAACGAAGATATATTCTTCACTACTATTCATCTCAAGTAAAATGACTTCTAATAATTTTTGATCTAAAGAAGTATTGATTATTTCTTTAAATTCATTGGATAATTCATCTATTCCATTCATATAGATAACAAAATATTCTTTTATAATACTCTCTAAACTATAACTACATGTTCTTACCCAGTAATTGATCATATCTACGATATGGGTATTTCGATCACTTGCGTGTTCTTTAACTATGTCATTAAGTTCATTGATATTTTTTCTGGTGCCATCATCATTGAAAATATATTTTAAAATTGGATTTTTTTCTAATACTTGGGGATCTTCTTTAACAATCATTTCCAATGCGGCATCTCTACTTAATATCTTATTACCTGTATTATATCTATTTTTATTTAAATTATAATTACCAATAACATTCTTTTCATAATTACCAATTTCATTATCAATTTTTTCAATATATTCCTGATAATATTCTTCATAGTTTTCTGGTACTAAGTCTCTTAAATAGTTAAGTAATATCAAATAAGAATTATATTTTGCATCTACTTCATATAGTATTGTTTTATAATTATCTCCATAATATCGACGATCGTGTTCTTTAAGTACTTTTTCGATTGTATTTCCTAAAGTATATTTATTGGTATCTTTCTCTTTACGTTGTAATTCGTGAAATACTTCGTGAAATATTGTTTCTAAAGTACTCGTATATAGGGTATGGGGATTGACAATGGAAATTCGTTTATTTAAGCCAATTATGCCATTATCGGAATATCCCATATCATCTTTTACGGAATTAAAAAACTCTACTTGAACTATAATACCATTGATTCTGGCAAAGTATTTGGTAAAAGCATAAAGAAAGTCCAACATGCTTTGATTGTTAAGAGCATTTTGATATACGAATCCTTTATTGATATAATCATATATTTCTTTAATTGTTGTTTCATCAATATTGATGATACTACTTTTATTATTTTCTTTTAGTAATTCGTATAATTTTAACGATGTACATATTTCACCTAATTCTTTTCTATTTAAGTATTCTTTATTATTTATAAATTTTTTGAAAGTTTCAGCGATATTGATAATCTTATCACCCAAATATAACTGTTTATCGTTTTTTAAAATTATTGCTTCACTTCCACTTAGAACATCAAAAATATTAAGTAATATTTCATGATCTTTTAAGTTCGTGATAATATTGATGATGTTTTCAATATTACTTGAAATTTCGATATTTATGCCTTTGTTTTGAGCAATAATGATATCATTTAATACTTGATTCATTGAAATACCTATTAGTTTTTTATTGTTACTAATTTGATTGTTGGCAAATGAGTCTTTGTAATTATCATTGGGAGTATTTCCATTGATGCGAGTATCATTGTTTAAGATATTGATAATATCTAATAGACTAAGTTTATTACCAAGGTTATCAATATATCTAGGTTCATTTACATACGGACTATTGGTATCGATTATTTTTATTTGCGTAGGTGAAAAATCTTTGTTAAATTGAAAATGAGTTTTTTGCTTATTACCAATTATAGAATAATCTTTATTTGAGTATTCAATATTATCACTATTCATTTTTTTGCTCCTTTATAGATTACTTCTCTATTTAATAATACACCATTTAAGAAAAAAAGTATAGAAAAAAGCATAAAAAAAATACCAGCAACTACCTATTTTCGCTATTCACTATCGTC
>CAZEVZ010000010.1:0-24678 GCA_964514935.1 uncultured Muribaculaceae bacterium
ATGATAGTCCTCAAGTAAAATACTTAAGGACTTTGCAACCTATAGTTGACAAAAATATTGATGATAAAAGGATTGAAAGTGTATAATCACCATCAATCCTTTTTAATACCTAAATGTCGATATGCTTTATCAGTTACCATACGACCTCTCGTAGTTCTTTTTAAGTAGCCTTGCTGGAGTAAATAAGGTTCATAGACATCTTCAATTGTCGATACTTCTTCACCAATCGATGAAGCAATGGCTTCGATACCGACTGGTCCACCATTAAATTTTTCGATAATCGATAGAAGTAAATTATAATCTGTTTCATCTAAACCTAATTTATCGACTTTTAATCTACTCAATGCATCATCGAGAATTTCCATATTGATAATGCCTTCGCCATTTACTAGAGCAAAATCTCTAACTCTTCTAAATAGTCTATTGGCTATTCTTGGTGTTCCTCTACTTCTTTTAGCAAGTTCTCTAGCTGCTTCATCGGTTATTTCTGTTTTTAATACTCTAGATGTTCTTCTGACAATGAGATATAATTCATCTTCACTATAATAATTAAGTTTTGAAATAATACCAAAACGATCTCTTAATGGACTAGATAAATCCCCTGCTCTTGTCGTAGCTCCAATCAAAGTAAATGGTGGTAATTCAATTTTAATATTTCTACTTGTACCTTCAGAACCACCAATGACAATATCCAAATAGAAGTCTTCCATTGCTGGATACAAAATCTCTTCAATATATCTAGGAATACGATGAATTTCATCGATAAAGAGAACATCATGAGGTTCTAGTGTCGAAAGAATGGCTGCTAAATCGCCACTTTTTTCAATCGAAGGACCTGAAGCAGTTTTAATATTACTACCAAGTTCATTGGCAATAATATATGCCAAAGTTGTTTTTCCTAATCCTGGAGGACCATAAAGTAATACATGATCCAAACTTTCCTCTCGCATTAGGGCAGACTTTATAAATACCCGAATATTTTCTTTGGCTTCAGTTTGACCGATATATTCATCTAAAGTTTCTGGACGAATATTAGCAATCTTATCTTCCTCTAATAATTCTCCTGATAAAATACGATTATTGCTCATCTTGAACCCTCTCTTTCAGATATTCATATACTTCATTCCAATTTTTAATATGTCTAACCTCTTGGCAATCTTTGTTATAATAAGTTTCAAATAATAAAGTCTCAATACCAGCATTTGATACAGCAAGGCAATTACGAACGCTATCATCGATAAAGATATCGATATTCTCATTTTGACATACGAGAGCTTTATCATGGACATTAGTAATTATTTTATCATATCTAATATGATATTTATCTAAATAATCTTTACTATCCTTATAGGCATCCGTATGATCTTTTCCCCTAGCCGTTATAAAAGTAATGTGATAACCCAAATCGTATAACTTATCGATTACTTCTTTGACATCTGGTTTTAAACTCACATTAGGAATTACTTCATCGTAGATAGGAAGCATTATTTGATAGTATTCATCTAATGATATTAAATGACTAACGGCATTGTAATATGGTTTAGACTTATGTAGAACTTCTTCACTGATATTGAATTTCTTTGAATAGTGAGGAATTAAACATTCCCAACTATTCGTTATCGTATCATCGATATCGATGCCAATATGCATATTACCACCTCTATTTTAATAATAATTTTAATGCTTCTTTAATTTGATTTTCTATCGATAATTCGGAATCGACGCTTTTGACAATCTTCTTGATATCAACTTGTTTATAACCTAATGCTATCAAAGCATCAGTAAGTTCATCATCAATATTATTTTCCAAGATATCCGCCTTATTTCTATTCAGTTTTCCTTTTAAATCTAATATTATTTGTCTAGCTACTTTATCTCCTATCTTAGGAAATTTCTTTAAATATAAGATGTTTTCTCTTTCAATCGCATCGACAATTCCATTGATAGAACCGGTGGCTAACATCGGTAAGGCCATTTTAGGACCCAATCCTTTGACCGATATTAACTTTAAAAATAGATTTAGTTCCTCTTTATTCTTAAATCCATATAAAGAATATTCATCTTCTCTAACACAATTATAGGTATATATGGTATATGTCTCATCTAATTTATAGTAATAAGGATTAGGAACATAGATTAGATATCCAATATCATGATTATCGATAACGACACAGTTACTTTCGATATCTTTAATTGTTCCTCTAATATAGCCATACATTTTATTTATATTCCCTTATATCACTGTTTTTTAAACCTTTTAAAACAGTCATATCCATTCCTTTTACCATATCTTTATCTCTATCGATATTCTTAATTGTGTCATTTATCATTATTGTAAATAGTTCTTTATATGAAATATTGGCTTCTTCCCATAGATGATGAGAAAAACATGTTGGAATACTATTGATTTCATCGATATATAGTTTTTTCTTTTTCGTATCATATAGAAAATCAACGGTTGATAAACCAGTATTGTTTAAGAAATTGATGGTCTTTTTAGCTAAAGCAATAATCTCATCACTCATTTGTTCACTTATTTTAGCCGGTACTGTTCTTACAATATTACCATTACGATAATTATCTAGATTACATTTATCAATATAGTCACGAAATTCCAAATTAGTAGCTATTTCTTCGATTGCCGATACGAATAGTTTATCATTCGTTTTAAGAATCGATACGTTGTATTCAAGCACATCTTCGATAAGTTCTTCGATAATTATTTTACGGTCGTATTTTAATACTTCGTTAATAATCGTATCTAACTCTTCTTTTCTTCTAACTATTTTAATACCGATACTACTACCTAAAGTTGCTGGTTTAACAATTAGTGGATATTCTAACTTATCGATTTTTTTGAATAGTTCTTCTTTATTTTTGGTATATTCATTATCAAAGAACCAAACATATTTGATGGTTGGAAGTTCATTTTGTTCAAGCAATTGTTTAGTAAATACCTTATCTTGACAGATAACCGATGAATAAATATTGTTTGAAACATATGGAATACCTACCATTTGTAAGAAACCACCTAAAGTACCATCTTCGGTACCTCTTCCATGAACCATCGGAATAACTAGGTGGATTTCGGTTAATTCTCTTTTGATTAGACCGGTAGTTTGTAAGATAAAACGACCATTTTTATTGATTAAATTTACTTTAGTGGCATATTTTTCAATCAGATTAAAATTATTAAAACTATCGATATAACGTAAGCAACCACTCGAATACCATACCAAATCTTTAGTAATATAAATAGGCACAATATCATATTTTTCACTATCGATATTGTCCATTGCCTGTAAGGCTGTAATAATTGATAATTCATGTTCTAGACTCTGTCCACCAAAAATTACCCCTATTTTTAATTTCATCTAAATCACCTTCATTTTAAGTATAACAAATTAAAGAATAGCAGTCAAATTTATTAACTTCTAGTTAACGAATATGTAAATTGATTGTCAAGTAGAAAAAAAGACCTTTAATTATTTAACTATTTGGTCTTGTTTTTTCTTTCTCGTCTTAATCTTTTTAGCAACTAATTCAAAATCGTGATGATCATTCATAATGTTACTTCCAAAGATAATTTTATTATATTTACCAGGATTATTGGCAATTTCATAAAAAACTTTCAGGAAGATGTTTCGCGTAGGACCAAATAGTCCACGAGCACCGATTTGTTTTTCAATAGCATTTTCGACAATCGAATCGATAACATTATCCAATCCTAAAACTTCAATCCCCTCTTCTTTTAGGGTATTTAACATTACTGTAAGTAAGCTTTCATCGGAATTTAACAAAATATCTTTCAAAACTTCTCTATTATTATTGATATCGTTTAATTTAATAATTACCGGAAGACGTCCTACTAATTCACGAGTAATTCCATAATCGATTATTCTTTCTGGTGTTACTTTCATATCATTATTAGATTCTTGCGGATAATTATTAAAACCGACGACTTTTTCTTTCTTTTTCTCAAACAAGTCGGAAAAAGCTCCACAACATACGAAAGTGATATTGGATGTATCCATAGTAATGGTTACATGTTGTCCTAATTCAACTTCACGTTCACAACCTTCGACAATTTTTAACAATTCATTTTGAATAGCGGTTGTTCCTAACTCACCCAAATCACCTTTATTGGCAATCTTATCAAATTCATCGACAAATATGATTCCATTCTGCGCCTTTTCGACAAGAGCACCACCATCATAATATAATTGGCTCAACATTTCCTCAATATCGTGTCCTTTGTACCCGGCTTGACTTGTTCCGGTTATTCCGAAAATGGCAAGCGGAATATCCAATAATTCTTTAATTTTTTTAAATATCGCCGTTTTACCAACTCCACTTGGTCCAAGTATCAACATATTTGTTTTAGGTATATCTGGGTATTTTAGTTTCATCCATAGTAGTGAAACGATAGTTTCGATAGCTTCATCTTGTCCTTTGATCGTCTTTTTTATTTCATTGATAAGTTCTAATGGTGTTGCATAAAAATTACTTTCATCTTCTTTAACTTCTTGATCCTTTTTACCATTGGCATAATACTTTGGTTCATCATCATTACTCGTATCAACAGACATAAATTGTCGGTATATTTCATAATAAAGTGATGTATCTCTATCAGTAAAGTTTATTATTTCTCCAGTTTCCTTATTTTTCATTTTGATAATATTATATTCATCACTACTTTCATCAATATTTTTAAAATATTGATACTTACTAGCAGCTTCCAATAATAGTTTTCTAATTCGATAAATATTTCGATTGGGATTTATTCTTATTGTCTCGTATAAGTTTCTTCTTCCTGCATAGACATTACCGACTTCAGCAACACTAGCCATATGTGAATAGACATTCTGTTCTGTGTCGATAAAACAACCATCTTCTTCATAGAAATATCCTTCGACTACTTTATATGGAATGTATTCTTCAACCGTAGCGAATTCATCTTCTCTTTTTCTTTTAAATATTATTGCTATTTCATTTACTTCTTCAACCATTTCCCTGCTCCTTACTAATCTCTAATTTTGATATGTGTTTCGCGAAGTTGTTTTTCAAATACTTCACTTGGACAACCCATCATAGCATCAGCACCATTGGCTCCAAGTGGAAAAGCAACCATTTCGCGGATATTTTCTTCATCCTTTAATAGCATAAGTATTCTGTCGATACCAGGAGCCATTCCAGCATGGGGAGGCGCTCCATATTTAAAGGCATTATATAGTGATGGAAACTTCGATTCGACTACTTTTTCATCGTAACCGACAAGTTCAAATGCCTTTTTTAGAATTTCTCGATCATGATTTCTAACACCACCGGAAGCCATTTCGTAACCATTACATACGAAATCATACTGATATGCTTTAATATCGAGTGGATTCATCGTTTCTAATGCTTCCATACCGCCTTGAGGCATCGAAAATGGATTGTGGCAGAAAGCGATACCGCCATTTTCTTCATCTTCTTCATAAAATGGAAAATCATTGATAATACAAAATTCATATTTACTCTTATCGATTAAATCTAACTCATTACCTAATTTGATACGAAGATTACCCATCAATTTAGCACATTTTTGTTTATCGGCAATTATAAAGATAACATTGCCAGGTGCCAAAGATAAGACTTCTTTTAATTCTTTACGAACATCATCGGTCATAAATTTATCTAAAGTTGATTTAAAAGTTAAATCTTCATTTACTTTAAGATAACTAAGAATACCCCCAATTCCTTTGACATATTCTTCCATCTGTTTATACCAAGAATTTGATTTATCGATATTGGATACTTTAATACCTCTAATCGTCGTATCTTTGAATGGTGGAAAGTCCATTTTTGATAAAATAGATGTTAAATCGGTAATCTCTAAAGGATTACGTAAATCTGGTTTATCGGAACCATATTTAAGCATTGCTTCCTCAAATGGAATTCTTCTAAAAGGAGGTTTACTAACTTCTTTAGTCCCAAATTTAGAAAATACATCGTAGAAAACCTTTTCACCAACAGTATAGACATCTTCAGCCGTAACAAAAGACATCTCGAAATCCAATTGATAAAATTCGCCATATAATCTATCGCTTCTTGGATCTTCATCTCTAAAACATGGGGCTATCTGAAAGTATTTATTAAAACCAGAAACCATAAGTAGTTGTTTAAATATTTGTGGTGCCTGTGGTAAGGCATAAAATTTTCCTTTGAATTTTCTAGATGGTACGATAAAATCGCGAGCTCCTTCGGGTGAAGTAGCTGTAATAATCGGTGTTTGAATTTCCACAAAATCCATACTTTTCATAGTGGTTCTAATAAAATCGATAACTTTACTTCTAAATAGAATATTTTCGTGTACTAGGGGATTTCTTAAATCTAAATAACGATATTTAAGGCGAGTATCTTCGAATGATTCTTTAGATCTGGCAATTTCAAAAGGTAAAACATTGACACACTCACCTAATACTTCCAAAGAAGATATTTTGATTTCAATTTCACCAGTGGCCATATTTTTATTGACCATATCGGGAGTTCTTGCTTCGACAATACCGGTAGCTGTTATGGTACTTTCTTTATTTATATGTAAATACTCATCGACCTTTTCACTAATAAGTTGGACAATTCCTGTTTCATCGCGAACTGTCATAAACAAAAGGCCACCTAAATTACGAATAGAATTAACCCAGCCAGCAATTCGAACCTCTTTGCCAATATAACTAGCATCAACTTTCCCACAATAGACATTTCTGTAAATATTTTCTTTCATCACTTACTCCTCCAAAATAAAAGCACATTAAAGTAAGTCATAAGGACGGATTTACCCGCGGTGCCACCTTATTTCACTTTCGTGCGCTCTTTTAAATTACTAAATTGTCGGTCTTTCTCGCTGTTTATTTGTCACTAATAAACGAAAAACTAAATATATTATAACATACTTTTAAGTCTTTGCAATAGAAAAAAAAGCGATTGCTCGCTATTTTTATGATAAATTAAAGGTACCAGTAAGACGACTAGCTGTCGTATTTGATGTAAATACAATTTGTCCTGTATAGTTAGCACCCATCTCATCAGATTGATCATCTTCAATTTCGTTAAGATAAACTAAAATATACATTGTATAAGTACCAGCCACTTCGCCAACTTTTGCAGGAACATTGATTTGTCCAAGTGAAACCTCATCATTGGCTGCTACCCCTAAAGGTGTACCTGTAGCTCCGATTGTGTAATAACCTTCATTATCTTTAGTTGCCAATCTATATTGTAAATTAGCAAATGGTTCTCCACCGCCACCAGCTACATTTGATATCGTCTTGATAACGCCATCAAGTGTTATAACTGATTCACTATCATTAGAAATTGTTACTTCATATAATGCGCAAATACCAAAGCCTTTGCCATCTTTACAAGATCTTGTCTTGCTACCAGATGAAACATTTATGGCATAAGCCAAATTTGTGTCATCCATACCTGGAGTTGCTGCAGTCACAGTGCCATCTGGATCAACTGGGATGATACCTTCATCACCTGGCCCATAAACTTCTGACATACTTAATGTAGCTCTAAACTGGTAAGCGGTTAAATTAACAGCTCCCTCTTCACTACTAGCTTGAATGCTGAAGTATGCGAATGATGCACCGATAATTGCAACGATTAAAGTTGCAACGCCAACAATACCTAAAAATATGTTATTTCCTTTCTTTTCATTTCTTTCAAATTCTCTATTATCCATCCTTGTTCCTCCTCTACTATAAACATAATAACAAAAAATATTGCAAATTGCAATATCTTTTAGTTCGTTTTACATTTTTTACATTTTAGAATAAACTTAATTGACTAGTTTCTGGCATATCATTAAATATTCCCATCGTACGCATTTTATCGATTAAGGTGGTCGATACTTTACATCTGTTTTGAAAATCTTCGACAGAAATAAACGGATGTTTCTGGGCCTCAGCTTCGATATTTTTAGCAACCACATCACCTAGTCCATCGATCGACGCGAATGATGGAATAATTGTCTTATCATCTAAAACCGAAAATGTCAAGGCTTTACTCTTATATAAATCGACATTGGCAATCTCTACTCCTCTGGCAGTAGCTTCCAAAGCCAATTTTAAACATTCAGCTACCCCGTTTTCTTTATTGGTCGCATCGAAACCTTTTTCGTTTATTTCGAGTAATTTTTCTTTGATAGCATCGTAGCCACTGATCATAGCTTCGATATCAAAGTCGGTAGCTTTAGTTGAAAACCACGAAGCATAATAGTAAGCTGGCATATGGACTTTATACCAAGCAATTCGAAAGGCACTGATGACATAGGCCGCCGCATGTGCTTTTGGAAACATGTATTTGATCTTTGCACAAGAATCGATAAACCATTTTTCAATCCCGGCTGCTTCCATGGTCTCGACGTGACCCTTCCAAGCTTCAATATCCTTACTGGCTTTACCTTTACGGACAAATTCCATTATTTTAAAAGCTTTAATTGGTTCTACCCCATGGTACATCAGATAGACCATTATGTCATCACGACAACCGATTACTTCCTTAAAAGGAACAATTTTATTTAAAATTAAATCTTGCGCATTGCCTAACCAAACATCGGTACCATGCGATAATCCAGATATCTTGATTAGTTCGGCAAAAGTCGTCGGTTTGGTATCTTCAACCATGCTGATGGTAAATGGCGTCCCAAATTCAGGAATACCCAATGTACCGGTATTACACATAATCTGTTCCGGAGTAACCCCCAAGGCTTCAGTACCGGTAAATATCGACATCGTCTCCCTATCGTCGAGTGGTACTTTTGATACATCGGTACCGGTCAAATCTTGAATCAAACGCAACTGGGTCGGATCTGAATGTCCTAAAATATCCAACTTCAATAAATCTTGGTCAATGGCATGATAATCGAAATGGGTCGTACGCCAAGCACTTGTCACATCATCTGCAGGATATTGAAATGGTGTAAAGTCGGAAATTTCCATATAGTCAGGAACGACGACGATGCCCCCAGGATGTTGACCAGTTGTCCTTTTGACTCCCGTACAGCCAAGCGCCAGTCTTTCAATTTCACATTTTCGTTTATTGGTTATTCCCCTATCTTCAAAATATCCTTCGACAAATCCAAAAGCCGTCTTATCGGCAACAGTACCGATTGTCCCCGCACGATAAACATTGTCGACTCCAAATAATACCTTGGTATATTCGTGGGCTGATGCTTGATTTAAATCAGAAAAATTCAAATCGATATCGGGAACTTTATCGGCATTGAAACCTAGGAAAGTTGCAAATGGCATATCTTGGCCATCCTTATACATCGGTTCATGACAATTTGGACAAACTTTATCTGGAAGATCGAAGCCACTCGAATATGTCGCTCCGAGTTCTTTACCATCTTCATCTTTGAAGATACTCGTCTGACAATTTAAGCATCGATAATGAGCTGGTAGTGGATTTACTTCGGTAATTCCCATCATCGTGGCAACAAAAGAAGAACCGACCGAACCACGCGAACCAACCAAATAACCTTCATCATTCGAATGCTTAACCAATCTTTGGGCAATTAGATATATCGGATCGAATCCGCCACCAATAATACCTCCTAATTGTTTTTTAACCTTTTTTTCGAGATTCTTTTCATCTAGTTCGCCATCTTCACTTGTCCAAGTATCTTTGACATAATCCCCCACCAATTTTTTAACGGCATCAAAACCTGCCAATACCGTTTCATGAAGATGATTGAATATTTCCGTCTCCAAGGCATCTTCTTTTAACTTGGGCTTATCTTTTTTAACTCGTTCACCCCATATTTTATAGACAATATCGCCATACAATTCTTTGGCAATACGTTCTTCGATATTATGGGGAAGCGGATTACCATACCAATCGGCAGCCTTGGTATATACCAAATCGGTAACAACCCGTGGACAATCTAGATAACTCTTTCCATCATCACTTTTTACTCTTGGTGAAAAAGGAATCCCTCCAGTATCGATAATAACTTCTATTTCGTCGACCATATCGAGAATTTTATTGGTATTAGTAACGACAATTTCATATGCTAAATCGTCACCTAAAAAACTAAAATCATCTAACATTTCACGTGTCGTACGAAAATGTTGTGACGGAATATTCTTAATATTATTTTTCGCAAGTGGATGTCTTCCCCCACCAGGTACTTTTTGATTGACGATAATTTCACGATAAATTTTATCTTCTCTTGTAAAATGATGAACATCTCCTGTCGCCACAATTATCTTACCTGCTTCTTTGGTCGCATCGATTACTTTCTTGATAAGTGCTTGCAATTCTTCTCTGTTAGCAAAATCGCTCGTTTGAATTAAATGGTCGTATACTTCAGGAGGTTGCACCTCGACATAATCATAAAAATTGATAATATTTGTCAGTTCTTGTCCCTCTTTACTTCTTGCTTCAACAAATACTTCAGATTCGTAACATCCACTACCAATAATTAAACCCTCACGAAGTTCATTTAATTTACTGCGAAGAATTCGCGGCGTTTTATATAAATAAGTCGTATTAGCCAAAGATATTATTTTAAATAAATTTTTAAGTCCTTTTTTATTCAAAGCAATAGCATTAAAATGATATGTACGACCAAATTTATATATTTCGTCTTTGGATACCAACTTATCCAAATCAGCAATTGTTTTATAATTCTGACTCTTTAATTTACTCAACATCTTGGCAAAAACATAGGCCGTTCCCTCGGCATCGTAATCAGCTCGATGATGGGCATCTTCTTCCCAAGGAACGTTGTACCTAGCAACCAAAGCCGACAAACTATGTTTAGCATATCCCTGGTCTAAAGTTCGGGATAGCTCTAAAGTATCGATAACAGTATTTTGAAACTCACCTAATTGATATTTATTCATCGCACTGACAATAAAGGAAATATCAAATTTTGCATTGTGGGCAACCATTGGGGCCTCTCCCACCCATGCTAAAAATCTTTTTGTTACTGTTTCTTCATCATCTTTACCCCGAACCATATCATCAGTAATACACGTTAAAGCCGTGATTTTATCGGGAATATGTCTTCCTGGATCGATCAGTTCATCAAATCTATCGACAATTTCACCATTACATATTTTAACCGCACCGATTTCAATTATCTGATCGGCCCCTGCCGCATTAAAACCAGTAGTCTCGGTATCAAAAACAACAAAAGTCGTATCTTCAAGCGACAAATCACTAGGCCTTATTACGATATTGACCGTATCATCGACCAAAGTAAGTTCCGTTCCATAAAGTCCTTTAAAATGCTCTTTCACATCGGCAATTTTCTTATTGTGATCAGTTATTAGTCCATAGGCAATCGGAAAAGCCTGACAACCATTATGATCGGTAATTGCCACTCCACGATAGCCCATATTTATAGTTTTTGTTACTAATTCACAGGTATGTTTTCCTAAATCGATAGCCGTAATGCCATCCATCTGACTCATCATCGTATGAGCATGTAATTCAACACGTTTTACTTCTTCATTGTCGACAATCTCTTTTTTAGGTGGTGAATCGATCAGTTCAACATCCCTATATCTCGTACTAAAAGTAATTTCATTGGCAAATTTATCCATCGTAGCACGACCATAAAAAGTATACCAATTACCAACTTTAAGTAATTTTTTAATCAAACTATATTCATCGTCATCTTTAGTAAACATCTTGACATATATACTATCGGTATAATCGGTTACCTTCACAGTAATTATCTTATAACCAGATTTAGATTCAAAATAATCGATGCCAAAAATACATCCTTTAATATTGATGTTTTCTACTTCATAAACAACATCTTTAATCGGTGTTATTTCGGTACTCTTTTTAGCTCTATACGGCGTCTTCTTTTCGGTATTTTCCTCTTTTTTAACCATCTTTTTAATTGGTACATCAACTATTTTTTCTGCCTCAATCTTATTTTTTAAATCTTTATCCCCATCTAATACCAAATCGATATCGATATCGACATTAAACCCATAGCAAGCCATTTTTTCAATTATTTCTTGTTTTAAACTTATCATACTAGTACACTCTATTTTGTTATAAGTAACAATCGAAATAATATGATCATGAATATTTACTTCCCTATCTAAAAAAATATTATATTTATTTCGCTCTAAACAAATATCTTTCATCGTCGCTAAATAGTATTCCAAAATAAGCCCATCATCAATATTTTTAGGCCTAATAACCAGTTTAACTTCATCGACTGTCTTAAAATAATCAACCAATTTAGCAAGAATATTATTATAGACATCGATAGGAATAACCTGTTCCGTATTGATAATAAACTCTAATAATTTATGATCATCATAGATAATAATCTTCTCTATACTGGCACTATTAAAATAGCCAAAATAATTATCTTCTACTTTAATTTCATCAAATATTCTTTTTAATTTATCCTGCATACGACTCACTTCATTCTTTCTTTATTTATTTTAACATAAATATCTACTTAATGATATCTCTTTACGTTAATTTAACAAAATTATTTTAAGAAAAAAAACTATCAACATATTACTTGTCAATAGTTTTATTTTATCACTTACTATCCTTTTTACCCATTCCCTCAAGGGCTCTTAAAACTTCTACCGGTAAAGCAAAGATAACCGTATTAGATTGATCTGATGATAGATCGTTGATTGTTGCTAAAGTACGTAAATGAAGGGCACCAGGTGTATTTCCCATCAAATTAGCCGCTTCGGCCAAATTCTTAGCCGCTTCAACTTCACCTTTTGCTTTCATAATTACCGCATTCTTTTCTCTTTCGGCTTCAGCAACTTTAGCCATTACCCTTTGCATTTCCATAGATAACGAAATATCCTTAAGTTCGACATTCTCAACTTTAACACCCCAAGGATCCGTAGCATTGTCGATTATTTTACAAATGTTGGTCGAAATTTTTTCTCTATCGGTAAGCAATTGATCAAGGGTTACTGTACCTACGACATTACGCATTGTCGTTTGTGCAAGTTGTCCCACTGCATAATGGAAATTTTCAACTTCACATAATGCTTTGCCAGCATCGAATACTTTATAGTAAATAACTGCATTGATTTTAATCGATACATTATCGCTAGTAATTGCTACTTGTTCAGGAACATCGACAGCACGTGTTCTAATGTCAATCTTCTTCATTGATTCAAATATTGGCCAAATAATATGCCAACCAGGATTCAATACTTTAGCATATTTTCCCCTTTTAAACAAGATACCTCGCTCGTATTGATTGATTTGTCTAATAGAGAACAAAATAATAATTCCGATTACTATTATCAAAGTTATAAATGTTTCTTCCATAAATACCTCCTTCCTATAATTAGTTTATCGCAATATTTTTTAAATTGCAATATGATTATCATCAATTATAAATTCATTTTTTACCTGAGGCATTGGTTTATCAAATTTTACTTCTTTAAAACATTCTACGCCCTGTTCACGACATAATTCTTCGTATTTATCATCCCACGATAAACGATATGCTTTATCGATATCTAGACCAATTCTTTTAGTCCAATATGCAATAACTTCCTCTGGATTCTTATCGATACTTTTATTTTCAATTTCGACACACAATCCAAATGGATATTCATCGACCGCTATTTTAATATCATTATTTTCATAGATTGTACGATATCTTTCATAACTTTCAACCACTTCAAAATGCATAATATTTTCAATGATATAAATAAAATTACCAATATCATCCGGATTGATTCTTACCTCTTTTTCAATTTCAGCATTAACTTGGCTATTTTGCATATCTTTAGTCCTCTGTTTCCAACTTAATTTGCATTTATTATTTAATTCCGTACGAGATATTCGAAGTCTAAACCTTCCATCGATTGCCTCATTATAAAAATCATATTTCTTATCTGAATGATTATATTGAATGGTATATTCATACAACTTCAAATTACTATGTAATGCCGGTATTTTTTCCAAACAATCGATAATTTTATCGTATTCACTTTTACGATAGTAAAATCTTATTTCATATTCCATAGTTATCACCTTTTTTCTCTATATTATATCATATTATTTAAAAATGAGAACAATTATCTTAATAGTTATTGTTGATAAAAGTTAACAAGGCGTTTATTTTCAAGGGTTTACTTGAATTTTAGGTACCAATTAGATATAATTACAAGTGAGTATTTAAGTAAATATCATCAATAAAAAAATAGACACTAGTCTTTTGATAGACTAATGTCACCAAATTTTTTTGAGGTAGACATTCAATTACTTGAATGCTCTCATTTTTATATAAGAGATTTCTCTCTTTATATATCTTATATTTTTTTAGGTATTACTTTTTATGACCTTTAGTGTACATTTCAATTTTTTCCAATAAGCCATCTTTTTTTAATGGTTTTAAAATGTAATCAGCAAAGCCCATTTTAGAATATTCTTCATTATATTCATAACTATTATCTTTAGTAAGTAATACCACTGGAGTTTTAAAATTTCTTATTTCTTTCATTTTAATCAGTAATTCTCTACCACTAATCTGTGATAGTTCTTCATCAAGTAAAATCAAATCATACTTTCCTATTTTAATTTTATCTAGACATTCCTTACCAGTACTTGCTAAATCTAATTTAATTTTAGTTCCCTTTAATAACTTTTCAATTATCTTTAGCCCCGATTCAGAATCATCTATTGCTAAAATAGATATATTATCAAAAGTACTCTCATATTTAGATACTTCGGTATTCTCTTCTTCACTGATTTTCTGATCTAATATTATCTTTACTTTAGTACCAACACCATAATCTGATGATATCAACATCGTACCATTCATTAGCGTAATCATTTTATTGGCTTTTGCTAGTGATTTATTATCTATTTTAATTTTATTGATATCTTCGCTCTTGATACCCGTACCAGAGTCTTCAATTGTAAATATAAGTCTACAGATATCATTTTTAATAATCGTATTAACTGATAATTCAATATATCCCTTATTAGTATATTTAGCACTATTATTTAATATAATATTAAGTACTTCTTTTAAACTTATTCCATCACCATATAAATTATCTGGTATATCATGATCGATATTTGTCCTAAACCTTATTTCTTTATTCTTACATATATCTCCATAGACATTTATCAATTGTTTGATAAGATTTTTAACATTATATTTATTACTATATGTCTTTATATTAGCAGAATCGATAGCTGAAACATCTAAAATATCATTAGTCATTGTCGAAAATTTAGAGGTTAATGCTTTAATATCTCTAGCACTATCATGTATTTCCGGTATTTCTTTACTATCCAAGATAATATCTGCATCATCATTTATCTTACCCGTAATATTTCTTATTTCTTGTGTCATGTTATATACGAATAATGTCTTTTCTTCATTAGCATTATCGGATATTTCTTTGGCTTTATGTGCTTCTTCCAATAGTTTTATATCAGGATTTTCAATAGTAAAATACATTAAAAATATTACAAATGTCTCCATAGATGTCATAAGCAACAATTCCGGGCGAGTTTTTTGAATAACTATTACAACAATTCCAAGAACCATAAATGCAAATATTGGAAGGAATTTTTTATCTTTCATTGCTTTTAAATTAGATAACAATCTAATAATCCATGCCAATATATATATACCCGAAACTATAAACATTATATTTGCACTTGGACCATATGAATATATTTTCCCTGGAATACTGCTATAATAAAGCGGTCTAACAATAATAACAATTAAGAATATTGTATACAAAATAGAAAATATTGTTTGAATTATTTTTTTCTCTCTTTGAACATTTTTCGATGATATTGTAAAAATATACATAGTAAATAAAGTTAGCCAAGTTAATAAATATATGATATAACCTTTAGAAACAATTTCGTTAATAAGTGGCAATTTTTCTAAATTACTAATTGTAAAATAACTTGCTATTGCTAATAGCACACCAACGAAATTACATATCATTGTTGCTGCAAATAATTTATTTTCTAGTGTATCCAATCTCTTTTTTGAAAAATATACAATGTTCAAAATGCCACTATAGAAGAAACTATATATAGTGAATATATTCATAACATCACTCCTTTTTATTCAAAAATTATTTTTTAACTAATTCTTTTTTTCTTACTTTTGCAACATCAATTTTACCAACATCGGTTAATGGCAATGAACTTACAAAAGAATAGCTATATGGTACATCTCTTTCAGGTAACATATTTAAGCATAATTCTCTCAACTCTAACTCAATAGTTTTTTTATTTTTTTTACAATTTTCTTTCAAAACAATAACCGCTCTAGGATATTCACCCTGGGCATTATTTTTATTTGGAATACCTACAACACAGCAATCTTCGACATCTTCATGCATTAAAACTACATTTTCCATTTCAAGTGGCCAAACATTATGCCCATCTGGTCTAATTATCATATTTTTTGTTCTGCCTTGAATATAGATTACCCCATCTTCATCTATATATCCTCTATCTTTAGTATGTGTCCACAAGATGCCATCGCTATGTTTATATTGAACTTCGTTAGTTTCATCTTTTTTATCATAATATCCAAGCATCGCAGAAGGCCCTGAAATACATACTTCACCATATTCATTATAACCTAATTCTTCTTCGGTACCATTATTTTTATCACTATCTGAAAATTTAAAAACAGATATATTATTTTTAACAAGTGGTACTCCAGCACTACCAATTTTATTGCATTTATTAAGTCGTGTAGCCACACTAGAATTTCTTTCTGTTACTCCATATCCAACTATAGAATTTTTATCAAAGCCATGTTCATGTAAAAATATATCAAACTCCTTTTGAGCTTCTTCCAAAAATTTATCTCCACCAGCTGAAATTGATTTAAGGAATCCAGAAAAATCAGCCTTTTTCATTCTTTTATCATGTATTAAAGAAATACAGTGAGTTGGTACACCAACTATATGATTTGGCTTATTCTTTAAAATATCATTTGCAAAAGTATCAGGATCAAATTGTGAAATAATAATATTCTCAATTCCTAAAGCCGTTGCCATAACAACACCGAAAGTCCAACCATAAGCAATAAATTCAGGCATAATATTCAAAAGTGATTGTCCTCTTTCTAACCCTAAATCTGTTGCCTTATATTGTTCTACAAGTGCTATTCCACTTTCATTTGTCAACACAACTGATTTAGGAGTACCAGTAGTTCCGCCTGTTCTTACCATTACTACAGGCATATTTGGTTCGTAATCGCATTCAGAAACACATGTATCGGTACCTTTAGCCAAAAATTGTTCCCAATTTAAGTAAAAATCGCCATAATCTATATGGGGAACTTTTAATCCTTTTTTGGAAAATTTTCTATTAAGTACAATTTTATAAAGCCATTTATAATTTTTAGGAACCGAATCAAGATAAGAAATGCATATAACATTTTTTACATTTGTCTCATTTATTATTTTTTTTATTTTGGGCTGTGCTATATCTAAAACTATTACATAATCAGAATTAACTTTGTTGATGTCATCTTTAATACCTACCGCATTATTTCTAGGATCAATATTATTAGCAATAGCCCCCAATTTCATTAAAGCATAATTTGCATATATTGTTTCTGGAAACGTCGGAGAACATATAGTAACTATATCTCCCTTTTTTACTCCCATACTAGAAAACGAATTAGCAACTTTATCTACTTCTTCAATAAATTCCTTTGTAGTTATCTTAAAGCCTAGCCAATTGATTACAGCATCAGCAGGAAAATCTTTGATATTATCCATTGTATAACGATATATTGTCTTTTTAGGAATATCAGATAATACGTCTTTTTCTTCATAATATTTTAACCATGGTTTATCTATACTTGCATAACCAACAGGTGGCCCTAAAAATTCTCCTGTCGATATTTTTCTTAAATAAATATTTCTTAATTTATTCTCTTCTTCGGTCAATTCGTTAAGTTTTTCCTTTAATCTAATCAAATCTTCTTTCGTCATAATCTTTCCCCCGATCAAGCACTATCTATGCTTATGTATACATTATAACATAAAGAAAAGAATAAAATCAATTATTCTTTAATCATTTTATATTTATATTATAAATTTATATATATTTTCTTTTTCTACTCCTTGTCTTTTTTTTACATTTAATAGCAATTACAGGCACCATCATTTCTTCTTTGGTTATACCACTATGATCTGCTAAATGAATTTTATCTATTTTTTCCGTCATTGAATAACGAATACTCCTATCAGAATTCATAATGATAATATAATCACCAAAGTAACTATCTATTCTCTTATGAGGAATACCATTACCAAGTAAACCAGTTTTTAAGAATTCTTCTTTAGTATATATAATATATTTATCTTTAAAATTATCCTCTAAAGCCCTTCTAAATTTATCGTGCATACCATCTTTGATAAAGAAATTGACAAATCTCGATTCAATCGTTGGTGGAAATGATAGACAATCATTTAATTCTTTTATTTCATTGATATATACTTGCTCCAAATTGATAGCCCCATGATCGGCTGTAACAACGATAAGTGTATCTTTTAATTCTTTACTCAATTGTTTCAAATTATCATCGATATCTTTTACAACTTCTTTTACTTCCGTACTGTTAGTACCATATCTATGAATTGCATGATCTGGATCATCCCAATAGGCCGATATCAAATTTCTATCATTATTGTCACAACTTATTTTTATTTTTTGACATAATTCAGAAAAAGTTTTAGAACCATTTATGGCAAAACTAGGAAAATATTGATGAAAAATAACATCTTTGTTCTTTTTACATATCTTTTCATAAATTGTTTCATAATTTAAATCACTACATTCATTATCTTTAATTATCTGTTCTCCAGTATAGAAATCTTTTCCAGAAAACATTTCAATAGCCCTACCAAATTCTTTATAATAAGGCATCCACCCAATCCAGCCACTTTCTAAAGGTGATATTCCAGAATGAATTGCAGTAGTAGCGGCTGCTGTTGTCGGAGGAAAGACACTGGTTACTGTCGTCAGCTTATTTGTTTTTAATAATGAATTCTCTGTTAAATTGTCATTTAAAATATTATCTCCCAAACAATCCAATATTAACAAGACAACATTTTGATAATTGTCATCTAAAATATTATCTAGTTCAGTTAATGATGCATAATTACCTTCAAGACCATAATATTTCATTATCGATTCACTAATCGATATGATACTTCTATTATAATCTGGTAGTTGAATGTTCTTTTTCATAAATATTTTCCTTATTAAATCATCTATTTTCTTAATTATATGATATTTAAAATATCATAGTTTTCAAAGAGAATTATATCATTTTTAGTCCTTTTTAACAACCGAATATTTTTTTATCACAGCCATTAAATTCCCTTATTTTCTTTTTAGCATAACTAGTTTTAGCAATATCTAGCCAATCTTTTCTTGGTCCAAATGATAATTCCTCGGTAATTATTCGAACACGGTCTTTATTTTTTAACGTATAATTCAAAGGGACATATTCATTATTGACAGTAACAGCCACCATTGTATTACCAACATCAGGACTTATTTTATAAGCAAAATCGATTGGTGTCGAACCTTTAGGTAATTCAATTATTTCCCCTTTTGTCGTGTAGACATATATTTTATCAGTAAATAGTTCACTTTTTACTTGACTAACAAATTCTCTATTATCCCCAAACATCGTATTTATCTCAATCAGGGATTTAAAGAATTGATATTTATTTTTTAAATCTTGTTGCATAACATTTCTTGCATTACCTTTATTTATATCCCAATAAGTACATAATCCAAAGGAAGCAATCTTATCCATATCAAAAGTTCTAATTTGAGTTTGTACTAGTCTATCACCAGGTCCAAAAACTGTCGTATGCAAAGAAGCATACATATTCGTTTTAGGATTACAGATATAATCTTTAAATTTATCATTTATAGGCCTGTATTCCTTATGTACTAAATATAGTGTCCGATAACAATTTTCTACTTCATCGACCATTATTTTAAGTGATAACAAATCGTGAATATCGGATAACTTATATCCTTCATTCATCCGCTTATAGATACCATAGATATTTTTAGTTCTTACCTTTATCTCATTAGGTATATCTTTGTCATTCAATAGCTTACTAATCGTATTAAGCATTTCTTCCAAACAAACTTTACTATCTTCTTCAATTTTAATTTTTTTATCTTTAATTTTTTCATACATTTCCGGTTTTAAATATTTAAGTGATAAATCTTCAAGTTCACCCTTAATACGATATGCACCGATATAATATGCAAGTGGAACAAATATTTCCATAGTTTCTAGAGCATTTTCCTTTTGTTTAAAAGGTGTCTTATATTCGAGTGTCCGCATATTATGAAGTCTATCAGCAAGTTTAATGATAATTATTCGAACATCTGAAGTAATCCCTGTAATTATCTTTCTTGTATTGGCTAAATTTTGTTCTTCTTTCGATGAAAAGTTCATCTTCGCTAATTTTGTTACTCCATCTACGAGATTGGCAACGTTTTTGTTTAATTGTTCGGCAATATCCTCTTTGGTAATCGCCGTATCTTCCAAAGTATCATGAAGAAGTCCTGCACAAACTGTATCGCGATCTGCATGCATTTCAGCAAGAATATAGGCAACATTCAATGGATGAATAATATAGGGCTCACCACTTTGACGATATTGACCATGATGAAGCATATCCGCATAATGATATGCTTTTTTTATTATGTCTACTTCATCAGGATTATAATCTTTGATTAAATCGATTAACTTTTCAATTGTCATCTTTATACACCTCCCAAATAAATATGAAAAAGAGCAGCCAGGCCCTATCAGTTGGTCGGACTACTCTTTGATATTCATTTTAATTAGACATGAAGAAACCGCAAAGGTTGCATATATTGATTTTCTAGTATTATTCAAATTGAGATTAAAATTGGCTATCTTCATATATAATCCCATCCTTTTGAATGAATTTTTATCTAATTTAACACTATTTTATTTAGATGTCAATACTTTTTAAAGAAAAAAATTTAGAGATTATTCATAGATAATTACTTTTATTTATTTTTATATTTATAGACAATTAGTTGTTCTGGTTGTAAATATATTTTACTATTTTGGTCAACTAAAGTCTCAATATCGGTATCGAGACCACTAGCAACCTCTGCCAATGTATCACCAATAGCCGTAATATATAATTTAGAACCAGATTTAGGGATTAACAATACTTGATTTGGATAGATATAGTCACTTTCGTTCATTCCATTGAGTTGTGCCAATAAAGAAGAATTGATATTATTATCTTTGGCTATCTTATATAATGTATCGCCAGTATTTATCTTATAATAATCAAAATAATTGCTATCTTTTCCTCCAAATATTACATTATTATCTAACATTTTTACCTCCCAATATAAGATATTCGAAAAATAATAAAATGCAATAAAAAAAGAAGCTAAATTTCTCTAGATTCTCTTCTGCTTATCATCTACCCTATATAGAAGTATGGGCGCACCCCACCAGAGCCGCTCGCGTCGGCGCCGTAGCTAGGCCCGTCGACGCCGATAGCAACAAAACGAGGCGAGGACGATACCGCACGCAACCAATACCAACTTCTCTGCTTATTAACAAATTCTGGCCTTAGTCTAAATAATGGGAATTGAATATTATCTGCCCCGACATCGAAAAAACTACTTGATACCGCTGTAGTGCCAGTAACTTGCACTTCATTCATCAAATCTACTTGTCTATCATACCAAGCCCAACTATTTGCTGCACCAGTCCAACCTGCATATCCAGAACTTGCTACACTAGTACCTACACTATTCGTTAATAATGTTCTATGTGATAGTACATGGCCACTAAATACGGGATTGATGTAAGTAGTTAGAACACTTGGTAAGGTCGTCGTATACATCTTACTGCCAACATATCCTCCACTTGTGGTACTCGAATCATTCATAACTGCACTAGTTAAGTTCGTATCAGGAACAATTACAGCGTGATGAGTATTAAATGCCGTATCTCCTTTGCCATAATAGATATCAAATCCTGCTATTCGCCATGTTATATTATTGGCTACGATATAATCTCCGACATACAAGTCTTCAAATAATGAGTAACCATTTCCTGAAATTCGGTTATATATGGAGCCATCTCCTCCAGATACGACACTACTTGGCATATATTTTGAGACATCTTCACCTCTAAATATTGAATTATGAATTCCTTCATTATCCATTGTTAAACTCTTTAATGCTTCAACTGTAGTTTTAATATTTAATATTACTTCAGCAACATTGCCATATAATTCATCCAATGCCGATTGAACATTCGTTGACCTCAAACCACTTGTCGTATTATCATAGCCAACGATATTCGAATCATACATTGTCGTGGCGGCATATGTTGCTCCACTGGCTAATACAATGGCAATTGTTACAATCAATATTAACTTACTATTCTTTTCCCATATTTTTCGCATCTTTATCACCATTTTGTCCTTAAGTATTTTACTTAAGAACTTTTATAATCTTTGTAGACGCTTATAAATAAAGGTTCTATTAAAAATATGAAGAAAATTTGACACAAATTTTTTTCTCAAAAATTACTACCATTTTTATTGCACATTCCCTTATTTTATGGTATCATTTTAATAGAAATGATAGTCCTCAAGTAAAATACTTAAGGACAATGTAACCTACAGTTGACAAATATATGAATAGTAAAAGGAACCTTTCAGTTCCTTAATTTTTTTCTAGATTCTTTTCTCTTTCTCTTCGTGCATATTCTTTTTTTTGTTTTAAAATTATTTCGGTAATATTTGTTTCAATTTCACTTAAAGCTTTCGGATCGATATTGGTAAGCAAAATAACTTCTTTAATCGTATCAATTTCGACACGACCAAACAATAATCCTTTACCAATCGTCAAATCATTATATAAATCCGGTGTAATTGATTTAAAGAAATATCCAAAGACTACTCTTTTAGTAGCAACCATAATTCTCTTATTGGTTAATGCTACCGCATAAGTATTGAATATATCGACAGAACGATCATTTTTCTGACCTACGAACACATAAAGTATTTCTTCATCAGGATTTAGATGTTTATCGATTATTTTACAATGTTCTTTAACTCTCCACGCAATTGTAAATGGATATTTTTTTAAAAATTCACGAGCCAACCTATAACTACTCATATTAAGCTCCAGTAACTACTTTGTCTTTAAAGAAAGCTTCGATTGATGATTTTTCAACATAACCACCGATTGAATCGACAATTCTATCACCAACCATCAATAATGTTGTCGGTGTTCCCCATTGATTCTTCTTTAAATACTTGTTTGTAGTAGATAATTCATTAAATTCATCTTCAGTTAAATTATCCGTATTGATATATGTAACAGCTATCTTCTGTTCTTTAGCAACTTCTTCCATTATTGGCATATACATCTGGCAATAACTACATCCAGTCCTTTCAATTACGACAACAAAAGCATCACCGTTTTTAACCATTTCGCTATATTTATCATAAGTTATTTCATTTAGTCCAACTTCACCAGTCAACGTTAGTGGAAATTTGATTTCTTCTTGAGCTGTTGTACCTTTACTCGAAATTACTCCAACAACGATTAAAACTAGCACCAACCCTATCAAAATTAAATCTGTTTTTTTCATTATTTTCCCTCCAAATAATATTATACACTTTTTTTCCAATAAGTCAAATTAGTAAAAGACGTTTTTTAGATACAGACCACATGCAGGAGCCGTTTTACCGGCTAATGTACGATTTTCTTTTTCTAAAATTGTAATGATTTCTTCCGGTTGTCTTTTCCCTTCACCAATCTCGATTAGTAATCCGACCATATTTCTGACCATATAACGCATAAAACCAGTACCTACGAAAGAAATTATAATATTGTTTAAATCTTTGCTATCCCGAATAAGTGATGTTTGACTGATTTTTCTAACATAATCGGTTATTTCATCATTCGTCTTTGTAAACGATTTAAAATTATGTTCTCCCTCTAAATATTTAAGTCCTCTTTCCATGGCTACGAGATCCAATTTCTGACAATATTGAAAGACATAATTTCTTTCTATAGGATTGTATTCTCCCATATTTATTTTATAGATATATTCCTTACCGATAGCATTATATCTAGCATGAAAATCATCACTAACTTCGTCAATTTTTTTGACATAGACATCAAGTGGTAATAGCGAATTTAATCCTTTACGCAATTTATCGGATGTAATCTTGGTATTGATTTCAAAATGTGCTCTTTGATTTAACGCATGTACCCCCGCATCGGTTCTACCTGCAGCACTTATAGTTACCGCTACCCCATTGTTGATTTCCTTTAGGGCATCTTCGATAACTTTTTGAACCGTCCTTTCACGTGGCTGCTTCTGATAGCCGGCAAAATCGGTTCCATCATAACTAAACGTCATTAAATACTTCATAATACCACCAAAATAATTATACAAAAAAAACGGCCAAATGTAAATCTAACCGCTAAATTTCTTTCGAATCTAAATCATCGATAATACTTAATTGTGACTCCATTAAGGATCTAACTCTTTCCTTATATATCCTTATATTTTTTTCAAGCAACATTCTTTCATGTTCTGTCTTTTCAGCATTGACCAAG
>CAZEVZ010000011.1:0-24195 GCA_964514935.1 uncultured Muribaculaceae bacterium
TATGTCAAGAGGGGAAAATATATTATAGTGAAAAGAAGAAAAGATATACTCCAATTGAAAATACTAATTTTAAGACGGGTAAATTGCTAGTAAATCCTAAAGGATATGGATTTGTTATCTTAGATGAAAGTTTTGATGAAGATGATATTTATATCAATAAAGTTAATTTGGATGGAGCTAGAAATAATGATATTGTTGTTGTTGAGATAATCAATCGAAATACTCGTGAAGGTAAAGTAGTACGCATATTAAAACATGATGATTCAATTTTAGTTGGCCTAGTGTATGAAGAAAATGGCGAATATTTTGTCAAACCTGATAGGGAAGAATATCCTCCATTACCAATTTCAAGTGCTGATTTAAAGGGAGCAATTCCAGGACATAAGGTATTGGTTAAACCGAATAATATTGGACATGAATATGTTGGAGAAATTATTAAAATAATCGGTCATAAAAACGATGTTGGGGTAGATATTTTATCATATGTATATCAATACGAGTTCGATCCGACTTTTTCGGATGAGGTAATCAATGCCGTCGAATCTATTCCTATGTCAGTTAGTGAAAGCGATATCGAAGGTCGAGTAGACTTGCGTAATGAAGTAATTTTTACGATTGATGGTGATGATACGAAGGATATCGATGACGCTATCAGTATTAAAAAGATAAGTCCCGATGTCTACGAATTAGGAGTTCATATTGCCGATGTCTCTCATTATGTTGTAAAAGATGGAATAATCGATAGGGATGCGTATGAAAGAGGGACGAGTGTCTATTTGGTGGACCGAGTAATTCCGATGTTACCACATAAATTATCGAATGGAATATGCTCGTTGAATCCCGATGAAGATAGATTGGCATTATCATGTGTCATGGATATCAATAGTAAGGGACATGTTATAAAATATCGTATTTATAAATCGGTTATTCGTAGTCGTAAACAGATGACTTATAATTGTGTCAACGATATTCTAGAAAATAATCAGGTACCGGATGGTTATGAAGAATTTGTTTCTGAACTTAAGTTGATGAATGAACTATCGAATATTTTGAGAAAGAAAATGGTGGCTCATGGGTACCTTGAGTTTAATCGTCCCGAAGCGAAGATTATGGTTGATGAAAAAGGAAAACCGGTGGAGATTAAGTTGCGTGAACAAAGAACTGGGGAAAAATTGATTGAGAATTTTATGATTGTTGCTAATGAGACGGTGGCGGGATATATCGAAGATATGAAAGTGCCAGGAATATATCGTGTACATGATAAACCTAATGTTGAAAAATTGACAGTTTTCTTAAAGTTTTTAAATCGTAAGGGATATAATATCAAGGCCGATGTCAATAAATTTAAAAATACGGATTATCAAAGATTACTTAAAATGTTTGCTGATAAACCTGAAGGGATAATTTTGAGTACTTTTGCTATTCAGACGATGTCCAAGGCAAAGTATTCGGATATCAATATTGGACACTATGGAATTGCCAGTAAAAGATATGCTCATTTTACTAGTCCCATCAGAAGATATCCCGATTTGACATTGCATCGCTTAGTAAAGGAATATACGGAACATAACAATTCAAAGACCGTCAATTATTGGAAGAATAAACTGTTCGATATTGCGATACAATCTTCGAAAAAAGAACAAGATGCAATCAGCTGTGAAAGAGATGTTGAAGCAATGAAAAAAGCGGAATATATGGAAGAACATATCGGTGAGAGATATCAAGGTATTATCAGTGGGGTTACCGAGTTTGGTTTTTTCGTCGAACTTGATAATACGACTGAAGGACTAGTTAGGTTGGATTCGTTGGAAGGTGACTATTACATATACAATCGTGAATTGAATGCTATTTTAGCTAAGAATTCAAAGAAGATGTACATGTATGGTGATAGTGTTTTGGTAGAAGTTATAGCAGCAAGTAAAGAAAGAGCCCAAGTTGATTTTAAATTGATAAGTGGTGGCGATGATGCGAAGAAAGAAAAGAAAAGTAAAACTAAAAAGAATTAGTTATGTCTTTTTGTCAATGCTTGTTATTGTAATTATTGGTATTAAATTTTTACCAATAAAAAGCAATGAAACGGGGAAACCGATTGAAAATGTGGATCCACCAGTTTTAAAGGAAGATAAAATAAGTTTAATTATGGTGGGGGATGCCCTAATACACGATAGATTATATAATGATGCTTACGATAATGGCAGTTATGATTTTAAACCTTATTTACGTTTGATTAAGGAAAAAGTAAAGGGTTATGACTTGGCTTATTACAATCAAGAAACTATTTTGGGAGGTACCAGTATTGGTTTATCGAGTTATCCTAGCTTCAATAGTCCACAAGAACTTGGTGATGCGATGATCGATACGGGATTTAATTTGGCCAGTTTAGCGACCAATCATACTTTAGATAGGGGAGAACAAGTGGTACTTTTATCTAGAGAATATTGGAATAGTAAAGATAATGTCTATGCCTTTGGTTCCTATAGTTCAAATGTGGAAAAAAAGAATCTCGAAAGTAAGGTTTTTGAAAAAAATAACATTAAATATGCTATACTTAATTATACATATGGAACTAATGGAATTCCAGTTCCTTATGGTAAAGATTATTTAGTTAATCTATGGGATGATACTAATAATTACGAGGGATATAAAGAAAATGTTTTAAATGATATTAAAAATTTGCGTGATAAAGTCGATGTTTTGATGGTGGCGATGCACTGGGGTAGGGAATACACCCATACACCAACGGATTTAGAAAAAAGCACAGCCAATTTTTTAGCAGAAAATGGGGTCGATATCATCATTGGAACACATCCACATGTCATTCAACCAGTTGAATGGATTGATAATACGTTAGTTATCTATTCTTTAGGTAATTTTATCAGTGCACAAACGAGTGAAAGTTGTGTCAATTACAAATGTAATATTGGACTAGCTAGTTCACTTACGATTACCAAAAAAGGGGAAGAAATTATTATTGATAATATTGAAAATGAGCTTATTTATACGTATCATAATAATTATCATGATTATTTGGTTATTCCATTTTCAAATGGGGAAATAAAAACTCATTTGGATAATTATGAAAATATATATAGCGAATATGCTAAAATAATTGCATCTGATGATGAACGAATACAGACGGTGGCATTAGCAAATTAGAGAGGAAGTATTATGAGCAGTAGAAGAAGAAAGAGAAGAAAATTGAAAATCGTTCCCATAATTATTTTGTTACTAGTTATGGCAGGACTTCTAGGTGGTGGTGTTTATGGTTATAAGTATTATAAAAAGCACGAAGATAAGAAGCCAATAAAGAAACCGGAAGTTGTCAAGAAAGAGGAACCTAGGGAGTATACCGCCAGTATGATTATGGTCGGAGATGCTTTGATTCATTCGAGCGTCTACAATGACGCGAATAGATTAGCTAATTGGAATGGTTATGATTTTAAACCACAGATAACATTGATTAAGGAAAAGGTAACGGGTTACGATATTGCTTACTATAATCAGGAAACTATTTTGGGCGGTACTTCTTTGGGCCTATCCGATTATCCAACTTTTAATTCGCCACAGGAAGTAGGCGATGCGATGATCGATGCTGGGTTTAATTTAGTTAGTTTGGCGACTAATCATACGGTCGATAGAGGTAAACAAGCGGTACTAAATTCACGTGCTTATTGGAATGGTAAAGAAGGAATTCAAGCAGTTGGTAGTTATAGTTCCAATGCAGAGAAGAGTGAAATTGAAAGTAAAGTATTGGAAGTAAACAATATTAAATATGCGATGTTAAACTATACTTATGGAACTAATGGAATGCCGGTGTCCGATAGTTATTTGGTAAATGTATGGCCGACCGATATCGATAACATTGGCAACCCGGATAATGATTCAAAATATCAAGCATATAAAGATACGGTTGCTAAAGATATCGAAAATTTACGAGATAAAGTCGATGTTTTGATGGTAGCGATGCACTGGGGAATCGAATATACCCACACGCCTACCAATTATGAGAAGGATATGGCTAAATTTTTAGCGGATCACGATGTCGATATCATCATTGGAACACATCCACACGTTATTCAGCCTGTAGAGTGGATTGGTGATACGTTAGTTATTTATTCTTTAGGTAATTTTATCAGTGCCCAGTATCAAAATCAAGGTACTTGTACATACTATAAATGTATGGTTGGTTTAATGAGTTCTTTAAAAATAACGAAAACGGTTTTGGGTAAGGATGTAACGATCAAGGTAGATAATGTTGAAAATGAATTGATATATACTTATTATACGGGATGGAGATATTTTAAGGTAATACCTTTCTCAAGTCCTGAAATTAAGGATCATTTACCGGGATATATCGATGTTTATAATACCTATGCCAAAGTTATCGAATCAGCTGATGAGCGTATTAAGACGGTACCGGTAGCAAGTTAATAAATACTTATTAAGTATTATGAAAGGATTGATTTTATGGAAATAGTAAATCGACAAGCTAGTCATAATTATTTTATTACTGACACTTATGAAGCAGGAATCGTTTTAACGGGTACCGAAATTAAATCGATTAGAAATGGTAAGTGTAATATTAAAGATAGTTATGCCATTATTAAAAATAATGAGGTATATTTACTAAATGCCCATATAGCTGCTTATGAACAGGGCAATATATTCAATCACGAAGAGACGCGAACGAGAAAATTATTATTACATAAAAAAGAAATCCTGAAACTAAATAATAAAATTACTTTGGAGGGATATACCTTGATTCCTTTGAAGATATATTTTAAAAATGGCATGGCCAAAGTATCATTGGGGGTATGTAGGGGAAAGCATACATACGATAAGAAAGAAGCCTTAAAAGAGAAAGACATTGTCAGGGAAATGGCCAAAGAGAATAAATACCAATAAAAAGTGAAAATTTTAGTGAAATTTGTCACTTTTTTTCTTGAATAATAAATAAAAGTTTGTTATAATCTAATTGTTAGTTGAAGGGAGGGATATGTATGTCTACGATTGTCAAAAATAATAATTTAGAGTTTGCCTTAAGAAGATTTAAAACTGAAACAGCTAGAAGTGGGACCCTTTCTAAAGCTAGAGAAAGAGCTGATGGCTATAAGAAGCCTGGAGTTCGTCATAGAGAAGAAAAGAAAATAAATACGATCAATTCGCGAAGAAATAATAAAAATAAATACTAGGAGGCTTTATATGACTTTATCAGAAAAAATAAATAGTGATATGGTAAGTTGCATGAAGAACAAAGATAGTTTTTCATTGGGAGTCATCAGAATGGTAAAAGGGGCTATTCAACTAGAAAAGATCAATTTAAAAAGAGAACTTAATGATGATGAAGTTGTAGCGGTTATTGCTAAACAAATCAAAATGAGAAACGATTCGATTGCAGAATTTACTAAAGCTAATCGTGAAGATTTAGTGGATCAATATAAAAAAGAAATTGAAATATTGAATAAGTATATGCCAGAACAATTGTCTCTTGATGAAGTTAATGAGATAATCGATGAGGCATTCGCTAAAATAAACCCTACAGGTGGTAAAGATATGGGTCTTATTATGAAAGAAGTATCACCAAAATTAAAGGGTAGAGCTGATATGGGCAAAGTAAATGCCATTATCAAAGAAAGGCTCAACAATTTATAGTGGTATCATCTACAGAATATCAATCTAGTAATCACTTACAAAAAATGTATTAGATTCTCAATCATTCTGTAGTTGATATATGTCGTCTTCTTCGGAAGATGGCGGAGCAATGTATAAACCACGCATTGCTTTTTTTTATCTATAAGGAAAGTGCTAAGGATGAAGTTATATATGATAAATACAAATAATAGAACAAATTTCTTAAGTGTTAAGAACGAGTATGGTAGCGACTATCGGAATTTAAGTCTGCGGAGAAGTCTGGTTACAGGCTCTATGAAGCAGAAATCCATCATCTTGAGATGATGGCGATAAATTTTAATATCATTTGTTCTTAGAAAAAAATGCTATCTTGAAGCATTTTATGACATTTTTTTCTTTTTGGTATATTCGTTTACCATACCTAGTACTTTTACGTTAAAACTACCATTACTTCTATCGATGCTGGTAATTTTTGCTAATAATTTACTACCGATTTTTAGGTGGTTTCCAGAATAACGGTCGTAATAACGTTTTCTTTTGGAATCGTACGATAGGACACTATTTAGTTTTTGTGAATCGACGAAGGTGTCGATGCCGGCTAATCTAATCGTAATTTTTTTGCCAATATCGATAATTGAGGCGGTATATTCTTCGTTTATTTTAAGTGATTTTAATAATTGTCTTCTTTCGGCTACTCTTTCAGCCATATCGGCTTGTCTTTCCATTTGTGATGCTCGGTTACAAAGATACTTCAATTGCTTTTCTAGTTCGTTCAAATATTCAGGGGTAATTTTATCGGGTTCTTCGTAAATCAAATCGATTATTTGATGGACAAGTAAATCGGCAAGTCTTCTAATTGGACTAGTAAAATGTAAATATGCCAGTAATGCTAGAGCATAGTGACCAACATTTTCAACGGAATATTTAGCACGGGGCATAGCCATAACTAGCATGCTCGATATGATAGGGTACTCCTCATAAGCACTGATAACATGGAGTACTTTTTGAAGAACTTTAGGGTTATCGATATCTTTAACAGGCTTAATTTTATAGCCTTCTTTATTTAAGATTGCAATTACACGATTTATTTTACTGGCGCTAGGAATTTCGTGGACACGATATACTGTCGGCATATCGATATTTAAAAACCAGTTGGCAACGGTTTCGTTGGCGGCAATCATCAGATATTCGATAATCTTGCGTGAGATACTGTCAGAATGATTATTTACTTTTTGAATGGTACCATCATCATTATAATCGATGGATAGTTCATTATTGGCAAAATCATTTTTGCCGTTTTCGTCGACATAGCGTTGTTCCAATCGAAGAGCTGCTTTATATAAAATGTATAAGGTCTTTTCGAATGGTTCGTAGCCACTTACCATATTATTATGCATGATTATTTCATCGACATCTTCATATGTCATTTTTTTCTTGGAATTGATAACTGATTTTTGAATATCGAAATTGACAATATTACCTTTACTATCGATATCCATAACGATCGTTTTGGTAAGGCGATCACAGTTTTCATTCAATGAACAGATGCCATACGAAATGATGTGGTGTAACATATGAAAAACAGAATTGTTTAGATATAGACTGGTCGTTTTTTGACATGCTCTTTCAAATATTCTGGAGTTTTCTTTGATATAATGCGATACATCGGCAATGTGGACATATATGCGGACAATATCGTTATCACAAATTTCTCCGTAGACACCATCGTCCATGTCTTTGGTATATTTACCATCGATAGTGAAGCATGGTTGATTCCGATAATCGATTCTATTTTGGCATTCTTTTTCAGAGACAAAAGTCGGTAGAGCAGCCACTTCAGCCATATATTCTTCATCATACGTATCATCAAAGCCGTAATTTAGGGCAATTATTAAGTCATCGATAAGGGGATCATCTTTTCTACCGATTGTTTCTAAATACGTCTCATCGGTAAAAGGATCGATATTTACAACGATTATATCGCCATCGTAAAGTTTATCTAGGATATGATTTGGTAATTTAACATTGATATTGTCATGATAGGGGATAATTGTCTTTTTACCATTTACTTGTCTAACTTCACAGGTCATTTTACCAATTTGACGGTCGACAATCGTATATATTTCAGCTTCATTATTGTCATTTAGGGTGAAGGTTACAACATCATTTAACATTAGACCATTTAAAAAATTGGAGGCAAGCGATATTTTTTGATTGTTACACATAATATACTTTCTGTTACTGCTAGATGCTAAAACATTACCTAAATAAAGGCCGTTAGGAAATATTTTATAGTGATTGTGTAACTGTAATATCTTACCTTCCAATTTTAAAGTCAATAGGATTTGTTCTAATTCACGATGACCGATATTAAATTTACTTAATAGTGCTTTATAGGTCATTTTATTATTCTTTTTTATTTCATCTAATATTTGCTGTTTCATACATACTCCCCCTAAATAATTACTCTATTAGTATATATAAAAACTGCTAATAAATCAAGTTAGTTTACAATTATTTGATATGAATAATGACAAAATATTTAAAATATGTTAGAATTTAGTTATAGTAGTTATAATATGGAGGATAGATCATGGTAATAATAGATGATAATAAAGTTAGTCCACGTAAAAAAATAATTGATAATATTGATATTCAAGTTATCTATATTCCTTTAGAAAGTAAAATGGGATATAAATATAAAGAAACGGTAAAAGTTGGTGATTATGTTTGGGTCGGTTCTACTTTAGGAAAGAATTCGATTGCCGAAATACCGCTACTTTCATCGGTTAGTGGAACGGTTGTCGGTTTTGAAGACAAGTGGCTTGCCAACAATCATAAAGTAAGATGTATCGTTATCGAAAATGATTTTAAAGAAAAGTATCAAGATAAAATAGGGAAAAAATATGACATTACGAAATATAGTAAGAATGAGTTTATCTATCTATTAAAAAAATGTGCAATTGTGGGGATGTCTGGTTCCGGTTTTCCTACTTATATCAAATATGAAAATAGCAATAATATCAAGTATTTGATCGTAGATGGTTGTGAATGTGAGATATTGGCAGCTAGCGATAATGCCAGAATGTATAATAATCCTGAAGAAATACTCGAAGGGATAGATGCGATTATGGAGATTATGAAGATCGAAAAGGGATATATTGCAATCAATGAAAAAAATGAAACGATCATCAGTAAATTTTTAAGACATATCAATACATATCCCAACATTAAGATATATCCAGTACCTGATGGTTATCCCAATGGTTACGAGCGCATTCTTGTTAAGGAAATACTTGGTTTAACTTATGAACGATTGCCTATCGAAGTGGGGGTTATCAACGAGAATGTATCGACGATATATGCGATATACGAAGCGTTAAAATATCATAAACCGTTAATCGATAGAATTGTCACTATTGCGGGTGAGGGAATTAAAAATCCGGGTAATTATCTTCTTAAAATGGGGACCAATTTCAATGAAGTATTACTAAAGACCGACAATGTTAAAGAAATAACTAATCCGGTGTTAATTGCGGGAGGATCAATGATGGGGACGTCCATTGGTGATGATAATTTGATTGTTACTCCGGATGTCAATGCAATCTTAATTAAGGAAAATAAAGAGAGTGAAACTACGCAATGTATTAAGTGTGGTAAATGTAGTGAAGTATGTCCGATGAATTTAATTCCTTCATTGATAATCGACTCCAAGGAAAATGCCCAGAAATTTAGAATTGATAAATGTGTCAAATGTGGACTATGTTCTTATGTATGTCCTAGTAAAATAGAAGTAAGAGAGATTATTAAGAAAATGAAAGAGGAATTAAAATGAGTAAGTATATAGTTACGAATAAAACATTTGTTAAAACTAATAATAAAAGTAGTTTAATTATGAATCGATATTTTTATTCATTATTGGTATTTATTCTTTTATCTATAGTGGTATATTTGATATTTGGTGAAACGGAAATTGTTTTATCTTTACTTAAATCATTAGTTTTATCACTGGGCTTTGGAAGTATATGTTCGTATGTGATAAATATTATCTATAAAGATTATAAATTCATCGATATATATAGAAAAGATAATATCTATGTCATATCTTTAATTATCGGTCTATTCGGTATGAATACCTCTATTTTCGTTCTATTTGGGGCGATACTTATTTCAGTAGTAATTAAAAAGATCAATAAAAATATCAATCAATCAGCTTCGTTATATGGTATATTGGTAATCTTTTTATATCGATATGTTACTAATGATATGTATTATGTGAAAGATTTAATCAATATTGAATTGAATAAAGCAATGATTAAGGATTATTTAATTGGGATCAATTATTTAAATCCAATCTTATCACTAGCAGTATTTGTTTACTTGTTTATCAAAAAATCGATTAAATACAACATATTTATTTCATATATATCGACAATTTTTATCATTATGCTTGCTATTGGTATTCTCAACGATATCCATATAATCTTACCGTTTGTCGTTTTGGCTAGCAATGGGATAATTTTCTTAAGTGTCTATACTTTAACCGATTATCTTAATACTCCGACAATCAACGAGACCCAGATTTTATATGGGATTTCTTTAGGAATTATAAGTTCAATACTTACATTTGTAATATATCCTTTTTCGGTGATTGGATCACTAATTATTGGACCATTATTACTTACAAAATATTTAGATAGAAATTGTTATAAAATAAAATATCGAAAAAAATCTCATTCGTAAGGGGATTTTTTTAACTGTAATTTAGATTTTTGTTATATAATTATTTAAAGGTGATGTCATATTATGCATAATAGTGAATTGATTGACAATCTTTTATCGACAGTTCCACATAAGCCAGGATGTTATTTGATGAAAGATAAGCATGGTTGTATTATCTATGTTGGTAAGAGTAAAAATTTAAAGAATCGACTTAGTTCCTATTTTAAACAAGTTCATACGGGAAAGACGATGATGTTAGTAAGAGATATTGAGACTTTTGAATATATGCTTACTAATTCAGAGGTTGAATCATTGTTGCTAGAACTTAATTTGATTAAGAAATATACGCCTAAATATAATATTTTATATAAGGATGATAAGAGTTATCCCTATATCGAACTTACTAATGATAAGGTACCACGTTTGATTATCGTTAGAAATCCCAATTTGAGAAGGGGAGGTAATCGAAGATTGTTTGGACCCTATCCCAATGTTGGTGCAGCTAGGAAGGTAGTTGAAATCCTCAATCGGCTATACCCATTGCGAAAATGTAAGAATATGCCCAAAAAGGAATGCCTATATTACCATATTGGGGAATGTCTAGGTTATTGCATTCACGATATCGATGAAGCGACAATCAAAGAAATGAAAGATGAGATAATCAGTTTCTTTAATGGTAACAGTGAAATTGTCATAAGTAAATTGGAAAAAAAGATGCAAGAAAGTGCCGATAAATTACAATTTGAGAAGGCTTTGGAATATCGTGAAATATTGGATTATATTAAAATTACTTTGGAAAAACAAAAGGTCGAGTTGGATGATAATTATGATCGCGATGTCATCGGTTATTATGAATTAGATAATTATCTAGCTATCAATATTTTGTTTATTCGTGGCGGCAAATTACTCGATAAGAAGAGCAATATTTTTCCAATGATTGGGGATGTTACGGAAGAAGCCAACAATTATATTTCCAATTTTTATGATAAGCATATTACCAAGGTAAAAGAAGTAATTGTGCCAAGTATTATCGATATTGCTTTGATGAAGGAGACATTTAATTTGAATTTTATGACTCCGGTAAAGGGTACGAAAAAGAAACTTTTAGTGTTGGCTGAAGAGAATGCTAAAAACTATTATAATGAACAGATATCGTTAATTAGAAAAGATGAAAAATTACTGGGAGATAGTCTAGATGAACTTGGCAGATTATTAAATATCGATAAAAGTAACCGGATTGAAATATTCGATAACGCCCATCTTTTTGGCTCTTTTAATGTATCGGGAATGGTTGCCTTTATCGATGGGAAAAAGGCCCCTCATCTTTATCGGAAATTTAAAATTACCAACGATAAGAATGATGATTATGGGACGATGAGAGAAGTAATCTATCGAAGATATTTTAGGGTTCTTAAGGACAATTTAGAGAAACCCGATTTGATTTTGGTCGATGGGGGAGTAGGACAAGTCAATGTCGCGAGGGAAGTTATCGATAGTTTGGGCTTAAATATTCCGGTGGCTGGGCTTAAAAAAGATGATAAACACAGTACCAGTGTGTTATTAGGTGGATATCCGCTAAGGGAAATTGAAATAAAAAAAGATAGTTATCTATTTTTGTTACTTACCAGAATACAAGATGAAGTTCATCGATATACGATCAGTTATCACAAAGATATTCGTAGTAAGGGAGCACTCGGTAGTATTTTAGATAATATCGATGGTATCGGTGAAGTAAGAAAGAAGAAGATTTTAAGGAAATATAAGACAATCGATAAGATGAAAGAAGCTACTTTAGCAGATTTGAAAGAACTTATGCCGGAGAATATCGCAACTAATTTTATGGAATATCTTAAAACTATCAAATGATATTCCTTTTTCTTTATTGCTTAAATTTATTTCTTGTTATATAATAAATTATGTAAAGAATGATAGATGGGATTGATAATAATGTATGGTAAAATCTTGAAAGTATCTAATAACGATTTAAGTGGTAATGTCGATGATAGACAAGTAGCGGTATATGCGGCTTTTAAACATAATAAATACATGAATCGATATATCATATTTTCTTTTGTAGGTGAGTATGGGAAGCAAAAACTATATGTTGGATCAGTCCATTTAAAGACCAATTCTTTGGTTGTCTTTGCGGTAAGAAATGATGAACTTAACTATATCAATAAGTTTATTAACGATTATCTCAATAATATGGTCGATGCGAATGAATATGAAATAATCGATATTACTGCTATGGAAAAGATTGAACTGGTTTCTTTTTCAGAAGAAGATTGTAATTATCTATCAGTTTTAGATCAGATGTCAATTCAGAGAAAAAATGCTCCTTTAAGGGAGGAAGTAAAGAATAAGACACCGGTGTTTTTGTATGTTTTACTTGGTTTCTTTATTTTATTACTTTCAGGGATTACATATATCTATTTAAATCCTTCGATCTTGGAAGCTGATTTAAAAGAACTTAATTGTACCATGACTGGTTATGATAAAAAACTGGAATTAAATTATCAGAGTAAGGCTTTGGTCAAGTTTGATAAAAATGATCTTTTGATAAGTTACGATAGGGAAGAAGTATATAAATTTGCTGATTTAGAGGAATATCAAGAATTTAAGGATGGTAATAAGGAGAATACGTATTTTAGTGAGGGTAATAGTTATAAATACGATGATGATAGTTTGGAATTAAAAATTATCTACGAGGATAAACTAATTATCGATAACTATCAAGAAGTATATAATTATTTAAAGAATAGGGGATTTAGTTGTATAGAAGGTATATATCATGAATAATTTAAATTTAATAATTGGTGAAGATGAGAAATTGATCAATTTTTATCTCGATGATATGCTTGATAAGATAACTTATCTTGAAGATAATAAGATAATTTACGATATGCAGATGGCGAATATTGGAAGTATTTTGGATGAGGCTTCGATGATCAGTTTATTTGCTGATACGAAAGTGATTATTGGGAATAATTTTGATATTGGTAAAATAGATGATGATGATTATGAATATTTGGAAAAATACACGGAAAATATCAATCGTGATGTCTATATTGTTTTGCTTGCAAAAAAAGTAGATGCACGAGTTAAGAAATATAAAATATTTAAAGATAAGTTTAATATTATCGATACGACGAAAAGTAATAATCGTGATGATTTAATCAGTTATATCAAAAATAGTATAAATGATAAGGAATACCAAATTGATAGTTACGATATTGAATATTTATTAAATAAAACAGGTAATGATATCAACAATATAAATCTTGAATTAGATAAATTATTTACATATAAAGACGAAGATAAAGTAATAAATAGAATGGATATCGATTTACTAGTTATCGATAATATAGACAATGTCATCTACGAATTTACCAATGCTGTTATCGATAAAAATATGGATAAGATAGCTAAAATGTACGATGATTTTAAAAAAGAGAATGTTGCACCGGATTATTTGATCGCATCACTTGGTAATAGTTTTAGACAGGCTTTGATTATTAAACTATTATCTAATGAACACAGAAGTAATTTAGAAATAGCAAAGATTATTGGTAAGAAAGAATACTATGTCAAGAAAATGTTAGAGCGATTGGTGTATTATAGTGCTGAAGATATTGGTAAGTTGATCGAAGAATTGGCTAATGTCGATAATGATTTAAAAAGTGGGAAAAGTAATATCGATAGTTTGGGATTATTCTTATTTAGTTTAGGTAATTAACTGTACTTTTAGGGTATAGTTTTTTTCTATTTATAAATATACATGTTTCAATTATTTAATGTAAAGTAGGGAGTAAATATAGGGGAAATATTGGGTTTGATGATATAATATATGTGATAGGTAGGTGTATATAATGAAAAAGATATCTTATGTCATTGTTACGATTGTCTCTTTTGTCTTTTTAGTATTAAATGCATCTGCAAGTAAAGTTGTTGTAATAACGGGGGATGATGTTAGATTTAGAGATAAACCTAGCACTAATAGTAATATATTAAATTCTTTTAATCGGAATACGGAATTGACTTTGGTCAATGAAAATGGGGGAAGTGGCAATGGTTGTAATGGTAAATGGTATCAAGCAAACTATTATGGAACTATCGGCTATATATGTAGTGAATTTGCGACGATTAAAGAAGTAAATGATACGGAAATTACGGCTGAAGATTATAGTGATTATCAACAATATCTTAGAGATTTAGGCTTTCCAGAGAGTTATCTTCCTTATTTGGTAAAATTACATAATAATCATCCGAATTGGCAATTCAAAGTATATAGGACTAATTTAGATTTTAATTATATTTTAAATATTGAATACGATGGCTACTATAAAGGGTGGAGTTTAATCGAAGATACGGGAAGATATTTCGATGGTTATAAGTCTACCGATAGTTGGTCGTATAACTACTTGACCGATGTATTTAACAATAATTATAGTGGGGGAGGAAGCAACTGGTATGCGGCCAGTAAGGAAGTAATTGCCTACTACATGGATCCTAGAAATTTCTTAAATGAGAAGCAAGTATTCATGTTTGAAACATTATCATATAATCAGACGTATCATACGGCTAGTGGTGTCGAGATGATGCTTCAAAATACGTTTATGACGGGATATGCCAATAAGGAAAAGACAAAGACATATATCGATGCTTTCATGGATGCGGCTAAAAAATACAATGTTAGTCCTTATGTATTGGTATCGCGTGTTATTCAGGAAGTTGGGGCCCAGGGTAGTACGATTGTATCGGGGACGGTAAGCGGTTACGAAGGATATTACAATTTTTACAATATTAGGGCGACTGGACCGAGAGATCAAATTATTACCAATGGCTTAAAATATGCAAAGGAACAGGGCTGGGATAGTCCCTATAAGGCTATTGTTGGGGGGGCTAGTTTTTTAGCAGATAGTTATATCAATGCCGGACAGGATACCTTATATTCTCAAAAATGGGATTTGATTGAACCTAATGCGGGAAGGCATCAATACATGCAAAATATTCAGGCTCCTAGTACGGAATCGATTAAGACTTATAATGGCTACAACAACGTTGGCCTTGTCAATAGTCATTTCGTGTTTGCGATTCCTGTTTTCAATAATTTTCCTGATAAGACTAACCTTCCTAGTAGTGCTAGTCCTAACAATTATCTATCTAGTTTATCAGTCAATGGCAATTATCTATTTAGAAGTGCAACGACCCAGACAAACTTTGAACTCGTATTAGATAGTAATACAACATCGATCGATATTGCGGCGACGAAGGTCAATGGAAGTGCGCAGATAAATGGGACCGGAAGCGTGACAGTACCTAACGATACGAATCAAATAGATATAATTGTAACGGCAGGTAATGGTAAACAGAGGACATATACGATCAATGTAACCAAAAAAGAGGCTGATAGCACAGTTGCTTTAGATATTAGTGAAATTCTTCGTACTTTAAGTATCAATAATGATGGAAGTTATTTCTGGGGCTTTCCACTAAATACCGATGTCAGTAAGATTATCAAAGACATTACCGATAAAGAAGCATTAGCTACGGTAACATATACCGATAAAGATAATGAACGTAAAACGAGTGGGATTATTGCTAGTGGCGATAAATTGACGATTAAGACTAATCGTGAAGAAAAGACATATACTTTGATAATTTATGGTGATGTCAATGGTGATGGAAAGATTACATCAGCGGACTATATCGCAATTAAAAATCATATTATGGATGTGAAAAGACTCAATGCTTTAGAGCAAAAATATGCCGATGCATCTAAAGATAATAAGGTAACATCAGCGGACTATATTGCAATTAAAAATCATATTATGGACGTTAAAAAAATAACTCAATGAGGTGATTAAATGAAAAAAGTTGGATATTTATTAAGTTTATTTATATTGAGTATAAGTTTTATTCCCAAAGTATTGGCGTATACTTTTGAAGTTTCAGCGACAAGTTATAGTGTAACGGTAGGAAATACGGTTACGATGAACATCAAAGTGGGGGATGCCGCCGGAAAGTTTAATATTTCATCTTCCGATGCTAGTATTGTTAGTGTGTCGACAAGTAGTGCATGGATCGATAATACGACACAGAGTGTAACTTTAAAGGCCAATAAAGTAGGAACAGCGACCATCTATGTCGATGCGAATGACGTTACAACTTATGATGGTAACAATGTCAATATTACGAAACAGATAAAGATTACGGTAAATGCAAAACCAGTCGTAGGCAATAATAATAGTGGCAATGGTAATGCGACGATAATAGCACCAAAAAGTAAGTCATCAAATAACTTTTTAACAAGTTTGACTATCGATGGGTTAAAGTTGAATGAAAATTTTGATAAAGAAAAATTAGAATATACTTTAGATATCCCGGCCGAGACGGAAAAAATTAAAATCAATGCTCAATTGGCTGATTCGAATGCCAAGGTAACTGGTACTGGTGAGGTAAAAGTAAGTGCTGGTATCAATACCTTTGAACTCGTAGTTACGGCGGAAAATGGAAGTAAACGAACCTATACGATCAAAGCGACATTACTTGAGTTAGAGCCTTTAAATGTTAAAATTGCGGGTGAAGAGTACTCGGTTGTTAGAAAACGTAAGGATCTTCCTGAAATAAGCGAATACAATACGGAGAAAGATATTGTCATTGGCGAAAATACCATCGAAGGTTACTATAACGAGAAATTAAAATATAGTTTGGTAGGACTTAAAGATAAAAATGGCTTAATTAGATATTATATATACGATAATGGTAAATATACTTTGTATAATGAACACACTTTTAATGGTACGACATTACAAATACTAGATAAAAAAGTGGCAGGTTATAAAGAAACAACGTTCTCCTACGATAATGATACGATTGCTAGTTATCAAGAAGTAAAGGTCGATTTAATTAAAAATACTTATGCCCTTGATAATAACGATATTACGGGTAATCAATTCTACTTATTCTATGCCAAGAATGTCGAAACAGGAAAAGAGTATTTGTATCAATACGATGCTTTAGAAAAGACGGTTCAAAGATACAACATCGAAGTATTAAATATGTATAGAGAAAACAGCAATAAATATTATTTAGTAATATTATCATGTATTTTAGTAATCGGTATTCTAATTGTCATTGTTAGCAGTATGCTTATACGTTCTAAAAAGAAACAAAAGATAAGAAATTAACAACGCTCGATTTCTTATCTTTTTTCTTTACAAATTTCTGTATATGTAAATACATTATAAGTGCTTATTGATTGACTTTAGTTAGTAAAAAATATATAATTATATTAGGTGGTTGTATGCATAAGTATAAATATCTTTTGATTATAGTATTAATTGTCTTTTTGGTTCCCAATCGTGTATTTGGTGAGTCATTACAAGACTATAAAGATAAATTGGCGAAAAAACAAGCAGAGTATAATGCTGCTCAAAATAAGGTTAATCTTACCCAAGAACAAATCAATAAATTGAATAGTGAAATAAGTTCGATATCGGCATCGATTGAACAGACAAGAAAAGATATTAAGCAAGCGGAAAAAGATATCGAAGTTAGTAAACAAAAGATAGAAGATAAGAAAGAAGAAACCGATGGTATGATTCAGTTTTTACAAGTATCAAATGGAGGCAATATCTATTTGGAATATTTGTTTGATGCGGAAAATTATACCGATTTTATCTATCGTTACGAAGTTGTAAAACAACTTACGAATTATAATTCCGAGTTAATTGACGAATTGGAACAATTGATTTTAGATTTACAACAAAAAGAAAAAGATTTAGCGGCTAAACAAAAGAAATTGGAAAATGAACGAAAAGAATTGACTGCTAAAGTTAGCAGTTTGACATCTAGTTTAGCTAACTATCGTTCTGAAGGTCAAGATATCAAAGAAGATGTCGAAAACCTAAAGAAGACGGTGGCTGATTATGAAGATTATTATAAAAGATACAATTGTAAAGCTACCGTCGATATCAACGATTGTCACGGTTCTGGGACAATCAATGCTTATGGCTGGCGTTATCCTTTGGCTCAAGGCTGTGTAACTAGTGAGTATACAGGTTATAATGCAAGAACCGACTGGTCAGGTGGTGGCGGACATCATGCCATCGATTTGGATTGTGTCAGTGAAGGAACGAAGGTATATGCAGCGGCAAGTGGAACGATTTCGAGAATTGCTTTCTTTGGTAGCTGTGGTGGTAATACGGTTTATATTTCCCATATTGTCAATGGTAAGCGCTATACAAGTCAATATATGCATTTACTTCGTGTAGCTGATGGAATGTATGTCGGTCGAGTAGTAACTGATTCGACAGTTATCGGCTATGTCGGCGGTTGGAGCACATCGGTTGAACATGGTGGTTACGATTACTGTACGACAGGTACACATTTACATTTCGGTATTGCCGAAGGATATAGTGCTTACGATTTCAATTCACATTCGATCAATCCACGAGAAATATTTTCGTTCCCAAGTCTCGTATATAATGGTGGGGGATACTTTTATCGATAATAAAATTGGGTTCATGCAACCCAATTTTTAAAGAAAGGAAAGGAACTTAAATGGAGGGATTAAATAGACAGGAAGTTGATTATCGTAAAGCTAATGGTTTAATAAACAATGAAGATATTAAAAATTCTCGTACTTTAAAAACGATTGTTTTATCCAATTTAATAACTTTATTTAATTTTATACATATCGTATTATTCATTTTGGTTTTGACGACGGGGAAAATAGTTAATGCAACTTTTATGGTAGCTATTTGTTTCAATATTGCCATCAGTATTTATCAAGAAATAAAAGCTAAGCGCATTATCGATAAATTAAAAATAAATAGTGTTACGAAAGTAACTGTAGTCAGAGATGGTGAAAAAATTGATATTTTACCTAGTGAAATTCTATTAGATGATATATTGTATCTTCGCCAGGGCGATAATTTAGTGGTCGATGCCAAAGTAGTTAAAGAATTCAATTTAGAAGTAGATGAAAGTATCATTACTGGTGAAAGTGATGCGATTATCAAAAATAAAGGTGATAAACTGATATCTGGTTCCATTATTACTGCCGGCTATGGCTATGCGCAAGTTACTTCGATCAATCGTGATACATATGCGAATACGTTAATCAAAGAGGCTAGTAAAACTAAAGATGATAGCTCATATTTGATGACGGCAATCAACAATATTTTAAAAGTTGTCACCATTCTGATAATTCCAATTGGCATATTGCTATTTATGACCCAATTTTATTATAGTGGTCAACCTTATGCTGAATCAATTTTATCGAGCGTTGCAGGTATAATAGGCATGATACCGGATGGTTTAGTGTTACTGACTTCTATATCTTTGACCGTTGGAGTTATTAAAATGGCTACGAAAAAGGTTATCATTCAAAAATTATCGGGCATTGAATTATTGGCTTGTGTCGATATTTTATGTCTTGATAAAACGGGAACCATAACCGATGGAAGTATGGATGTCGTCGATATCGTTAAAATCGATAAACAGGTCGATATCGATAATATCGTTAAAGGAATGGCGGTAGCCGATGGTAATGCCACCGATAAGGCAATTACTAAATATTTTGGAACGAAGTCTACCTTAAATGAAGTCAGTAGACTACCATTTTCTTCAAGTAGAAAATATAGTATGGTCGAATTTGATCAGGGGATATATGCCCTTGGGGCTTTGGAGTATATTACTGAAAAGAAAATAGCAGATTATCAGGAATTATCAACATACCTATCGCAGGGATATCGTATGCTGGCTTTGGTCAATTGTCATAAAGAATTTAATAAACAGACAAATAAAGTATTGGCATTTATTATTTTAAAAGATAATATTCGAAATAATGCTAAAGAAACAATGGAATATTTCAGGAAACAAGATGTCAAAGTAAAAATTATTTCCGGTGATAACCCAACGACAGTTTCCAATTTGCTTAAACAAATTGAAGTTGCTGATTATGATAAATATATTTCGGGCTTGGATTTACCCGATGATTATGGTGAATTAAGAAAGATTGTTGGAAATTATACGGTCTTTGGTAGAGTGACGCCCTATCAAAAGCAGATGATTGTCAGAGCCCTAGGTGAAAAGAATATGATTGGTTACATTGGCGATGGTGTAAATGATATATTAGCCCTAAAAGAAGCCAATTGTGGAATTGCATTAGCCAGTGGTATCAGTGCGGCAAGAAGTGTATCAGAGGTCGTTTTAACCGATGCAGATTTTGGTATATTACCCGATATTGTAAACGAGGGTAGGAGAGTAGTCAACAACATCGAAAGAGTCTCTAGCATGTATTTAATTAAAACAGTATATTCTTTTCTAATTTCATTAACCTGTATTATTCTAAATCACGAATATCCATTTTACCCAGTACAGTTGAGTTTAATAAGTGGTATATGTGTAGGTATTCCTTCGTTCTTTTTAGCCATTGAACCGAATTATAATAAAGTAGAAAAAGGCTTTCTATTAAAAGTATTTAGAAATGCGCTACCTAGTGCTATCTGTGTATGGATAAATGTATTATTCTTAATAATGATCAGTAGTATTTTAAATTTAGATTTCGATATTTTCCGCTTCACAATTGTTGCAGTTACTGGTTATATCAATTTAAGACTTTTATATAATATTAGTCTACCACTTACTTTAGTAAGAAAAATTCTCGTATATTTCTGCTTTATCAGTTTTTATCTGTTACTACTTATATTTAACAAATTCTTTCTAATAAATAATATCCATATATTATCGGTAGTCTTCATTGCTATCATGATTGTTGCCGATAGATATATTATCGATTTATTTGAAAGTATATATGATAAATTTATGAAATTCTATAAAAAAAGGAGTATGGTTAGAAGTGAAAAAAGATAAAATATGGCATTATGTATGGTTAGTTGGGATATATGTTATTCTATTTATAATTTTATATCTTGTTATTCAGTATAAAGTAAAATGGCAAGGTAGAGATTTAAGTGATTATCTATATTTCTATAATTGTTCTAGTCAAATATGTACAAGTAGCGAAAGTATCAATAATTATTATAGCAGTATTAAATGTTCTAATAATGGTTGTCCAATTGTTAAAGAAATAAAAGATGATTTAGTAATTATTAACAGTAATAAAAAAGAATATATTTATAATTATGCCAGTGGTAAGGTAATAAATGATACGTATCAGACTTATAAATTTTTAGATAATGGTTATATTGTAATGGATAAGGATAATAACTATGGGATTATCGATGAAGTAGGGGAGATAGTCGAAGAAATTAAATATCGAGAAATAACCGGCTATAAAGATGGCTATATTACCTATTTAGAAAATGGCAAAAAGGGAATTATAAATGAAAAAAAGAATATCAATATCAAACCAATATACGAGGATATTGTCTTGATCAATGATAGTATCTATGCTTATCTAGAGGATAATAAATACTATATTGCTTCTTACGATACCGAATTGCCTGTCAATGACGTGAAATATGATTATCTATACGATATTGATAATAATAGTATATTGATAATCAAAGATCGGAAGATCGATATTGTGAATAATAATTTGAAATCTAATTTGATATTAAAATTAGAAACCTACTACACTTATCAAGAAGAGCAGGAGAGGGGTAGTTTGAAATTTAAAAGAGAGGGTAATTTCTTAACTTTCAATGTTGTCCAGGACAATAATCAGATAAATAAATATATTTATGATATTAGAAACAAAAAATTATATAGTTAAAATAAATTGGGACTTATTTTTTTAAAATGCTAAGTCCCCTTTTATATTTCTATTAAAAAAAATTTGCAGCGATGGTGATGACTTTATATGTCTTATAAACTCTCATTGCAAATTTGGATAATTCAAAATTTAACTTGAGCTAATAATTCGGTCATCTTTTCATTTGTCGATGCAAATTCAGTTATATATAAATTTAGTTATATCTATATCTAAATATATTTTATATGTAATAATAATTATATTGATAATTAACTTATTTATTGGTTTTATATATTAACAATGATAATAATATTTATTATTGAGAGAGTGGTATAGATAACTGTTACTTGAAATATTTTATTTACTATTTAAATTACACAGAAGTTAACATAATATATATTATAGGAACTATAATGTGGTATCTAAAATAGGATTATAAAATTATTATTTATAATAAAAAAACAAATAATTATTAAAAATATTTGTTTTATAAATTTTTAATTATATAAACCTCTAGATTGAATTTCAGCAATTTTATCAAATACTTCGCTAGCATTATGTTCATTTATTTCGGTATAGCCAAGTTCTTTTAATGCTAATACTTTAGCAGTATTTAATTCTTGTGTTCTACTTAATTTTTCTTCATTTCGTTTTGATAATTCATTTTCCCATCTACGATGTGATTCAGCTAATTTAGTTCTAGAGGCACCACCATTGTTATATAGAGTCATTGCTGAATACATAATACTTTCAAATACGAATTGTCCATCATCATCGAATTCATATGTTGTTGGAGCAGTAAAACCATTGGCTTTAGAGAAATATCCCAAAACATATTTTGCTTCTTTAGTTTTATTACTAATACTGATAAATTGATGTAAATATTTTAATAAAGTTAAACTATTTTTAGTTTTATCTTCATTTAGTATTTCCTTAAGTAAAGTTATAATATCATTTATAATATCTTGTTCTTCTGGTCTCAATCCACTTAATTCAATAACTTCATTTTTTCTAACGGTATTTTTTTTAGAATTAAATAGTTTATTACCTATTTCCTGAATATATTCTTTAGTTAATTCTAAATCATTAAGTTCATCTTCATTTTTAACGTTTAACAATGCGAATAATGCTTGTGATTTGTCGTTGGATAATTTTGATAGGTCCTCCCCGTCCAAATAATTATATACCATTTGTCTAGAGACTCCTAGATACTTCGCTAAATTAACTTTTGATATATTGGCTTCTTTTAATATTCTATTTATTTTCTCTACTGTATTCATATGTAATGATACCTCCATACATTTATAATTTTATCATTTTACACCTACTCTGTCAAGGAATTGTCATTACTAATTATTGTAAATTTTAGTAAATAGAATATGAAAAAAATATATGTGTAAATAATTACTATTAAGTAAGTCTTTTATACATATAGACGGTAATGTATGGTTGAATGTTATTGTGGGGTTGATCACCACCGGTAGGATTACCACCTGTCCATTGAGTATCCATTGATGTTTGAGAATAGTTTGTGTTTCCTATCCCATCTGTTTGTCTTGGTATATAGAAATTACCTGAATTTGCACCAGGTGAAACTACCCATACCCAATTTGATAAATTATGGCTATGACTAGGTATTTCATTGGTTGTTAACGTATGATTATATTCACCACCTGTTTCGTTGATAGCAAATGTTTTACTTGTACTATTACTATCTGTTCCAGTACCTACCCCTATTAACGTTCTCCCTGCTCCATATACTTCCCAAGTACCACCTAATGTAGTTGCCACTTGACTAACCGTAGATAAACTAGTACTAAAAAAGATACTTCCTATAGGATATACTTTATCTAAAAAATTAGTTTCTAAGTTTGTTACCCTGGCGGCTAAACTAGAATAATCAGTGGCGGCATTATATACTTCATCTAATGCATCTTGCACGTTGTTTGAATTTAATCCGCTCGTCGTATTATCGTATCCAACAATATTAGATTGGTACATTGTCGTGGCGGCATATGTGGCTCCGCTAATGATAAATATATCTAATAACAAAATTAACATGAGCTTGGTATTCTTTTTCCATATATTTTGCATCTTTATCACCATTCTGTCCTTAA
>CAZEVZ010000012.1:0-13791 GCA_964514935.1 uncultured Muribaculaceae bacterium
ACTACGACGGGAATAGCGGCTACAACGACGCAAGCCGCTCTGACGGGGTGCGCCCGTATTTCTATATCGGATAAAAAAAATAGCTGTGATAAGCTATTTTTCTAATTTATCCATAATTTCTTTTAATAATTTTTCATTTTTATTTTCTTTAGGGATATATAACTTAACATCCTTAATCCGATCAGGCAAATATTGTTGCTTAACATAATCATTTTTATAATTGTGGGGATATAGATAGCCTGTATAAGGACTTTTCAAGTACGATGGTACGTCACCATAATCGGTATCATTAACCATTTCAATAGCTTTATCAATTGCCATAATTGCACTATTTGACTTTGGCGATAAAGCCATTTCGATTACAATTGCCGATAGGGGAATTCTTGCTTCTGGCATTCCTAACATTAGTGCACTTTGAACCGCCGCTACCACTTTGGGGCCGATGGATGGATTAGCCAAACCGATATCTTCATAAGCAATTACTTGAAGTCTCCTACAAGCAGCATCTAAATCGCCACCTTCAAGTATTTTTGCCAAATAGAAAATAGCTGCATGAACGTCGCTTCCTCTAATCGATTTTTGCAAAGCACTTAACATATCATAATAGCCATCTTCATTTTTATCGTGATAGATATTGGGTTTATTACAAATATTTATCATGATATCTTCAGTAATTTTCTTCTTTTCACTGGCATAATAAGCCACTTCAATTAAATTATAGACATATCGTAAATCATTTTTGGCAATTCCAATAATATATTTTTTAGCCTTACTATCGATCGTTAAACCTGGTAAGACATCACTAGCAATCACTTTATCGATAGCCTCTTCAATATCTTTTTCATCCAATTCCTTTAATTCAAATAACTGACATCTACTTCTAATTGCTGGATTGATCGCATGATAAGGATTGGCCGTAGTCATACCGATTAAAGTAATCAAACCAGATTCCAATACCGGTAATAACAAATCTTGCTTATCTTTATTTAAACGATGTATCTCATCCATAATAAGCACTAGACCACCATACATTTTTGCTTCTTCGACAACCGTATCGAAATCCTTCTTATTGTTGATTACGGCATTTAATGTTCGATATCTGACATTCAATTCAGAAACGATCGCCAAAGCAATCGATGTTTTGCCGATACCAGGTTTACCATACAATATCATTGAAAAAAGTTTTTTATTTTCAACTAAATTAGTGAGAATTTTACCTTTACCAATAAGATGCTTTTGTCCAAAAACATCTGCTAATTTTTTTGGCCTAAACTTAATTGATAATAGTTCTTCCATCATCATTGCCTCATTTCCTATTTCACAATTTAATTTTTCCAATAATATAGTATCACCTTATTGGATAACAAATACTTGCCTAAATTATAACATATTTTCCATTTTTATTCTAGATAAGTGTTTTAATTATTCCTAATTTTTGATATAATTGAGATAGAAAGTAGTGGTAATATGGTTGAGATAGAAAGACTTCCATTATCTGAAGATAACAAAGACATTCTTAATAAATATCAAACATATTTAATTACAGTAAAATTTCTCAATGTTGAAACTACCGTCGATTCCTATATTTTAGATATAAGTAAATATTTAGAATATCTTGCTATCGATTATGATAAAACTGATAATGACGATATATATAATTATCTGATGATGTTAGATAAAAAACGTTACAGTATCTATTCGATTGTTAGAAAGATATCGTCTATTAAATCGTTCTATACTTTCTTAAATACTGAAGAAATATATAAAGTTAATATCAATATTGAAAGGCCTAAATTCTATAAAAAATTACCGACCGTACTGACAATCGATGAAGTTGATAAATTGTTGGATATCAAATTGGAAACCCCTTATGATTACCGCAATAAAGCAATGTTGGAGTTGATGTATGCCACTGGGTTGAGGGTATCGGAACTGATCAATTTGACACCATTAAATATTGATTTAGATAAACAATTAGTCAGATGTTATGGTAAAGGTAATAAAGAAAGAATCGTTCCTATGGGTAATACAGCCTGTAAATATCTAAAACTATATTTAGAAGAATATCGACCTGCTTTAGTTAAACCGACACTATGCGATAACCTGTTTTTAAATAATCATGGTAAGAAAATAACCAGACAGGGATTTTTTAAAAATTTAAAAATTATTGCTAACAAACAGGGAATTACCGATGATATTACTCCTCACATGTTGAGACATTCATTTGCTACCCACTTACTCAACAATGGGGCCGATTTAAGAAGTATTCAACTTATGTTGGGGCATGAAAACATATCGACGACCGGAATATATACCAATGTAAGTACTGATAAAATAAAGGATAATTATGATTTGTATTATCCAAAAGGATAGGAGAAGAAACTATGATATTAAAAAAAGAAATATTTCGCGAATATGATATAAGGGGTATCTATAATGAAGAAATGGATGATGAAACGGCATATCATATTGGAAGAGCCTATGGCACCAAACTAAAAGAATTTGGCAAAGATACGACTGTCGTTGGCTACGATAATCGCTTATCATCGACCACACTCGAAAAAGAATTGGTCAAAGGACTATTAGATAGTGGTATTACCGTCTTAAGATTAGGCCTAGTAACAACGCCAATGTGTTATTTTGCGGCTAATTATTTTAAATGTAATGCCAGCATGATGATTACCGCCAGTCACAATCCCAAAGAATATAATGGCTTTAAATTTTCCTATAATGGCATCCATAATGCCTATGGAAAGTCCGTTAAAGAAATCTACGATCTTATTGAAAAACGAGCTTATGCCAGTGGCACTGGCCAAATTAAGGATGTCCATTTTGAAGACGAATATATCCATTTAGTAACTGATAAATTAAAATTCGGCCATAAAAAAATACGAGTAATATACGATTGTGGTAATGGGACAACCAGTATTATTGCAGGTAAAATGTTTGCTAAACTAGATGTTGAAGCCATCGGTATTTGTGATACCTCTGATGGTCGTTTTCCCAATCATCACCCCGATCCCTGTATCTACGATAATTTGCAAATGTTAAAAGCTAAAGTGCTAGAAACCAAAGCCGATTTGGGTATCGGTTACGATGGCGATGGCGATCGAGTAGGTTTTATCGATAATTTAGGCAATATGATTGAAACCGATAAGTTTATGATTATTATGTGGAGATATTTATATGATAAAGTAGCCAAAAAAGAATGCTTATTCGATGTCAAATGTACCAAAGCTCTAGAAGATGAACTAGTAAAACTAGGTATTAAACCAATCGAATATCGTACCGGTAATTCCTATACTCGTGCCGCTTCAGCCAATGGCGATTATCCTTTAAGTGGCGAATTATCTGGTCATGTCTATTTCCGTGACAAATGGCCAGGTTACGATGATGGAATCTATGCCGGTATACGTCTAATCGAATTGTTATCCCACGTAGATAGGCCATTAAATACCTTACTCGACGGCATCAATAAGTATTATTCAACCGAAGAAATAAAAGTCAAAGTAACCGATGAAACAAAATTTAAAATAATCGATAATATGATTACATATAGCCAAAATAAAGGTTATAACACCGTAACCATCGATGGTTGTAAAGCAAAATTTGCTGATGGCTTTGCCCTAGTTAGAGCATCTAATACCGGTCCAAACATTACGATGCGTTTCGAAGCAACAAGTGAAGAAAGATTAAAAGAATTACAACAAGAATTTACAACAGAATTGAATAAAAATATTGTCATCTTTCAAAAATAATGATATAATTAAAATACCTGAAGGATACGACAACTATAATATAAAACCGACAAAGATATATTTAGGGAGTCTAAAATCTAATATGTGTCGAAGGCTTAATTAAATTAAGAATCCTAATTATTGGATGGTGACTTACCACCTGTGTGTTAAGGCGCGGGTTTTATCTTCATTAGTATCGGTTCTTTGGGTAAACATTAAAAAAAGAGATAATTAACGTTATCTCTTTCAATTTGTGGAGGAATGTAATGTTTGAAAGAGTAATATCATTTCTTGGAGAAGATAATTTATTAAAGATAAAAGCTAAAAGCGTCCTAATCGTCGGTCTCGGCGGTGTAGGTGGATATGCTCTAGAATCACTTGCCCGTAGCGGTATTCAAAAGTTTATCTTGATCGATTACGATAAAATCGACGAAAGCAATCTAAATCGTCAAATTATTACTAATCGTGATAACATAGGTAAGTACAAAGTCGATGTTGCCAAAGAAAGAATCTTAAGCATAAATCCCCAAATCGCTGTTGTAACCAAATGCACCTTTTTAGATGAAACGACAATAAATATTCTAGAAAACAATCATATCGACTATATCATCGATGCTTGTGATTCAGTTAATACTAAAAAATTACTTATCGATTATTCACTAGCACATAACATCAAATTGATTGCTTCAATGGGAACTGCCAATAAAATAGATCCCACTAAGCTGACAATAACAGATATTAGAAAAACTAGTTACGATCCACTAGCTAAAATACTTAGAAAATACGTTCTAGATAAACATATTAATACCAAAATAATGGTCGTCTCATCGACAGAAGCACCGATTAGAAAAGATGTTTTATCAAGCTTAATTTTTGTCCCTAGCGTAGCCGGCATACTATGTGCTAATTATGTAATCAAAGATATTATCAATAACTAAAGAGGTGAATATTTATGAAAAAGCATAAAAATTATTATCTAATTGCCCCAGCTAGTGATATATATGCTAAAACAACTCAAGAAAAAACAATTATTATTGATCAAAATCAGGTATCCAGTATTTTTGATAACTATAATATACCTAAACAATTTCAAAAATTAGTCTTAAAATTGTCACTAAAAGACAATTTCGAAACTGCTAGCGAATTGCTGACTGAATCGACATACTTCTTAAAAGAGCCATTTATAAAAAGTATTCTAAGTACTAAAAAGAAAATTAATCTGGAATCTATTGACAACATAATCGATACTTCATGTAAATTATATCAATATGAAGAAGTAAAATCATTTTATCAATTCCTAATAGACTATGGTTTTACTAAAGACTACCAATTAGCCTTGAAAGAAATATATCCAAGTAAAAATATTATAAATGAAAATAATAAATTACGAAAAATAAAAAGAAATGAATATATTCACTAATAATCATTTCTTTTATTTTGTTTCCATTTTATTTACTTTTAAAGTCAAACGAGATTTTTCTCTATCTACTTTATTTTTATGTACAAGTCCTTTAGATTTAGCATTATCTAAACTCTTAATCGCTAATTTTAAACTCTTTTCAGCATCTTCCTTCTTACCAGCAGCTACTAACTTATCAGTTCTTTTAATTGCATTTTTAACGGTAGACTTTAATTGTTCATTTGCCTTGGTAACTTTAGCAATTTGCTTAATTTTTTTCTTTGCATTTTTAACATTTGCCATTTAAATTCATCTCCTTCCAATAACTAAATAACATTTTATCAAAAAAATATTAAAATTGCAAATAAAATATGCGTTTTTTGGAAAAAATATAAATATAGAGAGGAATAAATAATATGGGAAAGATTGATTTAGCAAAATATAATTTACGAACTGATTTGATAATCGATAACGATAATATTATTCACGATGAAAAGAATATCGATGGCCTGACAATTACGAAAACTACGAAAGATGGCCATTATATTACCTTATCATTTGACGATATTACCGATAGTGAAGCTAATAGTAAAGTAAGTAAATATTTAAAAGAGATTATCGAAGATATTTTAAAAATAAATAATATAAATGAAAATGATACTTGTCTAATTATTGGTCTTGGTAATGTCTCATCAACTCCCGATAGTTTAGGTGTCAAAGTCCTAGATGATGTCATCGTTACTGGCCACATGTTTAGTCTAGGTAGTATCAGTCCTGGTTTTAGAAATGTATCCTGTTTTGCACCAGGGGTAATGGCTACGACTGGGATCGAATCATTTAAAATAATTAAATCATTAGTCAAAGAAATCAAACCAAATTTTATTATCGCTATCGACGCCTTGGCTTCTCGCTCCATCGAGCGCATCAACAAAACGATTCAGGTAACCGATACCGGAATACATCCAGGTTCAGGTATCGGCAATAATCGTATGGAAATAAGTAAGAAAACAATCGGCATTCCCGTAATTGCCATTGGTGTACCTACGGTAGTCTTATCATCGACAATCGTCTACGATACTCTAGATTATTTAATAAAACATATTTCATATATAAAAGAAAATGAAAGTACTAATAAATTATCTTTTAGAAAAAGTAATTATTTAAATAAAATCAAAGATCGAGAACTAAATAACCAAGAGAAGATGAATTTACTAGGGCTATTCGGTTCTCTAAACGATAGTGAAAAACGTAGTCTAATTGGGGAAGTACTAGATAATACCAATCTAAATTTAATAGTTACTCCGACTGAAATAGATTTTTTAATTGATAAACTTAGTAATTTAATTGCTAAAAGTATCAATAGTGCCTTACATCGACAAATAAATTAAATATCATAATATATAATATACTAGGTGATCTATATGGGAAGAATGAAATTACGAAAGATACCGAGAAAGAAAAAATGTAAATACCTCTTTTTAATAATCATTATCTATCTCGTATTTGCCTATACTTTCTATTATTCATTTAAAAGCATCGGCAACAATACCAATGAAGCATTTATCAATTTTTTATTAAATAATGGTCCTGCCAATCTAGCAAAAGAAGAAAAACTACCTAAAATTATCAATAGCAGTTTAAATTATCTTTTAAAAATTGACCTTACCAAACCCGCTAGTCTATTCAATAACACCCTTATCGGCTATACTCCTCACGAAGAAGATAGTACGGAAGATTTAGAAAAATTAAAAAGAATTAGTTCTTATATCAGTGATCCCAATAAAGTAGATATTAAAAATCCCATCGTCTATATATATAATTCCCATCAATTAGAAAATTATAATAGTGATAATCTATCTATCTATGGCATAACTCCCAACGTCCTCATGGCTAGTTATCTCCTTAAAGAAAAATTAAATGATAATGGCATATCCTCAATTGTTGAAGATACCAATATGACCGAGTTTTTAGAACTAAATAACTGGGATTATTCAGCGAGTTATAAAGCCAGTCGGATCTTTATCTTGGATAAACAAAATGCCTATCCAAGTCTAAAGTATTTTATCGATATTCATCGTGATTCGGTAGGAAAAGATTTGACGTTTATCAAAATAAATAATAAAAGTTATGCCAGAATATTATTTGTCGTGGGCTTAGAACATGACAATTACCAAAAAAATTTAAATTTGGCCAATGAACTAAATGACTTATTTAATAAATCTTATCCTGGATTGAGTAGAGGAGTATATAAAAAAGAAGGCATCAATGTCAATGGCATCTATAACCAAGACGTTTCACCCAATGCCATGTTAATTGAAGTCGGTGGAGTTGATAACAATATTGAAGAAGTAATGAATACCATAAACGCCATTAGCGATGTTTTGACAAAGTTTGTGGGTGATAACCATTAAGAGTAAACATTTTAAATATCTTGTTGCACTAGTTATCATTATCTATATTGCCTGCTACTACGTAGCTAGTAGTGGTTATTATGAATATCATGTTCAAGAAAAAACATTACTGACTAATCAAAAAATTAAAGAATTTGAAGATGATGTTAAAAATAATCGTGAAATTGATATCAAAGACTATCTAACTTATGAAGAAGTCGATTACACTAGTAAACTTACTGATTTGATGTATGGTATCAGTGATCATGGTAACAAAATAGCCAGAAAGATAATCAAAGGGCTATTCAAGCGATTAAGCTATTTAATTGAAGACTAACTAACATGAATATCATCCCGATTATAAAAGCAATCTTCGATAACTTACGATCGTAATTACTTGCCGTAGGATATAGTCTTTCTAGTGAAATACAGAGCATTACGCCGGCTGTAAAACTAAGAATTAAACCAAGATAAGTATCATTTATGTATTTTCCCAAAAAGAGATACGTTAATATTGCCCCAAATAATTCGGATAGCGCAGATAAAAATGTATAGCCAATAGCCTTAGCTCTATTTCCCGTCGCATAGAAGATAGGCACCGCTATACTTATACCTTCGGGAATATTATGTAGGGCAATTGCTAGGCATATCGAAATACCTAGTATTAAATTTTTTTCGCTGACAATAAACGTCACAATTCCTTCGGGAATATTATGTAAAATAATGACGATCATCGATAGAATACCAACTTTAAAAAGATTGCTTCCTTTACTTGTATTATCTACTAATTTATCTAGATAATAGGAAGTAATAATCCCAATTGTCATAAAAATAAAAGCTAAAACAACCACGATTATTCCCGAATAATTAACCTCTAAATATCGGATTGCTTCTGGTATTAAATCGACAACCGATACACATATCATAACTCCCGAAGCAAATGAACAAGCAACACCGATAATTCGATCTTTATTTTTAATTTTGATAAAAATAGGAATTGTTCCTAAAAGTGTCGCTAAACCAGCTAAAGTAGTAAGTATAAATGAAGATAACATCTTATCACCATTAAATAATATGTAATAGTAAATGAGAAAAAGCATAAATATTACTACATTTTGAAAGAATAGACAATTATCATGACATATATGTAATTATATAGGATTAAAAATAATAAATTTACATATAATAATATATAAAAACATTTATATTTTATGCCAAGTATTGACTTTTTGCATAAAATATAGTATATTATTGTTGCATTTGAAGAAGTGCAATAATATGTAAATGTTCTCGCTCCTGGGTGGCGCGAGTAATAAATTATCCCAGACGACAATGTTTCTCGCTCTCGGGTGGTGCGAGTAATAAATTATCCCGAACGAAAATGTTTGAAAACTCTGTTAATATAATGGAGTTTTCTTTTATTTCGTGATAAAATTATGTATAGGAGCTGATAGTCCATGAAAATTAAAACAGGTTATTTATATCATATAAAAGATGATTACTTTGATGTTGTAAATGATGACAATTTAATGTCAAACCATGAACGTGGAAAAAAACGTCCAACATACTTTACTATTAAAGATAAGGATATACTATGGTTTATTCCATTAAGTAGTAAAGTTGAAAAATATAGGAAAATTATAGATAATAAAATGAAAAGATATGGTCGCTGCGATACTATACTAATTAGAGAAATTTTAGGCAAAGATTCAGTTATCCTATTGCAAAATGCTTTTCCTACTTTAGAAAAATATATTGATCATGCACATTTACTTGATAATGGTAAACCAGCTAAAGTTGTTGAATCATTAAAAGATGAAATACTACAAAATTTTGAATATTTAATAAAATTAAAATCTAAAGGTATAAATTTGTTTTTTACAGATATAGATAGAATTAAAAAACAAATGATTGATGAGTTAAAATAATAGTTATAAATAATAGTTATATTCATTTAAAAAGTTACCAAAATAATAATATGTAATAGTAAATGAGAAAAAGCATATATTATCATTTTTTTCTAAAATTTACCAAAAATAAAACACCATAGACCAATTTTTACATCTCATATTTACTTCTTTTTCGACCACATTATAAGTGTAGTCTTAAGGAGTGATAGACTATGAAAAAATTTACTCTTTTCTTGCTTTCTATTTACTTACTTTTTCCCTTATCCGTATATGCATACTCCGATTATATAATGGCAAGTGGTAAAAACATCGGAATCGAACTAAAATCAAACAATGTTATCGTCGTCGGTTCATACAACATCGATGGTTATAATGCCCTAAAAGAAACCGAATTAAATTTAGGCGATAAAATCATCAAAATCAACGATTACGATGTCACATCGGTTGGTAATATGCAAACTATTATCAATAAGATTGGTCATTCAAATGTACTAATAACATATAAAAGAAATGGTTCTTTATATACGACAAGAATAAATCTATATAAAGAAGACGATGAATATCGCACCGGATTATATGTTAGAGATACCATAAGAGGAGTAGCTACACTTACTTATATTGATACGAATACTAAAACATTTGGTGCTTTAGGTCATGAAATACTAGAAAAATCAACGAAAAGTAAATTTGAATCAGATACTGGAACTATTTTCTATTCAACTGTTACAGGAATTACTAAAAGTACTGATGGTAATCCTGGTGAAAAAAATGCCAGAAGTAATTCTGCCGATGTCTTTGGTGAAGTAATAGAAAATACCACAAGTGGAATATTTGGTAACTATACGAGCACACTTCCTCAATCAAAAATGTATAAAGTAGCAAAACCCAATGAAATAAACCTCGGCGAAGCCAAAATATTAACAGTAATTGATGGTGATAAAGTAGAAGCTTTTAACATCAATATCTTAAAAATCAATAATAATTCAAATACCAAAAATATTCTCTTTGAAGTAACTGATAAAAATTTATTAGATAAAACTGGCGGTATCATTCAGGGAATGAGTGGTAGTCCAATTATCCAAGGTGATAATATAGTTGGAGCAGTAAACTTTGTTGTTGTGGACAAAACTAATAAAGGATATGGGATATTTATTACTACAATGTTGGAAGAAGCAGAAAACTAGGAAGCAAAACTTCCTAGTATTTTTTTTGTATTTTTTTCCAAATTTATATTTTACTTGTAATATATCAAAAAGGTGTTATAATAATAGACGCATTTTTAAATGTTGGTATTTACGTTCGAATTTTTCATGTAAAACCATTCCTAATTATTGACTATATTCGACATTTTTTATATAATGATAATAGGTGAGTGGTAGTTATGAAAAAAAGAATAAATTATTTTGTTATTATGCTAATGTTACTAGTAATTCCTTTGATGAAAGTTAATGCTTTATCAGTAAGTAAAAATGAAGTAACAATTGAAAAGGGCAGTAATCAATCCATAGAATTGTATACGAATACCGAGAGTGAAATAATAAGTGTTACCTTTACTTTGGTGTATTCGACTTATGATATTCCCGCATATTTTACTCCAGCTAGCGATTTTGATGATACCAATCCCAATAGCATTACCCATGAAATAATATTTGATACGGCTAAAACTGGTAAAATTACGATAGGAACAATCAATATCAATGTCGTAAATGATGCCCGTGACACGGCAGGTACCATCAACATTCATACCGCTACCGCAAAAACTACAAACGGTAATACAATCAATTTAGAAAATCAGAATATCAATGTCAAAGTAGGTACTCCTAAAAAAGAAAAACCTAAATCTGCTTTACTTACAAAAATTGAATCAAAATTGGTCAATATCGAATTAAAAGCTGATGTTTACGAATACGATGTAGAAATCGATAAAGAGGTTGCTGAACTTGATTTAAAAGCAATCCCTGAAGATGAAAATGCTAACATTGAAATATCTAATCAAAAAATAGCTGACTTAAAAGATAATAAAATTACTATTACCGTTAAAAATGGTAATGAAGAAAAGAAGTATACGATCAATGTCAATATTAAAAAGGCTGAAGAAAAGATAGCAATTGATAAAAGTATCTTCGAAGAAGATGATCATTATAAAGGAAAATGGATTATTATAAGTATCGTTTTAGTTACTGTATTGATGATTAGTTTAGTTTTAAATAGAAAAAAATAAAAGATTGAATAAATCTTTTTTCCTGAAAGGTAATGTTGTAGTATGAATGAAAAATATATCTATAAATATGTCGATGTCGATGGGAATTTAAACCATCGAAGTGCATATGAACAAATACGTATTAAAACTTTTGCTGGTATTAAATTCTTTTCAGATAGAATACTTGCTTTATTAGGTTTGATAATTGCTCTACCTATAATGGTGATAATTGCTATTGCTATTAAATTAGATAGTGTAGGTCCAGTAATATTTAAACAAAAAAGAACCGGTAAATATGGAAAAATAATCAATATTTATAAATTTAGAACGATGGTTGCTGATAATAATGTCCGTGATTTTTCTAAAGCAGATCAACATACGAAAGTAGGTAAAATATTAAGAAAAACTTCTTTAGACGAATTACCACAATTATATTCCATTTTAATAGGTGATATGAGTTTCATTGGACCTAGACCTTGGATACCTGAATATTACGATAATATGACTGAAATTCAAAGACATAGATACGATGTTAGGCCAGGATTAACTGGTTTAGCTCAAGTAAATGGTAGAAATAATATTACCATTCATGATAAGATTAAATATGATTTAGAATATATTAAAAATTATTCGTTAAGACAGGATATTAAAATTATCTTTTTAACTATCAAATGTGTATTTACTGGTAGTGGTGCCGATGCCGGTAAGAGTACGATACAGAATGAATTAAGTGATTTAAATACGAAAAACAAAGGAATAGAAAATCATGAATAAAACAAAATTTTCAGTACTCATGTCAGTCTATTATAAAGAAAATCCATCCTATCTTGATGAATCATTAGATAGTATATTTAATCAAACATTAAAGCCAAATGAAGTAGTACTAGTTGAAGATGGACCGTTAAATGAAGAATTAGACAACGTCATAAATAAGTACAAGAACAAACATGAATGTTTTAAAATAGTTAAATTAAAAGAAAATATGGGATTAGGTAAGGCACTCAATGAAGGATTAAAATATTGTCAATATGAATATGTTGCCAGAATGGATTCAGATGATATATCGATACCTAATCGTTTTGAAAAGCAAATAAGTTATTTAGAACAGCATCCAGAAATAGATATGTTGGGTTCTAACATAGCTGAATATGATGAAAAAATGACAACTATCACAGGACATAGAATAGTACCGGAAAATAATAACGAAATATTAAAAATGATGAAAAAGAGAAATCCGTTTAATCATATGAGTGTCATTTATAAGAAAAATAGAGTTATCCAGGTAGGTAGTTACATTGATATGCCTTATTTTGAAGATTATTATCTATGGTGCAGAATGGCAGTAGATGGTTGCTCTTTTTATAATATTCAAGAAAATTTATTACAAGTTAGAGCTGGATTAAGTATGATTGAAAGACGTGGTGGAAAAAAATATAACAAGTATATTTTAAACTTTCAAAAAGCAATAAAGAATATTGGGTTAATAAATGGGTTTGAATATCAAAAAAATATATTTATACGTTACGTTATTTCAAATATACCTAAAAAAATCAGAATGTACTTCTATAAAAAAATACTCAGAAAAAAGGAGGGCTCTTTTTGAAAGAAATATCTTTAGAAGAATATAAAAAAATATTACTTGATATTATGAAATACCTAGACGAAATATGTAGAAAAAATGACATCAAGTATTCGCTAATTGGGGGCACAGCAATAGGCGCCTTAAGACATAAAGGCTTTATTCCGTGGGATGATGATATTGATATTATCCTAGATCATAATAATTATGAAAAATTAAAAGGAATCTTACAAAAAATAGATAATGATAGATACTTTTTACTAGATGAAAATGCGCCTGATAATTATTATCCATTTATGAAACTAATTGATAAGAAGACCAAAGTAATTGAATTAGGTTACAAAAGTATCAAAAACTATGGTGCATTTGTTGACATTTTCGAATATAATAATACTCCTGATAACAATATTTTACAATTTATTCACTACTATCGAATATTATTTTGGAAAAAAATAATGGCTGGATTATCTTGGGATAAAACAAGAAAAGATCATCGTGGCATTTTATTTTTAAGATATTTACTAGCAAAATTTATTGGTACTCATACTCCTGAACTTAGTTTTCCAATCCGTCGTA
>CAZEVZ010000012.1:13801-24182 GCA_964514935.1 uncultured Muribaculaceae bacterium
TCTAATTCAGTTAATTCTTTTTTATGGTTATTTAATATATAAATATCACTAATATCTTTAATATAGCCATAATTATATAAGTATTCAATTATTCTATCTCCTAGTCATTCAATATTCATTGCTTCTTTACTAGCAAAATTTATTGGTAAGAAAAAATTGCTTTCTCATTATAAAAAAATATGCCATAAATATAATAATCGAAATTATAATCATATAATAAGTAATTGTCCAGTTAATGGTTTTAAAAGCGAAATATTAAATGCTGAACATTTTAAATCATTTAAAGATATAGAATTTGAAAAAAGTAAATTGATGATTTCATCAAACATAGATGAAATGCTCACTGGTATTTTTGGAGATTATATGAAATTGCCACCAGAAGAAAAAAGAATTTCGAATCATAAAATGAAAGCCTATTGGAGATAATAATTTTCTAAGGAGAATTTACAATATGAATAAAAATTATAAATATATAATATTTTCCCCTTATTTTGGGAAATTACCTATCAATTTTAATTTGTGGCTAGAATCCTGTTCATATAACGATTCATTTAAATTTATAATATTTACCGATGATAAAAGTAAATTTAAACTGCCAGAAAATGTTGAAATAATATATTTGTCTTTTGAAGAATTAGAAAATAGAATACAGTCCAAATTTGATTTTAAGATAAATTTGCGCACACCATATAAATTATGTGATTTTAAACCTACATATGGTTATGTATTTTCTAAATATTTGGACAATTGTAATTATTGGGGTTATTGTGATTTAGATTTAATATTTGGCGATTTAAAGCAATATTTACCTAAAAATTTAGAGGACTATGACAAAATTTCCTACATGGGCCATTTTTGCATGTATAGAAACAATAAAAATATCAACGAAATGTTTATGAGTAAAATTAAGGATACTATAGATTACGCTGACATACTTTCAAGTAGCCAAAATTTCGCTTTTGATGAAATTGGTGATTATGGGATTAATAATATTTTCAAAACAAATGGCTTAAAAATATATGATTATCAGATTAATGTCGCTGATGTTACTTGCAGAAAAGAAAATTTTAGAGTATCAAAATTTGAAAATGGCAAATTTACTCACGATAAATTTAAGAAAGCATTCGTATTCGATAATGGCAAAATAATTGCTTATCATATTGAAAATAAAGAATTAAAAAAGACCGAATATGCATATTTACATTTTCAAAAAAGGAAAATGCTAAATAATGTAATCAATTTAGATAAATTTATTATTAAATACAATGGATTTATTGATTACTTTGATATTGATAAAAAAAATATCAACACCTTATTTCCTTCTAAATATAAACCTGATCTAAAATGGATTAAGATTAATTTTTTAGGCATCAAAAGAAGAATAAAAAGAACTCAAGAAGTTAAAAAAATATTATCAAATAAAAGTAGTTAACAATGAAAATACTGATAACAGTTCCTACTTATTATCCAAGAAAAGATGGCGTACAAAAAGTAACCCAATATTTAGCAGAGGGACTTGCTAATAAAGGAAATGAAGTAACGGTTATAACTACTAATAAAGGAGTTAATAATCCAGAAGAAATGTATAATGGAGTTAAAATAAAAAGAATTAACTTATACACAAAATTTGGATTTTATATTGGTAATAAGAAAGAATATAAAATGTTAATTGACGACAAAGCAAATAACTGCGATGTTATGATAAATGTTTGTACTCAAAATGTTTTTACCGATGTCATTTTAAAAAACATTGGAAAATATAAATGTAAGAAAATACTATATATGCATGGTATGTTTGACTTCAAATTTCACAAGGTTAATTTTAGCAGTATAACTAGTGTTGTTAATAAATTATGGAAAGAAGTTAGATGGTCCTTGTATTACAATTTAAATGGCAAATACTTTAAAAAATATAATGTTGTTACTCAATTGCACGAAAGAGATTATGGTAACATTTTCTTTAAGAAAAAATATAATATTGATTCAATAATAATAGAAAATGCAGCAGACGATGAATTCTTTGAAAAAAAGACATTACCAGAATTTGAAAAACCATTTGATAAATACTTAATATATGTAGCTAACTATGATGATAATAAAAATCAAAAACTTGCTATAAAAGAGTTTTTAAAAAGTGATATTGATAAAAATATTGGTTTAGTTTTAATTGGTTCAAATAAGAATAGTTATTACAATATGTTAGATAGAGAAATAATCACGCTTAGAAACAAATTTGGATTAACCCCAACAGAAAAGCCAATTAAAATGCTATATGATGTTGATAGGAATTTAGTTTCTTCTTATGTTTCAAATGCATATTTATATTTAATGACTAGCAAATCAGAAAAATATCCAATGTCAATCGTAGAATCTATGGCTTGCGGAATACCGTATATTTGCACTAATGTTGGTATAGTAAAATATTTTGTTGGAGGTGTTGTATCTAACCAAAACGATATCAATTATTGGATTGAAAAATTGACAAAGTATGAAATCTTAAGAAATGAAATGTCTAAATTGTGTATAACATATGCACAAGAAAATTTTAAAGTTAAAAATAAAATTAAATTATTGGAGAAATGTATTGACGTAATTTCCAAATAGATGGTGGTGATTTTATGTATATAGCAGAAAGAATCATATCGATAGCTATCTTTTTAACGATAACATTTATTACAGCAATTAAATTATCAAAAACAAATGATTATAAAGTTATTAAAAAAACACTAGTAACTTTTGTAATCATATTATCTTTATTAAGTTTTTTTTATATACCACAATTATCCTCTGATTTAACAAGATTAAGAATAATGTATGAAAATCGATACGTAGGCATGAATTTTGAAAAATATATAGAAATACTAAAAACTACCTCTATATATACCACACATACCTATTATTATCTTATTTCCAAAATAGGTATTATTGAACTTATATCAGTTTTTTCTTGCATAATAAACTACTCAATCATTTGTTATATATTGTACGACTATGCAAAAAATCGTAATATAAATGGTTTTTCAATCGCCAATGCGTTTCTGGTTTACATATTTATTGGTGAATATGTAGAAGTGGTCAGTGGATTTAGATCAATGTGTTCATTTACATTATTCTTTTTCTGTATTTATAGAGAATTTTTTAAAAACAAAACAATATTGTCTGATATAATATTTTACTTGCTTGCCATCGGCTTTCATAATGCTGTCGTGCCTCTAGTATTTATCAGATTAATTTATTTATTATTTCAAAAAGAAAAGAATATTCTTACGAGAATATTTAATTACATAATTTTTATATTACTCTTATTATTTACCATAAAATACGGCAATACCATCATCGAGGCAACTACTAATAAAGCAAATAATTATCTCGACCACACTGTTTTTTATTATTTTTGGGCATATCTATCTTCTATTATTCAAATAGCATTAATCATATATATTTATATAATAAATAGTAAATTAATAAAAAATACTATCCCTAGTAATTATAGAAAATTGTTTTTTATAATTTTAATCTTAGACATTGTATTTGGATTTATCGAATATACAATATTTAGAAGATATAGTAGAGTAATTATTATGATGGGATTGCCTATAATAATGGAATGTTTTAATTATGAAAGAATGTCGGCAACAAGATTTAAGGTAAAAAAACAAAACATCTTGTACTATATAATGTTGTTTTCAATAATGTTTATTGAAATATCTCGAGGTGATCTGTGTGGAATTAAATTTTTTGTATTTAAATAATTTTTATAATATTTTAAATTTTAATATTTATCATAAAAATGAGGTTAGATAAAATGGAAAAAAGTAAAGTATCTGTGATAGTTCCAGTATATAATGCAGAGAAGTATTTAAAAAAGTGTTTGGAATCAATCATCAATCAAACATATTTAAATATAGAAATAGTTTTAGTTGATGATGGTTCCACGGATAATTCTCTAAAAATATGTAATGATTATAAAAAAAACGATAGAAGAATTAAAGTAATTCATCAGAGTAACAAGGGAGTAAGCACTGCTAGAAATGTAGGGCTAGATAATGCAACAGGAGCGTATATAAGTTTTGTGGATTCTGATGATTATATTGAAAACGATATGATAGAGAAAATGACGAACGAAGCAATAAAAAATAATTTGGATATAATAATTTGTAATTTGCATTTTGAAAATGAAAACTATGAGGAAATTAAAGAATTTAATCATAATGATTATTTTATTAAAAGAAAGAATTATCCAATTGAATTGTATAAAAATATTTCAATTCAAGGTTACTCATGTAATAAAATCTTTAAAAGAAATATAATAGTAAACAATAACATTCGCTTTAAAAGGGAGTATATGGTATTGGAGGATGATTTGTTCAATTATGATATATTTTATTATAATAAAGAACTTAAAATAAAATATATAAATAACAAATTTTACCATTATGTTCAGTTAAATACTGGTGCAAGCAAGTCTGCATTTAATTTAAAAAAGCTTTCTTATTTGGATGTTAGAGAAAAAGAAATTAATATATTAAATAATGAAAATATAATATCTGACCATTTAAAAGCAGATTATATAACTGTTTTTATAAGAATGAAACATTTAGCAAAAAAAAATAAAACATATTCTAAAGAAATATTTGATAAATATATTAAAAATTATCGAGAATATAAAAAATCCTTAGTTTTTAAAAACTTAAATCATAAGCAACAAATGAAATATATTATTATCAATTATTTGCCACTTATTTATTACTTAAAATTAATTATTAATGGTGAAAAATGATTAACAAGTAAAATATAAATTTGTGGCTATTATAAGTGTAAAGGGTGAAGTTATGTTAAAAATCGGAATTATAACCTTAACTGGTAATGATAATTATGGAAACAAATTACAGCATTATGCAACTATAAATTGTATTAGTAAATTAAAATTTGATGCTGAAACAATATGGATAACTAATCCATATAAAGATACCAATGTCAGACAATTAGCAAGATATGTCAAAAGAAAAATTGAAGATAATTTTCTATATCATAAAAGAAGAAAATATTTTTTGCGTTTTAACAAGTATTTAAATATAAAGAAAAATTTAATTTTTAATAATGATATTAAAAAAATAGCAAAATTATATGATTATTTAATTGTTGGTTCTGATCAAGTTTGGAATTATAATTATTTTAACAATGATTCTATATATTTACTGCAAGATTGCCAGGCTGTTAATAATATTGCATTCAGTGCAAGCTTTGGTGTAAATTTAATCCCTAAAAATCATGAATTAAGGTATAAAAAGGGACTAAATAATTTTAAATATATTTCCGTCCGTGAAAATAGAGGAAAAGAAATAGTAGAGGAATTAATCGAAAGAAAAGACGTTGAAGTATTAGTAGACCCAACAATGCTTTTGACTAACATAGAGTGGGATAAAATTATCCACAAACCTAAGCAAATAAATAAATTGCATGGCAAAAAATATATTTTAAATTACTTTTTAGGTAATTTATCAAATGAAAGAAAAATAGAAATTGAAAAGATTGCCAAAAAATATAATTGTGAAATAATAAATATATTAGATAAAAACTGCCCATTTTATGAAAGTGGGCCAAGTGAATTTTTGTATTTAGAGAAAAATGCATTTTTAATATGTACAGATTCATTTCATTCTAGTGTATTTGCGATTTTATATAATAGACCATTTGTCGTTTTTGATAGAGACAATTCCAATATGGAAAGCATGAACAGTAGAATAGATACACTACTTTCAAAATTTAAACTAGAAAACAGAAGATATAATGGCATAAATATTACTAAAGAAAATTTAGAACATGATTATACCGAAGCATATAAAATATTAGAAAAAGAAAGAGAAAAGAGCAAAAAGTTTTTAGAAAAGGCTTTAGATATAAATAAGTAAGTTTAGTAAAGGAGTAAGTTTGTGAAAGATGGTAGGCAAAGAAAATTAGGTGCTATGTTATCATATTTATCAATAATAGTTAATACATTGATCCAATTGTTGTACACACCATTATTGATAAAAATGCTCGGTCAATCTGAATATGGATTATATTCATTAGTGGCAAGTATTATAGGCTATTTGACTATACTTGATCTTGGCTTTGGCAATGCTATAATAGTATACACTGCTAAATATAGAGAACAAAAAAAATATGAGGAAGAAAAAAAACTTCATGGAATGTTCAAAATTGTTTTTATTGCAATTGGTATAACAGCAGCATTTTTAGGAATAATTATGTATTTGAATGTAAATAACATTTTTGGTAATACCATGACGGCAATAGAAATACAAAAAATGAAAACAATGATGTTAATTTTATCATTTAATTTAATGATTACTTTTTCGTTTAGTATCTATAATTCAATAATAAGTGCATATGAAAAATTTGTGTATCAAAAAATAATTGCAATAATTGGCGCAATTATGAAACCTTTAATTATGATTCCACTTTTATTTATCGGATATAAATCAATCGCAATGTGCATAGTTATAACCATTGTTAATGCTTCAATACTGCTAGCTAACTATGTATTTTGCACATCAAAATTAAAGGTAAGCACTAAATATATGGGTTTTGATAAATTGATTTTTAAAACTGTCATTGGATATTCAATTTGGATATTCATTGGGACAATCGTAGATAAAATCAATTGGTCTGTAGATAATTTCGTTTTAGGTGCTGTATCTGGAACAATTGCTGTATCAATATATTCCGTTGCTGCCACGTTAAATCATTTATTTATAAATTTAAGTACCGCAATAAGTGGAGTGCTACTTCCCAAAATGTCAAAGTTAATTACCAAAAACGTATCGAATGAGGAATTAACCAATGAAATGATTAAAGTTGGTAGACTCCAAAATTATGTTATCTTTTTAATGTGTAGTGGGTTAATACTTTTTGGGAAAAATTTTATAAAAATTTGGGTAGGAACTGGTTTTAATGAATCATATTATGTAGCAATATTGTTAATTATTCCCGTATGTATTCCTTTAATCCAAAATTTAGGATTAAGCATAATGCAGGCGATGAATAAATATAGGTTCAAATCAATTTCCACGGCCATAATGTCAATTATTAACGTTGTAATTAGTATTTTCCTAGCAAAAAAATGGGGAGCTATAGGCGCCGCCTTAGGTACATGTATATCACTAATAATATGTAATATAATTGTTATCAATATTTATTATTACAAAGAATTGAAATTAAACATATTAAAATTTTGGAATGAAATTATTAAACAAATAGTACCATTTGCTATACCAATTGGATTGATTTTACTGCTAATGCACTTAACTAGCTTAAATGGAATAATATCATTTCTAATATATGGTGGAATATATACGATAATATATTGCTTAACGGCTTACATTTTTTCTTTCAACGAGTATGAAAAAAGTATCATCAATATCGTATTAGTAAAACTCCATTTAAAGAAGGTGTGTGAATGATAAAAATTAAAAACAAAGAAAAATGCTGTGGCTGCCATGCATGTGTGAACATTTGCCCGCAAAAAGCAATTAGAATGCAAGAAGATGAAAAAGGATTTAAGTATCCAGTGGTTGACAAAGAAAAATGTATTGAATGTAGATTGTGTGAAAAAGTATGTCCAATGCTAAAAAACACAATCAATAATTATGAAAAAAAAGTATATGCTGCAATGAACAAAAATAAAAATGAAAGAATCAATAGTTCATCAGGTGGTATATTTTCGTTACTTGCAAAAGAAATACTTAATAGAAAAGGTATTGTTTTTGGAGCTGCATTTGATAAAGATTTTAATGTAAATCATGTTTATATTGACGACATAAAAGACATTAATAAATTACAGGGGTCTAAATATGTACAAAGTAATATTAATGATTCATACAAAAAGGTAAAAGAATATTTAAATAAAGATAAATTTGTACTTTTTACTGGTACATCATGTCAAATTGAAGGATTAAAATCATATTTAATGAAGGACTATGAAAAACTATATACTCAGGATATTATATGTCACGGTGTTCCTTCACCAAAAGTTTGGCAAAAATACTTGGAATATCAAAAAAAGTTAAATAAAGAAAATATAAAAAGCATATCTTTTCGAAATAAAGATCATGGATGGAATTTATATCAAACAAAAATATTGTTCGATACAAAAACATATTCTAACGAGCATTCAAAAGACTTGTTTATGCAAGCTTTTTTGAAAAATTCATGTCTTAGAGAATCCTGTTATAATTGCCATTTCAAAAATAATTATAGAAACTCGGACATTACATTAGCTGATTTTTGGGGTATAAAAAAATTCCATCCAAATATGAATGATGATAAAGGAACATCGGCAATAATTATAAATTCTCAAAAAGGTGAAGAGTTATTTAATGTAATAAAGGACGATTGTATTTATGTAAAATCCAAAATTAAATACATTCATATGTATAATTCTGCATACATCAAAAGTGTTTCAAAAGATAAGAAATATCCTGAATTATATGATAATTTAGACATAGAAAACTTTGATGTTTTAGTTGATAAACATATATCCAAAATTCAACTACATAAAAAAATAATTATAAAAATTAAAAGTATAGTCAAAAAAGTGTTAGTTTATTTAAAAGTAATTAGTTAAAGAATAATACGACGTAAATTGAATATCTAAAAGAAATTCTAACGTTGAATCATGAGAATAATATCAATGTTTAAGATAATAATAAGTCATTATACAGTCCACAAAAAAGCTGTTAATAATTCATTAGAAGTTGAATTTTTACCGTAAATAGACAATTAAAAGTTTATTCACTATTATATATAAATAATATTGATCTATATATTGATCTATCACCACATATATAGTTTTATGCGCACTTGTAATATCTTTTAAAATGATATGAATAAAAACCTATATATCGATTCCTTAATTATTAGTATTTGTTTTTTAATGTTAATTCTAATAAATAAATATTTTGTTACACTAAAAGGAGAATTAAAAATGATAAAAAAATTTAACAACGAATTTAATATGCTAGAGTATATTGGCAACGACTATTATAAATGCCCATATTTCTATATGGATTATAAAAAATATGGTACAATCGATAACAAAATTAAAATATTCTATCAAATAGTTGACAATGAAGTAAAACTAGCAATGTTAAATTATTCAACCTCACTTCACATCTATTCAAAAAAATTGGATTGTGATTACAAAGAATTGGCAGAGTTTATAAATCAAAATAAATATAAATCAATTTTTGGTGAAAAAAGAATCATAAAAAAATTAAAACCATTTATGATGAATTATAAATGTGAATACGGTTATGTCCGCAAGATTGATTCAAATATATCATATGATGATAAAGATGTAGAATTAGCAACAAAAAAGGATTTAAAAGAAATTGCCGATTTAGTTATGTTAGATGACGATTTAGCAACGTCCTATGATAAAGATGAATTATTTAGGCAATTAAAAGAAAGATATGCCCAAAAGTTTTCCAGAAATTATATAATTAAAAACAATAATAAAATTGTTGCGCATGTCTGTACAAATGGAGAAATTGACAAATTTGCAATAATATCATTGGTGATAGTTCATCCAAACCATAGAAGAAAGGGATTAGCAAAAAAGTTAATTGAAAAAATGGTCTATGATTTAGCAAGTGAAGGAAAAGAAATATATTTAATAAATTATACCGATATATCATCAAAATTGTATGAAAAACTTGGGTTTGAAGCAATTGAAAAATGGGGTAAATTATATTTATAAATTCCTTAATAATACTATTGTATTTAAATAGAAGAGCAATCTTCTTTTTTTATTTACATAAAGTTAATTCCTGGTATTATTTGCATCAACACTGCACTAATTTTAAGAAAAAGAAGTAAATCAGTATCTTTCTTACGAATATTATTTATGAGGAGGAAAGAATATAATGAACGAATTAGAAATTAGTAATAGTATTTTTGAAAATATAAAACATACAGATGAAAATGGCAAGGAATATTGGTATGCTAGAGAATTGATGCCATTACTTAAATATACTTTATGGCAAAACTTTCACGGAATAATTAAAATAGCTATGGAAAATTGCAGTAATAGTAATTACAATGCTTTAGACCATTTTATTGATGCCAATAAAATGGTCGATATTGGTTCAAAAACTAGGAGAAAAATTCAAGATTACAAATTGTCTAGATATGCTTGTTACTTAATAGTTTTAAATTGTGATCCAAGAAAAGAAATTATTGCATTAGCTAAAACGTACTTTGCCATTCAAACAAGACGCCAAGAACTAAGCGAAAAGGAATATAACGAATTAACTGAAGATGAAAAAAGACTATATAGAAGAAATCAAGCAAGAAAAGGAAATTATAATCTAAATCAAAC